>CAWVYO010000009.1:0-31660 GCA_963934385.1 uncultured bacterium
CTAAGGCTCATATCGACGAGAAGACTATTGAGGCAGCTCTTGAGAAGTCGAAAAAGCGAGGGCGCCCAGAGTGGAGCGTGTGCGCTGGAAATGGAGAGCCCCCAACTGAAGGCGTAAATGGCTATCTAGCCGCGATCGGCGATCATTCACGAGTCGCGTTTCCCGGAGATTCTGTGGTGAGGATTGTCCCTGAGCAAGAGGGTGTATCGGGCATAAATGTTTATGGTGAGGAGCTGCCAGTACCCTTTATAGCTGCTCCAGTCATGGTTTCACCTGAAGGTGGTTGTAGGATTGGTTCCGATGATTGCGTAGAGGCTGACGTTTATGGGAAAGTATACGTTGAAGGTGCTCGAGTCATTGTTCAGCCAGCGATTCACTTTTCCCCAGACAAGCTGAGCTTATCGTTAGATATTTACAAGTACAAAACTAGCGGCGAGCTTGTGACCCAAGAGGAACTTCTCAAGGTTCTTGAAGATTTTAATATCGTTGATCAGTTTATCGATAAGGATGCTATTTCCGCCGCCCTGTTGAACCTAGGCGAGATGAAGTTGGATGTTGTGGTGGCTAGCGGAGTGGCTCCTGTCTTAGGTATAGACGGTGCCATTAGGCTTGAGGGGGACACGGCCTGTTTAGCGTTGTCTGGTGATTTGATTGCCTCATTCGATCCTCATACCCCCGCAACTCTTGGGAAAGGGGTTGGTGGTGAAGTAATAAACCCTTCAGAAGAGCCTGGTCGTACACAATTAATTTATGGTGAAGGGGCTACTCTTTCGCAAGATAATCTTCGTGCGACGGCAGAATATGCCGGGTTTGTTGGGGTGTCTGGTGATTCTGCGATGGTGAGTCCAGCTATCACCTTCTCAGATGACAGTATGGAATGTCGTATGACACTTACCTCTAAGCGGTACGGTGGCGGTCAAATATCGGTTGAAGAGATAGTTGAAGAGCTGATTTCACAGGGTGTTTTGGAGGTTTGTGTAGATAGAGAGGCTATCGGTCTCGCTTTGGCATCTAGTGGTGGTAGAACCTTAGCTGTTGTTGCGCGAGGTATTGCTAGTGCCGCAGGAGTAGACGGTGAGTGTGCCGTCCAGAGTGACCTAGAGAATGGCTCCTTGTTTCAGGGCGATCAAATAGTGCGTATTACGCCTCCGGTCGTCTCAGCAGCTGGGCACGATGTTTTTGGTAAACAGGTTTCTGTATTAGGTGGCGTAAAACGGTTTGTACTTGTCGGCGAAGGAGGGGTCGATATTGTTGAAGAGGGCACGTTTGCCTTAGCCCCGCTGTATGGTGGCGCCGAAGTAATGATAGGGGAGCCAATAGAAAGCAATGTTGATGGTGTTTCGTGCGATGTGAATGTTACTGTTCGCTTTCGTTCAGGCATTACTATCTCCCCTAATCTCCTCGATTGCCACATGGACCTATACCCACACAGGGTAGTAGGCGGCGAATCTGGGCTCCCCGAGATGATTACCGTTCTAAAGGAAGCGGCGGTCTTAGAACGGTTCGTAATGAATCGAGTACTTACGGGTGCCATTAGAATGGCAGCGAGAATGCTACAGCCACAGAAACGTATTCTTGTGGCGAGAGGAGAGCCTCCTCGCCACGGTGTCGACGGCAGGCTTCGCTTGTTGGATTCTAAACGCCCCTCGGCAGGCAACAAGGGAGCCTTTGGTAGGATCGACTTCAAGGAGATGGATACTTTTGTTGAGGTAGTCACCGGTGACGCTGTGGCGGAGCTAGCTGCACCGCTGTTGGGGGTGCCGGGTGAGACCGTCACTGGAGATAAACTTGAGGCGCATGACGGTACTGATGTGCCCCTTGAGATGGGAGACGGAGTCGAGCTTAGAGATGGTGTAATATACGCTAAACGCGCGGGTGTAGTCTCTGCACTTGGAGCAAAGATAGATGTGGTCGATCTAGTGACCGTGGATGGTGACGTAGATTATCACTCGGGAAATGTACGAGTCCACAGCGGCTGTGTTCGAATAAAGGGGTCGGTTTACCCTGGGTTTAGAGTATCAAGCCCAGAAAATATTGAGATAGATGGCTCCGTTGATGGTGGGGCTAGGGTTGAAGCGGGTGGTCATATTGTGATTCGTGGGGCAGTTGTCGCTGGTCAAAAGGAGTCAACGGAGCTTATTGCTGGAGGAGATATTACAATTGGTGTTGGTAGGAACGCTACTATCACAGCAGATGGTGATGTTATTATTCAGAGGGAGGCGTTGCACTGCAAGATTACGACCGAATCGAGAGTCATTATTGAGCGTCGCCCTGGTGTGCTTTCGGGAGGAGATATTAAAGCCAAGGGTGGTGTGTTTACTCACCAATTGGGTTCGGCCCAGTGGACTCCTACAACTCTGCATATTGGTGGAGAATCAAAGTTAATAGCCAAGCTGTTAGAGGACTTGTCTCGGACTCTTCGGAATCGCATGGTGTTAAATGACAAGCTCGATGGTCTCTCCGATGATGAATTGAGAGAACAGGCTCACTCTGATGAACTGCCAGATGTTGAGCGGTTGATTACACGTAGAAATGAGGTTCGCAGAGAGTGCTTTAGGTTGGAGGAGTCACTAAAGGTTGAGCGCTTTAAGGTTGAACTTGAAGCGAACCCTATGGTCGAAGCGAAAGAAAATGTCTTCCCACGAGTGGTTATAAATTTTGATCGTGCTCAGTATAAGTGCGAGACTCAGCTCACGAGAAAGCGTCTCTTTTTAGACCCCACATCTGGTGACGTTGAGGTTCACGATCTCTCTACAGAGCTACCAGATTTTCTTAAGGGACCAGAGGTAGAGGAACCAGACGAGTAGCTCGTTGACTCCTTAGATTGAGGTCTCACCAATTGAACCGTCAATGTTTCTGGTTAGCTCTGTGATCTTTTGATCGGCTGCATCGAGCTTTTCATGGCATTCACGGGTCAACTCGACCCCTTCTTCGAATAGCTTCAAAGCGTCATCTAATGACAGCTCACCTGACTCGAGACGTCGGACTCTATCTTCTAGCGCCTCTAAGGCTTGTTCAAATGGTCTTTCTTTAGACATATATTGGCTCCAGCGTTTGTTCTGCTATTTCGATACCACTTCGCCCATGCGTTCAATCTGGATGAGCTTGTAAGTTCTAAGCTCGTCTTTCTTGATGTCTCGGGCAACCATTACTTCATCACCACCTGGTGTGACAGCTAAGCGCGTCGGTGTGACTTTGGATCCAACCCGTTTTCCGTCCTTGGTTAGATATAGAATTTCGAGAGTTGACCTGCTTCGAATCGCGTCATTTATGACGTTTTTGGCTTCCCTTGGCGAGACTCTAGGAGGTTGCGATTTGCTTCGCCTCTTCTTTGTAGTTTTTCCAAGAGAGCTACCTTCAACAGCAAAGAGATCTTCGGGTAGGCTGTCAGCGTTATGAGCTCTTGCTAGCGGATTTTCAGCAGTAGCTCTAGCTTCGGCCACAAGTTCGTGTAGACGCAATCTTCCTTCGACACCTTGTTCGCTACCAGGGTAGTGTTGAACTTCTTGAGAGGGGTGGAATCCAGTCTCATTTAGGACCTTCATTATCTCCTCTACCTTTGAGCGATCAACGGCGTAGAGACCTGGCACATACTTGTGTAATATGTATGGCTTGAGTGTCTTACTAGATTCAAATTTTCTTATTCTGCTGTTGTGAACTGTCATTACGACCGTGTCATGGAACTCTACGTCTCCTGTGTACCCCATCCAGTCGCGCATCGTCTGTTCTACGTTTTCAGGCAGTCCAATCTGTGAATTGTCGCGTAGGAAATCAAGCAGATCGTCTCTTCGCCAACCCTTGTTGAGCGCTCCCTCAATGCTGACTTGGGTGATTCGATATGTGTTAGCCCTATCGCAACCTGTAAGCTCCGACAGTTCGCCTATTCTAAACAAAAGCTCCGGAGACAGACCCGCAGGCGCCATGATTTCAAAAGCAGGTGTTAGGTAAAAAGCCTTGAATTCATCGTCGGAGTTGTCCTCCATCATCGATTTGGCTCGAGGAGTCAGGCGATAAAATTTCTCTTGACCCCATTCACCAAGCTCGAGCATTCCAGTTCGAATCAGTGGTGCGAACGACCAAGATTCTCTTTGGTTGCTCTTGTGAGCGCCGTAATCTCCGCTGTGAAGCCGTTTGCGCCAGTCCTCTCCCCGCTTCCATCTGCGGTAAAGTGCTGAGAGGGGGCGTTCTGGTACCCATTCGCCTCCGCCAGATAACACAGCGCCAATTACCCATTCGGCGTATGGCAGGTGTTTGTCTAATGCTCTGAAAATAAGATCTCGCTGATCTTGCTCGTCTAGATTTAGCCACTCGTCTACGACCTCTCGATCAACCCGAATCGAGTCGCCTCGTAACTCAACAATTCCGTGGGTCATCAAGAACTCGATGTGGAAGTGGAAAAGATCGGAATCAGCAGACCAGATCTGGCTGAAGAATTGATCCATTTCCTCTTTGTGAGCTTTGTAGATCTCTTGCTGCTGAGTGAGGCGCGGTGGGCGTCGATCAACGTAGGTGCAGAGTGTGGTTATTGAGAAATCCAATGGTGGTGAGAACAGGCTTTGATTTTGAACTTCAATGCCCTCTTGTTTAAAGACAGGGACAGTCATGTCGTCTTCTATGAGGGGGATAATCAACTCAACTAAAGGTTCTGGGATGATGTAGAAGAACTCAGCCTTCATTACCTTCGACGAGAAAATCAGACCCTTGTTAGCAAGGCTCAACATTACCTTTTGCCACTCGGATTCTTGTCCGCCCAGAGAGATTGTCAGCTCGCTGATAAACTCTACAGAGTGTGCCAAGCCACCACACTGAATAAGGATCGCCAGGGCCGTTCTTTCACGTTCATGACAGGCCTTTATCGATGATTTTAGGCGGCTACCTTGGGCGAGGGCTTTCACTGTCAGAGTTACGACTCGTTCTTTCTCTTCAATTCTACCAGGTTGACCACCAAGACCCCGGTACAGAGCACTGAGTAGCTCGAAGTCCATTTTTTCAAAGTAGGTTTCAAGCTCAGTTAGTTGAGCTTTTGAAGCGCCGCGCCTCCTGTTTGCGCCTGAAACTGGTGCGCCCCTCCGCCTTCGGCTTCTGCGACGACGGCGGTTCTTTCCGGAGTCAGGGCCGCCAACAACCTTGTTTGGGTCTGAAGTGTGACCGCGTCGACCTCGGCTTCTGCCTCCACGGCGCCTTCCACCAGACGCTGCCGAAGATGCCTCGCTAGACTCTTCGCCTTCGGGGCGTCTGCGCCGCCTGCGACGGCGCTTGTTGTTTGATGATGAGGTATCGGATGTTGGTGCGGTTTGGGTCTCTTCAGACATGCTTTTTTTACTCTTCGTTGAGTTTAAGTATGGCGTTTACGGCCTGTTTTCGATTGTGTATCGGTAGCCCTGCTCAGTCAGAAATAGCTGCCTTTTTAGGGCAAATTCCTGCTCTTTTGTGTCGCGGGTAACGATTGTGTAGAAGTTTGCGTGTTTGCCCTTGCTTTTTGGTCTAAGAACTCGTCCGAGGCGCTGGGCCTCCTCTTGCCTAGAACCGAAGGAGCCGGATACTTGAATAGCCACGTTTGCATCGGGTAGGTCAATGGAGAAGTTTGCGACCTTGCTCACAACTAAAAGCTTGATTGTTCCGGTGCGGAATTGGTCAAACAACTCATCGCGACGTCTATGGGGGGTCTTACCTGTGATTAACGGTGCCTTTAGGATCTTTGCGAGATTCTCGAGTTGATCGACATAGGTTCCTATTACTAGGATGTTGTCTTCCTTGTGGCGTTCAACAAGCTCTTGTACTGCGGGAGTCTTCGCTTGATTAACCGAGGCAATCCTGAATTTATTTTGGTTACCGGCGTTCTCGTATTTTTCGTCGTCACGGTCGTTGAAACTTACCCGGACTTCGAAGCAGATGGCCTCTGCGATGAATCCACCCTGCTCCAATACCTTCCATGGGAGGTCGTAGCGTTTTGGACCAACAAGTGCGAACACGTCTGACTCACGACCGTCTTCCCGCACAAGTGTCGCGGTCAAGCCTAGTCGGCGACGACCCTGAAGGGTAGCGGTAGCGCCAAAAACAGGAGCTGGTAGGAGGTGTACTTCATCGTAGACAAGTAACCCCCAGTCTTGATCCTCAAAGAGGTGCAGATGCTCAAACTCGTGTTCGCGGCTACGTCGCCAAGTTAGGATTTGGTAGGTAGCAACCGTGACAGCCTTTATCTCTTTTGTGGTGCCCATATAGGCGCCTACCTGATCTGCTGTGAGGTGAGTCTTGTCGATTATCTCGCGTACCCATTGAGTTACTGCTGCTGCGTTTGTTGCCAAGATTAGGGTCTTTGTTTGGCAGAGGCGCATTACCTCCATCGCGACGATGGTTTTTCCGGCACCACAAGGCAGAACAACCACCCCGTGACCACCTGCCGGCAACCCTAAAAGATGCCATTTTTCAGCAGCTTTTACCTGGTATGGTCTCACCCCGAAAGGCTTACCGTTACTGAGCATTGTGTCCCGCAGGTCAATTTTCAATGGCGCACCGGGGAGGAATCCCACCAGGTCTTCAACAGGCCAGCTGGCTGTAAGCATACGCTGCTTGAATATTCCTCGGTGACCACCTTGTATAGCCCAGTTCCTGCGTCCATCTTCTACTAGGAATTCCTGAACAGTAGGCTCTTTACTTACTAGTTTAGCCACATAAGCGTTGTAGAAGTCGAGTCTAATCAGGTCAGGGTTGTCGGGGTGGGTCTTGAGTTTGACGAGACCATATCTTGATATGGTGTCTGAAATATGGGTGAGTACGTCTGGGGGGATATCGAATTTTGTGTATCCGCGCAGAGTCTCGATAATATTATCTTTGTTCATGCCGGTACAGGCGGCGTTCCACAGAGAAATAGGGGTGATTCTGTAGGTGTGTAAAAGCTCTGGTGAAGCTTCTAATTCCGCAAAGCGGGCCAAGAAATCACGGGCCTCTTCGTAGTTTTTGTGGGTCGTTTCAAGCAGGACTTTGCCGTCTCCTTGAACGATGATTGGATTGTCAGGACGAACTTGCATCGCTCGCCTTTGTTTTATAGTTCACTGTATTCCAGGGGTCTCGAATGGAGATGTGGCACATCGGGTGGGATGAGGCCTGCCATAATGAGAGGGAACGTTTCGGAGGCTAATGCGATTGGTCGCTGGCCCACGGTTTAATTTATAAAGCTCAAATATATACTTGAACTTAATAGATAATTATCTCCATATCTGTTGATGTCAAGCTTTTTTGGTGAACGGTACAGTTTGTAGGGACTATTCTTCCGTGAAAGGTACTGGTTCAAGGGCTCCCTCGGGCCATCGCCAAAGCGTCGCTGTTCGTCTGTTTTTGTTTTCTGTTTCACCGATCCAAACAAATGTTGGGGTTCCTATCCGGTTGATGCACTCGGGCTCCGAATAGGCTGGAGACCAGAAGCCCGAATTTAGGTATTCCACGTCATCGAGTTTGCTGCATTCGGGCACGTGATTGTGTCCTAAAACGATCCTTTTTACCCCTGTTACTGTAGAGAGTAGCTTGGCTGCTTTCTTGCTTAGGAGTGGTCCAGCAAAGACACCTGAATGGACCGAGTGGGCGTATATAAAGACTACTGGTGAAAGTAAAATAGTAGGTCCAAGCGCCCACCAAGGGCTAATGGCCCAGACCATATTTAGAGCCAAAATGAACTGAATCCCGAAGAGCAGTGAAAATATGATCAGTAGCGCTCGGTCAAGCCACAGCTCCCGCAGTATCTTTATAGGGTTTGCTGCTGCTGGAGGTGTGCACGCTGCGGCTAGGCGTCGTACCTGTGCCGGAGTTACGTTAGCGTTAGCGGCAATGACCTCTGTTTTTTCCTCAACAAACAACGGATCGCGCATTGGCGGGAGCATATGGTGCACTATGGTTTTTGCGAATGTCGCGACCGCTCCAGTGAACCACGTGAGTACAATTAAAGGCTGTGTTTTTATCATATAGTTCGTGAAGAACCTTAGGTACTCACGGGAACTCATAATGTAGTTCTTGGTGGCGTGGGGGTTGAAGTAACCCATAGTGTTGAGCATGCACCTGCTGGCATGCTCGCCAAAAGGTAGCCTAACCGCGGCTTTTCCTCTGAGTTGCACAAAGGGGTTCACGGGGTCTCTTACGGAGCACATGGCGTCGAGTTGGTGACCGTGCGTAATAAATGTGTCCCCACCGCTTAGGTAAAACCAGCTGCAGAAGCGTACCCCATCACGGTATTCCTCTGGTAGCTCCATGGCCGAGACGATTAGCTCTTGAACAGATGGCCAGTGGAGCTCTAGGTCGTGGTTTCCTATTATAAAGACTATAGAATTACCCCTCTGGATAAAGGCTCCTAGTTGCTGCAGCCACCACCTGTGCTCGTCTATTATGCGCTCTATCTTATAGATAGACATCCACTCCTGAGTGCCCAAACCCCATTTTCTTTGTCCCATAGATACTGGTTTTTCGCCATTTGATGGTGTCTGTGTGACGCTATCAAAGTCGAATGTGTCGCCGTTTAGAATGAGCTCTGTTTTGACTGTCTGTCCGTCAATAGAGGGCTTGTTCTCCACAAACTTAACGCAACTGATTAGGTCCTCATCAAAGAAGAAGTCCTGCTGTTTGTAGCGTTTCCATAGTGGGCGTTTTTTGTTTACGGGCTCGGACTCAGAGATATGTAGATCAGAGACTATGAGCGTCTGTATTTTGACAGCGTCGTCGCCTTTTTGGGTTGCTCCGTCCATTTTGTATAGCCAGTCTCCCTAGGGTTAGCCTAAGAAGGGGTATCCCCACTCACTAGGCGCGACCAAGTTCTCTTTAATTGATCTTGGGCTGACCCACCTGAGAAGATTTAATATAGACCCTGCCTTGTCGTTGGTGCCGGAAGCTCTAGATCCTCCAAAAGGCTGCTGCCCAACAACGGCTCCTGTCGGTTTGTCATTGATATAGAAGTTGCCCGCTGCAAACCGCAGTGTGTCTTGAGCCTCCTGAACAGCCGCTCTGTCTTTGGAGAATATGGCGCCAGTGAGGGCGTATGGGCTCGTTGAATCTACAATTTTTAGGGTCTCTGAGAATTCGTCCTCAGGGTATACATAAACAGTCACAACAGGCCCGAAAATCTCCTGCTCCATGAGCTTGTGATGTGGGTCATCTACTCTCACAAGTGTCGGCTCGATGAAGTAACCAACAGAGTCGTCGTAGTTTCCTCCTGCGACTACATCCCCGGTCTCATTTGCCACGTCCACGAATCGCGCGATCTTGTCGAAAGAGCGCTTATCAATCACAGGACCGATAAAGTTCTTGTAGTCACGAACGTCGCCCATCTTCATCTCTGACATCATGGTTTTTGCTATCGCTAGGGTCTCGTCAGCGAGGTTGCTGGGTAAATAGATCCGAGATGCAGCAGAGCATTTCTGCCCCTGATATTCAAAGCCACCACGTGTAATCGCTACCGCTAGCTGTCTTGGGTCTGCCGAGGAGTGAGCGACAATAAAGTCTTTTCCGCCGGTTTCTCCCACAAGCCTTGGGTAGGTCCGGAAGGTGTCGAGGTTATTGGCGACCTCTCTCCATAGGTGTTTGAAGGTAGGTGTCGAGCCAGTGAAGTGGATCCCAGCCAGATCTGGACGGGTCATTATGGTACTGCCAAACTCAGGTCCATCGCAGAATACCAAGTTTATTACACCGTTTGGTAGACCGGCCTCCTCCATTAGCTCCATTAGAAGGTAGGCTGAGTGTGCCTGGGTGTTTGATGGTTTCCAGACAACCGTGTTGCCCATAAGTGCAGGCGCAGAGGCCAAGTTGGCCGCAATAGACGAGAAATTGAAAGGTGAGATAGCCGCTATGACACCCTCGAGAGGTCTGTGATCTGAACGGTTCCAGACACCATCCCCTGAGATAGGTTGCTCGCAGTAGAGGTTTTTGGCGAATTCTACGTTGAACTTCCAGAAATCTATAAGCTCACAAGATGCGTCGATCTCGGCCTGATTAGAGGTCTTGCCCTGTCCTAACATTGTACTGGCGTTTATCTTGGCTCTCCAGGGACCGGCCAATAGAGCTGCTGCCCTTAAAAACACGGCAGCCCTTTCTTCCCAGCCCCAAGATGACCACTCGGCGTGGGCGGCGTTGGCGGCATCGAATGCTCGGTTGATCTCGCTAGCTCCTACGAGGTGTGTCCGTCCGATGACCTCGCTGTGGCTTGAGGGGTTGAGCACTGACTCGGTATTCTCGGTCGAGATCCGCTCTCCTGCGATCACACTCATAATCTCCATAGGGCTGCTGGTGAAAGCCTTTAGCTCTACCTGCAATTCCTTGTATTCGGAAGAGCCGGGCTCATATCCCAATACTGGCTCGTTTTTAGGTGCGGGAGGGGTGAAAATACCGTCAGTGTTTGCCATGTTGCGCCCTTTGTTTTTGCCAAGATATGCGTTTTTTGTATTTTTGAACCGAGAATATGTCCGATTTTGAATACACGGCCTATTTATGTCTCTTTTGTGCTGGAGTCCAACAGGTGTAATATGAAAAGGTCGTGTTTAAGCCTATACCACTAGTTGAAATTGCTGAGTCAGACATTGATGTGTGTGGCGGAAAGGCTGTCGGTCTCGCTTTATTGGTGCGTAAAAAGCTTCCAGTACCAGAGGGCTTTGTTCTCCCAGTCGGTTGTTTTGAGTCCCTAGCACGTGGGGCGGATATTGATCTCAACACTACAAAACTCTCTGAGATTCGAGAGGCCATAGGGGACATGAAATTCCCAGAAGAATTATTGGAGTCAGTTCTGCGAGAGGCACGGTTGTTGGGGTTTGGTGGAGGTGGGGAAAATTCTGTTAGATTAGCAGTGAGATCTTCGGCTGTAGATGAAGACGCTAGCGACCACTCATTCGCTGGTCAGTACCTCTCAGTACTTAATGTCGTAGATCAGGCGGGGCTTATTCAGGCTATTTTGAGTTGCTGGGCAAGCTGGTTTTCAGATGGCGCTGCAGTCTATCGTCGGCGCAGTGGTGTTAGGTCTGAGAAGTTCGGCATGGCGGTTATTGTTCAGAGATTGGTTGATTCCTATAAATCTGGGGTGATGTTCACGATAAATCCGCACTCGGGGAGCTGGAATGAGATGGTGGTTGAGGCTGTGCATGGGCAGGCTGAGGCTGTTGTCTCTGGGGCAGTTTCAGCGGATCGATATATCTTTCGTAGACCAAAAATTCGCAGGGGGCGCTCCCTGAACCGAGTCTCTGCACGGGTTCGAGTTGAGGAGGTTTCGTCAGATGTGGTTGAACAGCTACGAGAGCTTCTTCCATCTGAAGATGGAGGGTTAGTCTGGTCAGAGGTGGCGAACCCCAGAGAGCGTAAATTGAGTCGTGAGGATTCTGCGAAACTAGCTAGGATTGGGCTCCGTATTGAGCGAATGACAGGTCTGCCCCAAGACATTGAGTGGGCCCAAAATAGTCGGGGTGAGTTCTTCTTACTCCAATCCAGAGCCATAACCTCCACTCCGCTAAAGCGACCGCCAGACGAAGTGCTCTGGACACGCCGTTTCTTTGGAGAGCGTTGGTCTGGAGTTGCCTCACCAATGGGTTGGAGTATCACCGATGATCTGTTGCGGTGGTTTGTTGAGTACCCGCTTACGTCAAAGCGTTTTCTGGGTGACTCCGAGCCAACACGCCTGATTATGGGGCGACCCTATTTTAACGTGACGGTCTTTCGCCATTTGATGTTCAAGTTTCCCAGCGCCCCACCACCTAGGTTCATTTTGGAGTTTTTTCCCCCTGAAGAGGAGCGACGGTGGTTGCGACGTCGAGCCGCCGCCCCGAATTTTCTCTTGTATGGCTATATTTTCTTTGAGACGTTTCAAGATAAGCGTTGGAGACGTTTTAGGTGGAATCCACTGTCAAACCACAAGGTTTGGGACGAGTATGCTAGCAGTCTAGACGGCAAAATAGTTGGTATCACGAGTCACAATAAAGAGCCTATTAGTGACGTAGAGTCCTCTATAGAGCTTATGCGTGAGTACATTAAGATCCACATTATCTCGCTGATGTACGCGAATATTCTATATCAGTTGGCAGAGTCGGTTGTGCCTGAGCATCTTCGAGATCAAATACTTGTTTGCAACACCGATAACAAAACGGTGCAGGTCAACAGAGATCTCTGGGAGCTATCTAGACTGAATAACCTGGATGACAAGACACAGTTCAAGTCCGCATTTAACAATTTTATTGAGCTTCATGGGCACCGTAGCAGCGCGAACTCATGGGAAGTTTTTTCGACTCGCTGGTGCGATGATCCAGATGCTGTCAAACGGTTACTGGGCTCTACTGGTTCTGCTTTGAGCAGCGCCACTCTGCCGAATAAAGAACTCGACTCTAGCCAGGTTGAAGCTGCTATGAGTGAACTTGATTCTAATCATGGTCTTATTAAACGAGTATGGGTGAGACGGTTGGTCAAGCTCACGCAGCGTTACCTTCAGCTCAGAGAGGATCAACGCTATGAATTTGATAAGGTGTTGCTGGCGACAAACAGGGCTCTGTTAAGGGTTGGGGTTGAGTTGTTTGGTGATGACTCTGGGCTCATTGAGTGGTTGAAATGGAGCGAGGCAAAATCGGGTCTTTTAGGTAGTGTGTCTATTGAAGCTTTGAAGCAGACGGCAGAGGCACGGCGAGATGAGTGGAGCAACTTCGAGAAAGGCGTTGAGCCACCAACCTTTTATGTAGGTGATGAACCTCTTGATGTAACGCCTAGTTCTGGGGCTCTCAAGGGTTTGGGAATATCGCCGGGTCGCCACACTGGTCGGGTCTGTATTTTGTCCTCACCCGAGCAGGTAGACGATCTTCGCGCCGGAGATGTTTTGGTTACGACTTCTACTGACCCGGGGTGGACTCCGCTATTTGCAGTGGCTGGTGCGGTGGTGATGGAGATGGGCTCAATGTTGTCTCACGGCGCTGTCGTGGCCAGAGAATACGGTCTGCCGGCTGTAGTAAATGTGAGCGGTGTAACCAAAAAATTGATCAATGGAGAAATTATAACTGTTGACGGGTCAAGAGGTGTGATATTGGTGTGTAGTAGGGAGTGACCCTATATACCTAAAATTACTGAATCAATAGAACTCTGAATATGAACGCTGTACTTGCTGAAGCTGCTCTCAAAAATTTAAATAAATCTCTCGTTCCCGCCAAACCATTTTTAAAATGGGTTGGAGGCAAGCGTCAGCTTCTCTCAGAGCTGCTTAAGCATGTGCCTGAGGAGTTCAACGCCTACCACGAGCCATTTTTGGGTGGTGCAGCTCTGTTTTACGCACTCGAGCCCGATTCGGCGGTACTCTCGGATTTGAACGATCGACTGTTGCGAACCTATAAGTCTGTACGCGACGAACCAATGGCGGTAATAGCGCTATTGGAGACATATCCCTATGACAAGGAGTTTTACCTCAGGTTGAGAGCGGTCGATATCGACAATCGTTCCGATGCGGAGGTGGCGGCTTGGATGTTGTACGTCACAAAAACAGGCTTTAACGGACTGTACAGGGTTAACAAATCAGGCGGGTTCAATGTGCCTTTTGGAAGGTATAAGAACCCTACAATATGTGATGCAGGACGCCTTATGGCTTGCTCTGATGCCCTACAAAATGTGACCCTCGCGCACGGTGATTTTATGGGGGTGGAAGAGAGAGCAAAGCCGGGTGATTTTGTCTATTTCGATCCTCCCTATGTTCCATTGAATGCTACTAGCTCCTTCACCTCTTACACTCGGGATGGTTTCACAATCGACGATCAGATCCGCCTAAGAGATCTGGCCTTGCGATTAAAAGAGAATGGTGTTCACGTACTGCTCTCCAATTCATCTGCCGAGGTAATCAGAGAGCTATATTCACCGAAGTTCAATGTGAAAGAGGTTATGGCATCACGAGCTATCAACTCGAAAGCTTCGGGACGAGGAAAGGTGGCAGAACTGTTGATGTGGTAGTTGGTTTTGAGCTATAATAGGCTTGTGTTTCCAGCTCAGATCATCTTTTTTGCCTGTAATAATGGCTCGCCGTATTTGGATGGATATCTGAAGGATGCCTCTGGCAACTGTGTGATACATGACTCCTACACTGGCGATGTAGCCCGTTGGTCAGTTCAATATATAGAGCATGACGAGTCCATTATTGAGTCGGTAATATCGTGAAAGAGACTTCAAATAGAGGGATATCGGTTGTTGTGGTGACTCATTTTGGGGGTCCAATTTTGGTCGATTGTGTGAACTCAATTGTGCCACAGCTTGAGGATTGGGATGAACTGTTTGTAGTTGTCTCCAATGAAACAGGTGCTGCTGAGCTTGATGGTGTCGATGCGGAGCTTATTGAGTTGGGCAGTAATGTGGGTTTCGCCGCGGCAGCCAATGTGGGAATAAAGGCCAGTTCAGGGGTTGGAATATTGCTATTGAACGACGATACGGTCGCTGATGGGTCCCTGCTGAATTCCCTGCGACCCTCAATTGAGAAAGAGGGACTCTATCAACCGAGGATCACTCTCGCTGATGGTTCTGGCCGTATTGACAACACAGGGCATGGTCTCTATCCAGATGGATTTAATTGGGCGATAGGTCGAGAAGATGCAGATGGAGAGAGCTATGACGAGCCTCGAGAGGTAGGGGCATGTTCAGGCGCAGCCATGCTTATTCACAGGTCTGTGATCGATAAGATAGGGTTGTTTGATGAGAGTTTTCACTCATTTGGAGAGGATATAGATCTCTCGCTTAGAGCCAAGCGAGCTGGGTTTGACTTGAGGTATGTACCTGAGGCTAGAATAAGCCATCATTTGGGAGCTAGTTATGGGAGGTATGGGCTCAAAAAGCTCTTTTGGATTGAGAGAAATCGAATCCGTGGAGCCTTTCGTTCAATGCCTGTTTCGCTTTTGTTGACTATGCCTGTTTGGACTGCTGCTCGAGTATTAGGTCTTGGAACTGCTTCGGCTACGGGGAGAACTTGGGGGGCACGAGTACCAAAACGCGGCGGGTTTGCATTGGCTGCCGGTATGGTAGCTGGGGTGTGTTCTATTCCAAACGCCATCTCCAAACGCCGCATGGATTCATCGGGTTGGGTCTTAGGTGAGCGACAGATGTTACGTTCTTTCTATACTAATAGAGTGCGCCTTGTGGATCTGTTTAGATGAAAGTTGAATCAAAATCGTGTGTGGTGGTTGTTGGCCGTGATGTAGCGGGGACTATTCATCAGGTCATAGACGCTTTACCTTCTGGAATACCTGTGGTTTTCGTGGACGATGGCAGTCTTGACGGTTCAAGTGAGGGGCTGCCCGAGCACGTCTTTGTTGTCCGTCACGAACACTCCAGAGGTTACGGCGGCGCACAAAAGAGTGGGTACAACTGGGCTGTAGAGCGGGGTTTTGAGCAAGTGGCCCTGTTGCACGGCGACGATCAATACAACGCTGATGATGTACTTGGCTTACTGGATGCTCTAGATGTCGCCGATATTGCACTAGGTTCTAGGTTCTTGGCTTACGAGGGCGGTTATGTAATCCCATGGTGGAGAAGATGGGCAAACAGAGGTCTGACAGGCTTCGCAAACAGGATTTTAGGAACAGAGATGACGGACGGTCACACTGGGGCTAGAGCCTACAGAGCGTCTTTGTTAAGAAGGTTGAGCTTCGAGTCGTTTTCGGACAACTATCTCTTTGATCAACAACTTATCGCCGCATCTGCTCGACTTGGGGTGACTTTCGGAGAACGACCGGTTCGCACCCGCTACGACGACGATGTACAGTCAATTTCATGGACAAAGTCTGTGCAGTATGGTCTGGGGTGTGTATTGGAGCTTGTGCGTGGGTAACTGTAGATATCTTGGGGGGCTATTGCTAGGGGGCTTTGTAGCTTCGGGGACTGCCAGCGCAGAGTCTCTTCCTTTGGCTGTCTCGCATGTTTACTACGTTAGCGGTGGAATTTCGGTTTCGGGAGCAATTAACGAGTCAACGGTGACTCCCTTGTTAGGAGCAGAAGTTAGCGCCGCAGCAAGAGTCGGTCTCTTTTTGCCGTGGATCACGATTGGTGGACAGCTTGGTGATGATGCTCTTGGTTACGTTGAGGCAGGAGCATGGGCTATAGTAAACTTGGGGATGGGTTATGTTTTTGGAGACGGTGATCCGGAACCCTACTTGTTTGCAGGTGCTCCAATCCCTATTCGTTTGGGAGTGTGGCGTAGGAATTGGCTTATCACGGCACAGCCTTACGCTAGAGTCCAGCTAACTGAGGGGCGAGCGCATGAGGCAGGGGTCTTGTGGAAGTTCGGGATTCCAATGTTCTAGGCGGGAAAGACCGGTCTAACCATTCCAATAATCTTGCCGAGTAGCCTCACGCATTGGGCGCTGTAGCCGTACTCGTTGTCGTACCAGACATATATGACAGCTTTGTTGCCCTCGGCGATAGTCGCGGTTGCGTCAATTATTCCTGCGTGGTCGTTTCCAACTTGATCGATACTCACAACATCGGGTGCAGCTGTCCAGTCGATCTGTTGCTGGAGTGCTCCTTCCATAGACACCAAGCGAAGGTGCTCGTTTAGCTCGTCACGAGTTGTCTCTCTCTCCAAGTTGAGGTTCAGAATCGCCAGAGAAACATTGGGGGTTGGTACGCGAATTGCGGAGCCAGTTAGCTTTCCTGTAAGTGAAGGCAGCGCCCTTGAAGCGGCGGTGGCAGCACCTGTCGTGGTTATGACAAGGTTCATCGAGGCGCTGCGGTTTCTGCGGGCCTTTGGGTGGTAGTTGTCTGTAAGGTTCTGATCATTTGTGAAGGCGTGGATAGTCTCCAGGTGCCCTGAGATGATCCCGTATTCGTCCTCAATGACCTTAAGGGGAGGCACAACCGCGTTTGTGGTGCAACTCGCAGCCGAGAAAATAGTCTCGCCATCGACGACAGCATCGTCGTTTACTCCAAAGACAATGTTAGGAATATCTCCTTTACCCGGAGCGGTAAGGAGCACTTGTGAGGCGCCCTTTGCCTTTAAGTGAAGACCCAAACCCTGTCGGTCGCGCCATTTTCCTGTGTTGTCGATCACTAGGGCGTTCTTTATGCCGTGTTCGGTGTAGTCGATGGTGTCAGGAGAGTTTGAGTAGAGTAGCTTTACGTGGTTTCCGTTAATAATAAGCGCGTTGTTTTCGTGATCTAAGGTGATGCTACCTCGAAAAGGTCCGTGTACAGAGTCACGCCGCAATAAGCTTGCGCGCCGTGATAGATCGTCCCCACCCTTGGGGCGAACAACAATAGCCCTCAGGCGAGCCTTGTCTCCACCACCCACCTTGTTTACCAGCATTCTTGCGAGTAGTCGGCCTATTCGACCAAACCCATAGAGCACAATGTCCCGCGGTTCCTGCAAAATAGCAGCCTTCTTGTTTACGATGGATTCCATGGTGTCTTTGAGGTAGACCTCAATATTTATCTCAGCTGCTCGAGCCCTCACGACGAGCTTGCCTACATCTACACGTGCAGGGGCGAGATTTAAGTCGACCATGTGTTGCAGAGCCTGAAATGACTCAACCATGTTTACAGCTTCGTTGCCGTCGAACTTTTGAGCGTACTTGTGGGCTTTGATTATCTGTGTGGGGCTGCAGTGGACGAGTGGCTTACCGTAAATCATGGTTACTACACCGTGTTCACGGTAGAGCTTGCCCACAAGTGGAACCATACTCTCAGCTATCTCTTCTCTACTTTGCCAATCTTTGAAGTGCGATTCTGTATGCATTATTCAATCCTATTTGTAGCCTCGAGTTTGATGGAGATGCTGATAACCCCTGTGTGGCTGATAGTATAATGGCAATTTTGTTACGTGTTTATTGGGGGTCTTTTCATACATTCAACAATAATTGTTAATCATTGATAATTAGTGGTATGGTCATCGCAACTTATAGAAGAAATGGAGTTTAGTATGAGGTTTGTCGTTTTTGTTTTTGGTTTTATGGCCTTATCATCTGTCACTTTGACCTCTGGTTGTAAATCCACTACTGATACGGTTGACACCTCAACAACTGACACTTCAACAACTGACACTTCAACAACTGATACTTCTACAACGGATACGGGCACAGAAACCACCGATACTGGTACAGCTACGACTGACACTGGCACCATAGATACAGGAACGACGACTACTGACACTGGTACTGCCGTGGTTGATATTGATCAAGATGGAGTCCCATCAGACGAAGATTGCGACGATAACGACATAAACTTGGGTGCTATCTCCGACGATCTTGACTGCGATGGAGCGCTGAGCTCAGACGACTGCGATGATAATGACCCAAGTTTAGGTTCTGTCTTTGACGACGAGGACTGCGACGGTTCGCTTACTGATGAAGATTGCGATGATAATGACCGAAGTTTAGGTTCTATCTCTAACGATCGTGATTGCGACGGAGCGGTAACCGCTGACGATTGCGATGATGATGACATAAGCTTGGGTTCTACTTCAGCAGATGGTGACTGCGACGGAGTCTTATCAGGAGTTGACTGTGATGATGGTGACCGAAGTTTGGGTTCTATCTTGGACGATGGCGACTGTGACGGAAGCTTAAGTTCAGTCGACTGTGACGACAACGACCCGAGTCTAAATGACGAAGATGCTGATAATGATGGCATTAGCTCATGCGACGGTGACTGTGATGACAACGACTCAAGTGTCATTGCATGCTACTCATATAGCGCTGATATTGAGCCAATCTTATCCTCAAACGGGTGCATCGGTTGTCATGGCTCAAGCGGTGGTTTTACGGTTTCCTACAACAACATTGTAAATGCTTCATCAGGTGATGTTAGTGGAATGGATCAGGTGACACCTGGGAGTACGGCAGACAGCTACCTTTGGCACAAGCTAAACGGGACACAGTCGACAGTTGGAGGCTCTGGCGTGACTATGCCGAAGGGTCGGAGCATGTTGAGCACAAGCGAGCTGGCTATTATTGAAGACTGGATTAATCAGGGCGCTGACCAGTAACCTAGGTCTACTCAGTTTTTCCTCCTTGCCACTGTCCAAATAGCTCTGCTATTTGATTGGGGAATTCCCTCACTCCAGCCCTCATTGTGGGTTTAATCACACCGGGTAGTGCCGAGATTAGACTCCTAAATGAAGGAATAAGAGGCTCTCGACCAATGACCTTTAGTTCCCTGTGGATAGCCTTAGTGCGTCGATACAGCTCTAAAGGGCGCCTCTTGTGGGAGTGAATAACGGCTCCGTTTGGCACATACCCAATTCGCTGGGCGATACTCCAGTGTAGATCTTCCGCAATGGCTACATTTGGCAATGGGAATTCCCGCAAGGTCGAGGTCTTGTACAGAGCGAAAACGTGGTCGTGCCTGTCAGTTTTATAGTGGTTTGAGCCCTCAGGAGTCCACTCAGAAAGCCTCTCTGTTGTGATGATATCAGCGCCTTCGTGAGGGATTTGCCTACCAAACACCGCGTCGTATGGACCCTCGGTTATGGCGTCAACTAGGGCTCTAACAGCACCCTCACCAACAGGTGTGGCATCATCTACAGAGAAGAGGGTGTATTCAGTTGTGATGAACTCTATTGCTGCCATTCTAGTGGCGCCGTGACCCATCCACTCTACCTGTAGGACAGTATCGCCCTCCACACCCGTGACTCCACCATTCGCTAGAACCAACACGGTAGTAGGGACATCTTGATCCCTAAACCCCTGCAGCCCAACAGGTGTGTGCCTGTGGGTCGGGATAACAACTGTAACAATAGGGTTGTCACGTAAGCCCATGATCAGCAATCCTGGATTCGCTTAAACCCGGATGGAGTAAACCAGCGAATAGTCTCTCTTAACCCTTCATCAAAGTTCTTCTTTGGCTCCCACCCAAGTGCTTTTCTCGTCGCTATGTCGTTCAAATCATAGCGCATGTCTTGGCCGAGCCGCTCAGGTGTTGAGACAATAGTTCCTCCACCATACAGCTCCGCAATTCGCTCAGCTACAGATCTATTGGTATGACTGTTTCCTCCACTGAAGTGGAATGTCTCGGACTTTGAGCCCACCTCTATTATTCGAATTATCCCGGCAACCAAGTCTCGCACGTGCATCCAGTCTCTCTCAGCTGTACCTTTTCCGTGAATAGGTATTGCTTTTCCCTGCCGCGCGTGGGTGATCCAGCATGGGATGGCTTTCTCTATATGTTGGCGAGGACCGTAGTTGTTGGTACATCTGACGATGTTGATGCCAGTCCCAGTAATGTTTCTCGCGGCATGGATAAAGGCCTCAGCAGCGGACTTACTCGCTGCATAAGGATTCCTTGGTTTATGTGGGGCGTTGGTATCGAAAGAAACACCAGCTGGTGCGGGGCCAAAGACCTCGTCCGTTGACATATGTATTATTCTGTCAACATTCGCTTCAATGGCGTTCTCTACTACTATTCTTGCGCCATCTACGTTCGTCTTTATGAAGTCTGATGCTCCGTGGAATGAGCGAGTGACGTGCGACTCAGCAGCCATGTTTATTACTATCTGGCTGTCTTGAACTAGCCTTTTCACCAAAGAAGCGTCGCATATGTCTCCCTCTACAAACTTCAGGTCGAGTCCGGATAGGTTTTCCCGATCACCCGCATAGGTCAACTTGTCAAGAACCGTGACCTGGTACCCAGCAGCGACTAGCGCAATAGCAAGGTTTGAACCAATAAAGCCCGCACCACCTGTAAGTAATACTCGCATCTGCCTAGGAGACTCCTTTTATAATCATATATGTTACTGCCGAAGAATGGGTTGTCAGTTTTTTATTTTTCAGTTCAAATTTGTGGGCTTTCCATTCAGCTCGCTTCATTTGAGTTAGATAAGGGCATGTTTCCAGACCTCTATTCGATCTCATACGGCCAAAGTAATACTCCAGTTGTTCTGCACACGTATGGACTGATGTTGATTTTTGCTTTCGCTGTTGCCGCGGGTGTGGGTTGGTTTCGCCTCAAGAAGGTGGGTATCCACCCCGACGTTCTGCTTCCCATTGTTGTAATAGCGATGTTTGGTGGAATAATGGGCGCTAGATTACTGCATTTTTTAGGTTCTGAGCCATCAACATTATTCGCAGATCCCTTGGTGTTGTTCAAATTTAACCAAGGTGGGATGGCTTTTTTAGGGGGCGCAATCGCTGCGGGGATAGGGGTTATTCTGTATGCTAAACGAAAAGGTATTCACCCTTGGAAATTAGCGGATGCCTTGGCGCCGTCGCTGTTTCTGGGGCTATCAATCGGCCGGTTAGGCTGTTTTGCCGCGGGGTGCTGCCATGGAGCTGCTTGTGACGTAGACGATTGGAACTCCATATCTGGAGCGCTATTTCAAGGTGGACAAGTAGTCTCTTTAGGTGAATTTCCTTGGATAGCCTTGGTCTTTGAGAGGGGGGTCGGTGTTGGCGCTATACATGGGACTCCTACCTTCCCTACTCAGCTTTGGGAGTCGGCTGCTGCTCTGTGTGTATTCCTTGGTTTGTCACTCTTGTGGTCTAGGTGGAGAAAATTTGATGGGATTGTATTAGCGACAGGGATGCTTGTTTACCCGATGATTCGCGCGACTATTGAGCTGTTTAGAGGCGATGCGATTCGAGGCACAGGTCACTTGGGTGGTCTATCCACTTCACAGGTTGTAGCCGTTTGTTTGGGACTAGTAGCAATAAGTCTCTTGAGGTGGCGTTCCAAGTTTGGTCTGGCTGAAGAACAGCCAGTTGAGCTCATATCTTACGATGAAATAGACGCTGAACTCGACGATATTATTTAGTCTAACAGACCTCTGTCGAGAGGTTTGATACGCCGGTAGGTGTAACGATTAGGTTAGCACCACGAGTAGCGTGATCTAGCCTTTGACCTGGAGGTGTGTCACCCGTGACAACCACAACCTTGTCACCGATAGATATACGCCAGATCGCCTCAATCGGGTCACCGTTCATGACAACACTCATACAGGTAAATGGACCGATCTCTATTGTTTCCCCTGGCCTTATTCCCTCTAAATGGATCGGTGCTCCTGGTTTTCTCCCTTCATTTTGTTGCCAGGCCTCAATTAGGTTTGGCAACAACTCCTCTCCCAAGAGGTGAACTACGGATATGGGCTCTTTTCGTTGAATTCCTCTAAAGGCTGAAAGGAAACCATATACTCCACAGATCCTACCGGCGGCTCCAGAGGTAAACAGAATAGCGGTAGGACCTAATTCACTGAGACCACATTCCCCCCATTGGCCAGCTGCACCATCTCCGCAGTCTATCAAAAGGGAACCCAAGGGGTGGTATAAGGCAACACCGGTTCCGAGTCTATAAACGTTAATAGCTCCAAGGTACCAATTGTTCATTTGGATAACCACTCCTCAATGATAGGGTACAATTCCGTAGCGGTGTGGTCACCAGTTGTCATGTCTAGGTGTCCGTAGTCTACTGAAAACCCTGTTGAGACGCCCAATATTAAGAACTCTTTTTCTTCTGATCCTAGGGCCGGGTAGATAGGGTACACCCTGTCGACAGGGGCGACCCTGTCAGCTCGACCAGCGACTACCAATGTTGGGGTGGTGATGTCCCCCATGTAGTCAGTCACAATAATGTCGCTATTCCAACGATAAAATTCGCCAGTGGTCGCACCTGCAAACTGGGAAAGTTCAATTGGGTTTACTGGTGACACCACGTTCTCATACATTATTGCAGGCTCGTTAATGTCGTTGAAAAGGAATATGTCTATTGGAAGCGCATCGGGGATTATTGGATGAAGTCGGGCGGCGATTTGAGTGGGGAGCTGTCCGAACATATTAGCCGCAAATGCTCCAGCGTGAAGACCGTTGTACAACAGAGGTTCGGCGTCTGAGAAGTCGAGGGGGGTTGCAGCCAAGACCATTCTGTCTATGAGGCTTTCCTCTGCATTGACCGATGAAAGGTAGGCTATAGCTACGTTGCCGCCCATCGAGTGCCCGACATAGTGAACCTTATCAACACCAGTGGACTCAATAATAAACTGGAGTGCCGCTGCAACATCTTCCTCGCCATAGGTGTCTATTGGTGTTGGCTCTGTCGCACCAGAGTTACCGTGACCTCTTAGGTCTAAGAGCCATGGGTCAAAACCAGCACCTGATAGGTATGTCGCGAGTGAGGTTTCAGCGGTCAGGTCCCAGCACACGTGGTTTGACGAGATTCCGTGTACTATAAGCACGGGTTCACCGTCTCCCTGGTGTCGATGTAGGGCGATTGTAGCCCCGTCATTAGTAGTTATATATGTGTCGTTAGCCCCTATGCAATGTGGTCTCTGGGGGATGCTCCCACTGTGTGCACATGAAATTAGCACCACCAATAGTGGGGATAATCGACATTTCATAGGGATTCCAGCGCCCTAATGACCTCTACGGCGCTTTTACTGTCTAAGAGCAGGTCTGCGTGACTGGAGCGATTGTTAGACAGGAAGCCCTCTCTGAGCCACAACCTGTCACTCCAATCCGTAGTGGGGAGCCGTACTGATTCCGGCGGAGCAATGACGTCTGCGTCGGATGCGATTACAACGACGGGAGCATATGGATCAGGCATCACAGGTGTGTTTTCAGACCATCCAGCTAACTCTCGAGACAGGCTGGTCGTTATTGGTGCTGTCGGTAACTCTCCAGTCTGATCATTGGGAAAAGGTAGCCCTTGATCTACAGGTCTCGGGCTTGGGGTTGTAGCTACAAGGTGTGGCCCAAGAGGTGAGCCTATTAGCCCTATGCCTGTCGCAGGTATTTCAGCAATGATTGAAAGTGTGCCTCCGTAGCCGTGAGAAAGCGCGATGAAGCCCCCAAGTTCCAAAGCCAGGGCGTCTCCAAATTCTCTCAATCCCTCTTGTGCCTGGAGAACCGAAGATATTGTCGGTGATGGCTTTGCGAAGACCACATTGTACCCTTCATACTCCAAGGACTCAGCCCACGTAAAATATGCAGAGATATTTACACCAGGGCTGCCTACGATCAAAATAGCTGGTCGCTGTGGTAGATCGTGCCCCAATTCAGCTAACTCCCAGCAGTTTGTTGTCGTGCTAGTCGTAAGCAGTGCTGTGGTAATGATGGTTATGAACATCATGTTTGATTACTAGGCTGGTTGTTTGGTTTGAAGTGACAGTTTAGTATGGTGTGGTGAATGTTACTAGAGTAACCCCTCTTTTTGAGGAGTTATTAGCCTTGATGATTTTCTATGATGACAGAGATTTAAATGAAAACAGGTGTCAATGCCACCGATTCTGCGGTATCTGATGAGGCTCTTATTGAGCTGATCCGAACTGGTAATAGTCGAGCCTTTCGTATGCTTGTTCAGCGTCACTTGCCGTCTGTTTTTGGTCTAGGAACCAGGTGGAGTGGTAGTAAGAAAACGGGGGCTCAGGTTGCACGTTCAGTGTTTAATCAGGCCTATGATAGCTATATCGAGAGTGTTGATAACGTTGTTTCCGATGATTTAGCCCTGGGGGGAAGAGGCGCGTTTTCTAGCCACCTGTACAGGGCTGTAGCAGAGGAACTCTTAGTAATAGGAGCGCAGTCTTTTCAGGATATTGATCCCAACCATCGCTCTACTGGACAGCTGCAAGAAGCACTCTCGGCTATCGAAGATCAGTTTAGAATGATTGTATTATTGCGTGACATGTGTGGTCTAACGCTTCGAGATTTGTCCGTAGTGCTGGGTTTGACTAAAGGGGCGGTCCGCTCTCGTCTCTCTAGGGCAAGGGTCGCACTCTCCAGAGAGGTCTCACTTAGAGCCTCTCTTGCCGACGTGTTGTAGTGATGTTGGTATGAATGAATTTTTCGCAAAGAACAGGTTGTCTTCGTACATAGACGGAGCTTTATCTCCAAGGGATAACCGTGAGATGGATCTTGTTATTCTCGAGAACTTAGCGGTTAGAACAGCTCATGCAGAGATGGTTCGGGCAGTTGAGCTTGTGGGCTCAGAGGGTAGGATAACTCCCCCTGAGGGATTGATTGACGAGATAGTATCGGCACACCAAGATCGCCCACCTTCAATGTCTAGAATGGGTATTTTTATACGGTTATCACTGTTTGTGATTGTAGTTTGTTTGGGCGTGGGAGCCTACTATTACGCACGTGGCGGTGGCGAGCGGGTGGTTGATATTTCAGCTCAACGTGACCGATTCATAGAAGAACTCGTAGATGTTTCTGTTTCTGTTGCTGAGCCCGAAGCTGTAACCGTCCCTGAGTTGGTGTCGGGTGAGGCTACCGATCCAGAATCAGAGCCTGAAATACAAACAGTGGCACCAGTGGTGTCCTTGTCACCTAATACAGGTCCGGTAAGTTTGGCGCCGTCTCGACCTCAAGAGATTGGACCTCAGGCAGAGCTAGATCTGACATCTACAAACGAGTGGGAAGAGATATTTGAGGGGTCTGGTCGAGGAACAGTCCCTAGCAGATATAGGTTTTACGCTGTGAATTCGGGTTCTTTAATTCAGATTGCGTCACTAGCCCGCGGCGCTGGTGGATCTCTAGTCTCTCAAAATGGAGTTGCGTTTGAGACTTTTCGTATGTCTACCGAACGCAATTTCTCTAATTTTGTAGCTAGGATACCCTCTGAGTCAGTGGCGTCATTTCTGGGTGAACTACAACTGCTTGGCTCACTTAGCGTTGTCCCTTCTGATGGGGTTTTACTGTCGCCAAACGGGCAAGTAGAGTTGGGTGTCCAGGTCCAGTACTCGCCTTGATTTGAACCTTACTTCTGCGCCCTCTCAAGTTGTGAGTTCTCGAAAAACAGCCTCTAGGTCAAGTCGTTCTCGTTGCATCTCTAAAATGATTAGGCCGTGATCTGATATCCACTCTGAAACTTCCCGTCTTACGTCGTCTGAGGAGGTAATAGTGACAGAGACCTCCTCCTTTTTTAAGCTTACTCCAAACCCGTTAACCAACTGAGTTACTCCAGGAATAGCCCCTAGTCCTTCTGTTATGGCAGAGGTATCAACAGTTACCTTGCCAGATGCGATTATTAAATTCAAGGTCTCGGTGCTTCCGATTTTTGTGACCTCTGAGGTGGGTCCGTCTGCCACAATTAGCCCATTGTTTATTATTATGACTCGATCACAAGACGCCTGTACCTCAGACAGGATGTGGGTAGACAGGAGTACCGTTTTTGTCTCTCCCACCTCCCTAATGAGCTGACGTATCTGTTGAATTTGATTTGGATCTAAACCAGATGTCGGCTCATCAAGTATTAGAATATCTGGCTCGTGGAGTATGGCCTGTGCTAGCCCTACCCTCTGTTTAAGTCCTTTTGAAAGTGTTCCTATTTTCTGGCTCTTTCTGTCGGTAAGCCCGCATCTTTCCAGAGCTTTTTCTATAGCCACTTCCCTTTTGGATTTGCCGAGACCTCGAACCTCTCCCACGTATTGGAGGTAATCCACCACTCTCATCTCGGGGTATATTGGAGCTGCTTCAGGGAGGTATCCTATTCGGGCCTGAACAGCGGCGAGGTTGGATAAGACACTCTCACCAAGGATTCTCACCTCACCTTCAGTCTGGGCCAAGAAACCCGTTAGGATTTTTATGGTCGTACTCTTTCCTGCGCCATTTGGCCCAAGGATACCCACGACCTCTCCTCCCCTAATGGTGAAGTCAATCCCATCAACGGCATTTATGGAGCCATAGCTCTTTTTTAGGCCTAATACCTCTATTGCGGCGGTCACGGTCTCTCCTTGTGTCGTTAGTTCAGTACCCTATAACTTACGCCCATGCGTTGACTCATGTGATGAATAACGCAGAAATTCTTCGTAGGTGTTACCCTGTATTCAGAAATTTACGGGAGCCAGTTAAGAAATTCTATGGCAGCACTTATCCTAGAAATAGCCCGTGCGGATTCACTGATCCCCTCGGTTTCCGATAAGTTTGAGGTTGTCCGTGTTGAGGGTTTTCTTGAGGCAGCGAGCTATCTGGAGCAAAATCCTGTAGAAATCGTAGCTCTTCATAGTGGGGTTGCTGAACTATCGGTTGTCGTAAAGATGAGTGAGGCACCAGTTTTTGTCATTAATCCATCTCCATCTGTCAAAGATGTCATTGATGCGATGAAATGTGGCGCGGTCGATGTTGTATCTGTCGAAGAGTTTGAAAGAGCCGCTATAGAGCACTGTCCTAAATCAGCTCTTGAGATGGCTCTGTCGGAAGAGGGGATGTGGCTTCTACATGCCGATCTTATTGAGCGCGAGCGGTTGGCTACACTAGGTGAGTTGGCGACAGGGCTTGCTCACTCAGTAAACAATCCCGCAGCGTGGGTTGTCACTAACCACAATGAGATGGTGGTTTCAGTAGCCGAGATTCACAGCTTGCTCAAAAGCGCTATTGAGATGGTAAATAGCCACGCGCCTAGTGAGGTATCAGTACAGCTTCAGGCTCAGGCAAATTCAGCCTTTTATCCACAGACTTTTGTAGACATGTCAGACATGATTCAAGAAAACTTAGATGGCATGAGGCGTATTAGGGATATCGTAAACGATCTAAAGGGCTTTAGAGGGGCTACTGAGGATGAAGAACACAAGATCATGGATGTTCATCACGCCCTTGGTACCGCCGTACAGATGGCTAGAAGCCAAGCAACAACACCAGTTGAAATAGAGGTGGAGATTGCTCAATGTCCTCCTGTAATGGGTGCCGCCCCAAGGCTGTCTCAGGCATTTTTGAACATACTAATGAATTCAATACAGAGTCTCAGTTCTCGCCAGTCTGGGCGCGTGGTAGCGGTGAAGTGTCGATACGAACACTCTCAGGTTTGGGTCGAGATCAGTGACAATGGCGAAGGGATCCCAGCGTCCATGTTGCCGCGGGTTTTTGATCCGTTCTTTACGGTGCAAGAGGGGCGAGGTGGTTTGGGGTTAGGGCTAGCCATATGTCGTGACATCGTCTACCACCATGGTGGAGAGGTTGAGATAGACTCAACTGAAGGCGAGGGAACATCAGTAGTAATAAGGCTCCCCGTTCCTCCAGAGCACCGCCCGTCAGAGGCTACCTTTGGGGAAGACGACGGGAATGATCTACCAGTCATTTTAGTTGTAGACGATGAGGTGGCAATCACACGCTCCCTCAGGAGAGTTCTTCGAGGAATAGGTCGGGTTGTGGTGTCGAATTCATACGCTGATGCCACTGAACGGCTTTCTAGAGATACTGATTATGCTCTTGTGATCTGTGATCTGTCTCTTGGGGATGGGACAGGAGAGCAAATATTTGAGCAACTGCAAAGTATCCGACCTGATTTGTCGAACTCAATGCTATTTTTGACCGGTGGCGCTACTAACGATAGTTCTCGGGCCTTCTGTGAGGCTCGGCCAGATCAGATAGTGGGTAAACCATTTGACACTGTTGCGCTGAAGGAGCTCGTCCTAGGTCTTGTTGGTTGACGGCACAATTTTGTGCGGCGATACTCTAAATAGTGTATTGTCACGGACGGTCAGGGTGTAACTTATTGCCCTCAATTATAGATATAAGCCAAGGAAAACAATCATGAAACTGCTCATTACCCTCCTACCTTTGGTTATGACCTCAGGCTGTCGTTCAGATTCAGAAATTTTGGAGATTGATACCGGTGGTCTCACTGACACCGCATCAACAACGACAGAGGACTTCTCAGATTGGGAAGGTGCTGTGTTGGAGATAATATCTCCAACAGCCAACGAATTTCTTGCCCTAGGAGAGGATGCTGAGTTCGAGTTTGTGATGTGGTCTGCTGATGGTGATCCTCTTGATCCCGCCGAGCTAGACAACGTTATTTGGAGCTCTTCCGTGGATGCAGCATGGTCTGGGTTTAGCTCAGAATTTGACGATGACGATTTAGGTGTCGGCACACACACCATAAAGGCATCAGCCACACTCCCTACTGAGCAAAACGTCTTTGACGCTGTTGGTGGAGTGTTAGTCCAGCATGAAGACGCAGGAACCTACGCGGGTCTTGTTACTACCTCTACAGAAGCCGAAGAAATACAAGTTTCTTGTGCTGGTGGCGCCGTGATGGTTGTCGATGCGTACGGCGAGGGAGGGTATGGAGAGGCTACCTGTTACTTGGGTTTTCAGGGGCAAGAGATAGAGCTCATATATGAATTCAACCTTGCGTTTGAGGACAACGATGCTGTTGGAACCGTAGAGGTGCTATTAGGCAGCTTTGGGATTCCGTTCGATTACACGGGTAACATCTACAGTGGTGATATTACCGGTGAGTGGGAGGGTAGTATCGCTGGCTTTGCAGACATCGCCGGATCATTGGATGTAGAGAGAATTAGCAGGGACACTTCTTGGAGCCAGTAAGGGGCGGGTTGTGATTAACTGTACGACGGCGGTTGTTGGTTTGATGTTAATGCCCGGCCGCCCAGCGACCATAGGATCGGTCTCTGATGCGACGACTGGTGGCGTGTGTCACTGGAACAGGGCGCAAGATGAGGCCCTATGTGGCGACATTTTGGAATACCTAGCGGACTCTTGGCAGGCTCAGGTGGTAGAAGAGGGGTGGCCTGAGCCATTTCCCGACGGCGGACTAGGGGGTACTTCTGGAATTGACTTGTACCTGCACACCTCGGCTGAGTTCGGAGCTTACACACAGAGCCCGTACGTAGACTCTGATGATTCAGACGGCCGTATGGGTGGAGAGGCGTACATAGTTATCGACCCTCGGATTACAGATGAGATGAATCTCTACGTAGCCCATGAATTCAATCACGCCCTACAGTTTGCCGTGGACTTTACGGAGCCCACCTTGCCACCTTGGGAAGCCGCTGCGACGGTGGCTGAGGAGGTCACATACGAAGGTGAAGGCAGCTGGAAAGTAATGGCCCAAGAGTTCAACAACACCCCCTGGCAGAGCTTGCTAGGCGATGGGTATTCCTTGTGGGACGATTACGATATCTGGTCGTACTACGAATATGGAAGTGCGCTCTGGCTCGAGCATTTACATGCGGTCTACGGTGTCTCTGCTGTCGATCTTTGGTGGGCTATGACCAACAACGATTGGAATAACGATCCCGACGTGTGGGACGCATATGACGAGCTTACAGGTGGTGGGGACGATGCGCTAGTTGAGTTGGCTATAGCCAGGGGGCGTATGGGTACTAGCGCGGCTCCTGACTGGGCTCAGGGGGTAGATGCTCCTGTAGTAGTACAGGGAACTCTGAACAGTTTGGATGAGTCAGTAATGCCAGAATATCTCCCGCATGACCTTGGAGTTGTTTACTTCGAGGTCACTTCGGAGGGTCGTTTTGGGTTCGAAATAGATGGCTCTATGGACACTAGGTGGAGAGTTTTTAGCGTAGATTCCGGTGAGGTCTGGGCTGGAGATGAGACAGGAGTAGTAAACGGACCAGGGCTTGTAGGTGCTGTAAATTTGGGGCCTGAGGGTTTTGATTCAGATGACTCCTGTGATTGGAATTTAGGTTGCATATATCCGACTAGAGAGGTGAGTATGCGCTTGGTCGAAGCTCCACCAGCAGACAGCGGTGATGTTGATGACACAGGATCAACAGGGCCAGAAGATGGTGATGATTCAACTGGTTGTGGCTGCGCTTCTGGTCCTACAGGTTTCGACCTCTTCTTATCGTTGCCTTTTTTGTTATTAGCCGTGTTGAGGCGTCGTTGATTACTGTAAAGGGTGCTGTCGTTGGCGGTGAGTTTGACGTCGATATCTATGTAGAAGATGGCGTTATTACAGCTATTGATCGTGAGTTGACACCAAAGGGCGAAGTCCTAAATGCTGAAGGTGGACTAGTCACAGCTCCTTTTGCTGAGCCGCACATACACCTAGATGCTGCACTTCTTGGTGCTGAGCGCCCAAATGTGTCAGGAACTCTGTTTGAGGGAATCAGTAATTGGTCTGTCGCTCGTGAGGGTTTGACTGTTGACGACCTGCAACTCAGGGCCAAGAAGGCAATTAGGTGGTGTCTTGCCCATGGCACCACGCGTGTGCGAACTCACGTAGACACGGGTTCAAAATTAGGAATAGAGGCAATGCTGGACCTGCGAGATCAGGTGGCTGACTATTGTGATTTGCAGATAGTGGCTTTCCCACAGGAGGGGATCTACAGAGCAGAGACCCAAGCCGAGGCGCTTGAGTGGGCTGTGGCCAAAGGTGTGGATGCAGTTGGTGCTATCCCCCATTTTGAGAAAGACCGTGGACTGGGTGACAAGTCGGTAAAGTATGTGTTCGACTTAGCTGAGCGCTATGGAGCTCAGATTGATCTTCACTGTGACGAGAGTGATGACCCCTCATGTCGTCATTTAATAACTCTGTGTCGAGAGCGTATTAGGCGCGGGTTTGAGGCCCACGTCATCGCCGGTCACTGCACTGCTATGCACTCGTATCCGGATGATGTAGCTAAAGAGGCTATCGAACTGACGGTGAAATCAGGAGTGCAGGTTGTGGCAAATCCTCTCGATAATATCGTACTTCAAGGGCGAGGAGATGGTTATCCCAGGCGCCGAGGGATCACTCGTGTGCCCGAACTCATAGATGCTGGCGCCGCCATAGGCATAGGTCACGACTCAATAATGGATCCTTGGTATCCCCTTGGTGTAGGTAATCTGCTAAATGCCGCATCCATGTTGGCTCATGTGGCTCAGATGACGACACCAGTCTGGTTTGATCGTATCGTTGAGGTCTTGATAAGCGATAATCACGCAGCATGGGGTGGTCCACCAGAGATCGTTGTAGGAGCACCAGCGGAATTTATCGTACATAATTCTAGTGATCACGAGACTATTTT
>CAWVYO010000010.1:0-30567 GCA_963934385.1 uncultured bacterium
TGCTAAATCGGCTGTAAAAGCTTGAGGAGCGTAGCCCGCGTTTTCGCAGGAGCTATAGTTAGTCAGATCTGGTGTCTGTTTAGACTGTCCTGAAGTCGGTTACGTCTAAGCCGTATAATTTCATTTTGGTGTATAGGGTTCGTCTGGTGATTCCCGCTTTCTTTGCGGTCTCTCCAAGGTGACCATTCGTCAGTTTTAGGGCCTTCTGCATATATGCTTTTTCTATCTTCTGTACTGCCCTGTCTGTGAGTTCATTCATGGGAATAGACTCGTCAATTGCAAAGTTAGCGCCGCCCCCTACCTTTTGTCCTGTAGATAGAATTGTGGCAGGCAGGTGTTCTCGTTCTAGTCGTTGCCCATTTCTGGTTATTACCCACCGCTCACACATCGCTCTTAGTTGTCGAACGTTTCCTGGCCACTTGTACTCTACAATCTCTTGAATGGCTTTACTTGCTACAATTGGCGCCTTTACTCCGTATTCCTCGCTCGCTCCCTCCAAGAAGTGTCGCATTAGTAGTGGAATATCCTCGGGTCGTTCCCTTAGTGGGGGCAGCTCTATGGGGAATACGTTGAGTCTGTAGTAGAGGTCCTCTCTGAACCGCCCATCTGCGACAGCTTTCTCAAGCATGACGTTAGTTGCCGCCAAAATCCTGACGTCGACTCTGACTTTTTCGTGCCCGCCGACTCTCCTGAACTCCATGTCCTCGAGCACTCTTAGGAGGTTTACCTGTACGGACAGCGAGGTTTCACCGAGCTCATCTAAAAAGAGTGTCCCGCCGTCAGCCATCTCGAAGACACCTTGTCGTTGTCCAGATGCGCCAGTGAAGGATCCCTTCTCGTGTCCAAAGAGTTCACTCTCGAGCAGGCTCTCTGTAAATGCTCCGCAATTCACAGAGATAAATGGCTTGTCTCTCCGTTTGCTTTTTTCGTGAATGGCTCTGGTTATGAGCTCTTTACCGGTGCCAGTTTCGCCCCTAATAAGTACCGTGGCGTCAGTGCTGGCGACCGCTCTCACTTGATCGAAGACGTCAAGCATCTTTGCGCTGCGTGTTAGCATGTGCGAGATGCCAAATTTGTCGCGTAATTGCTGTCGGGCCCTGTCTATATCACCTGATAGTCGGGCTTCTTGAAGAGCTCTATCTGTGGCTTTGAGAAGCTGATGTGGCTCCATAGGGCTGGCAACGTAGTCAGTGGCTCCACGCCGCATTGTCTCAACGGCATCGCCGATGCTTCGGTGAGTACTTATTGCTAGGATCGGTACACCAGGGGCGCGATCTTTGAAAACGTCGATAGCTCTCGGTCCAGATAAATCTGGAATTTCAATAGAGAGGATGATGAGATCGGGGAGGAGGTCGTGACAGATGCTTATTGCTTCTGTTGCGCTGTTGGTAGTATAGATTGTCCGTCCCTCTCGTCGAAGGATTTGCTTAATCTCGTCTATTCTGGACTCGTTGTCCTCGACAATTAGAATAGTCTCGCGTAATGTTGATTCTTGACTGAGTCTGTTGCGAGGTGTCCAAGGTGTCATCTGTTGGCTGCCGTAATGGTCTTGTTTTTGGATGTGAAACGAATTTCACATCTGCCTGATGTGAGAGTAACGATTGATAGACGATAAGCAGAAGAAGTACAACAAAATAAAATGGTCTACCGCTGTTTTTTTGTTGGTAGCGGTCGTGACATGGCCGCTCGTTGTGAATCCTTTTGAGTTGATAGGTCACCAATTAGGAGAGGTGGATAACCATTTCTGGATGTTTTGGCGGGCACAGGAAATGTTCATGGGTCATTGGCCAGTAGCTAATTTTCCTGTGGGAATTGAAATTCCCATCATGGATCCTGTGAACCTCCCTGTTTACTCTCTTGGTGCGTTGGTTGACCCTGTTGTTGGTTACAACTTAATGGTGTTCTTCAATTTTGTTTTGGCATTTGTTGGCGGCTGGTACTTGGCGGTTGAGCTCAATGTTTCGTCTAGGGCTGCTGTTACTGCTGGGGTGGCGTTGGCGGCTTCGCCGTTTCTCTCTGGTATCGCCGCATTTGGAATCACAGAGTCCTTGCCTTTGGGTTGGCTTGGGGTTCATGTCGGCGCTCTTTTCGCGTGGCAATCTCGCCGAAAGGCGACATCCCTGGTGTTGGCGTCTGGTTCTTTGGCAGCCCTGCTGTTTTCGGGTTGGTATGGTGCGTTAATCGCCCTACTTGTAGAGGTGTTGGTGTTTTGTGTCTTGCTTGTGAAGAGCAACAGGCGCGGATTGATTGGTATGGTTGTTGGGTTTTTGGCTCAGGGGCTGTTCGCTTCTATGTTAGTAATTCCGAGGTTTCTTCAGTTCTTGGCTCAGAGAGATATTTGGTCAGATCGTTGGCATGGTGGTGTTCATCCTCCACCAGCTTTTTTGCCTCACTGGAGGACGATGTCCTCGGCTGGAAGTGACCTATTGAATTTGTTCCTGCCATCTCTCGAGTCGGTGCCAGTATCAAAATCAGTCTATTTAGGGGTGATTGTCATTTCCCTTGCGGTCATTGGGGGTAAGAGGGCTAGGCTTGCTTTGATTTTGGCTCTACCTTTTTTCGTTTTGTCGTTGGGCTACTGGTTTGCTGTGGGGGGGCGCACAATTTGGTTTGGCGTCCCTGTGTCTCTGCCAGCCCTTTGGCTTACTCGGGCTGTCCCGGCATTGGAGGGGGTGGGGCATTGGTACCGACTGATAGGGCCAACTGTGTTGTTTTTGGGGGTGGCGGCGGCCGTTGGGGTCGAGAGGCTTTCAGTTCGGTGGCCACGAATAATCTGGATCGCGCCGGCTCTAATACTCGCCGATTCACTGCTTTTCTCTCAGACGCCATGGCCTCGGGGGCAAGTTGAGGGGGGGATCCCCGCTATTTATGAAGAGATGCCTGATGGCGGCGCTGTAGTACAACTCCCTTTTCATAATGGGAGGCGAGAATTTAGCCCCGACGTTCCTAGGATCTATAATCGTTGGCAGCCTATGCATGGGCATGAAGTGGCTGAGAACTATGAGGGTGCAGACGCGAGTCTAGAGTCGAACGAGTTCTTGGCTTACGCTAATTATCTGTGTGGCGTGCTTACGCCATCTACGATCAGGAGACCAGCGAGGTTGTCTGTGGTCTCTGAGCCAGAGGATGTCAATAACGATCTGCTCTGGCTGGGGCGCAAAGGTTTTAAATGGATTGTTGTCCACTCGAGAGGCGAGAGACCCAAGTGGGATGCGTGGATGTGTGGTAGCTCGCAGGGGACTGCAGCTGATCAGAATGCGAGCGCCCAGTTTCTGTACGATTATTTGGTCGAAACAATAGGGGAGCCAGTCGCTCTGGTGGGTGGCGACATGTTGTTCACCATCCCTGAGCTATAGTTTTCTATACAAATCTATAAAATATAGATTTAAATCTACTATAAGATTAAAACAGATGCCGTTTGAGTTGTTGTTCCAGAAGTGTTGGTACCGCTAGAAGCCCACATTGTACCCATGAGCCATGCGACTGATAGTAGTAAAAAACCGTTGAGCAGCCAAGAGGTTCCAACTATTTCGTTGTGGACGTCGTTTAGTGGTTTAGCCATGATATTCTCCAGATTCAGCAAGTGTTTCAGCATTGTTTGTCACTCCCTTACCAAGCAGGAACTGTGCCAACAGGTGCTAGTTAGTTTTACTGAATCGTAATTGTGTCTTCTTCTCTTGTTGTGACTTCAAACCCGCGACCTTCCCACTCAGAGATTAGGGGGGCTATTGCCGCTTCGAGTGCCCCGTCGTTTGCGATGGGATTCGCAGAGCCCCAAACTGCCCAGGGGGTTTCAGCTTCACATCTTCTACCTATTCGTTCTCTGAAACTTCTCGCTGGTTCATCAAATAGTCCAGCGATAGCGTAGTTTGCTCCGCTATCCTCAACGGTGAAAAAGTGTATTACGGCTTTCTGTTCGTCACCGCATGTGCCAGCCTCAATTGAAGCTCCAGCATAGATGAAGCCACCGTTGCTTTGGACTAAGTCTGGGTAGATGGCTGGAAGTAGCGCTGCTGCTGCTTCGGTTGCACCTGAGTCAGCGAGCCTATTGGCGACTAACCTTCCGTGTTCGGGGGTAACCTGAGAGGCTACACTGGACAGTGCTGCTTGAAGTGATTCTCCTTGTGCCGCTGTCATTGTCCCACCAAATGATGGAGCCACAGTGTCGTTCATGTACCCTAGGATAGCCTCAAACGGACCACCGTTTGCACTTGCCGCAATAGCCGATGTTGTGAGTGGTCCTATAGCTGATTCGCCGTGTTGGTCGATGTATGCTCTAGCGACCGTTGCCCACTTTTCATCGTACGTAGTAGATGGGGGAGCTTCAACAATTGTCATCATCCATGCGTTGAACTCTTCGCTTTGACATGTCTCGAGAGCGTCGTCCCATTGGCTGAAATCTCTGGACCTCAACCCGTAATAAGCCCCCTGTAAGAATGGAAAAATGTTCTCGTTATCCGAGCATTTCTCTCCGATCATTGCCGCTATGTCGTCACGAGCAGCATAGTCGGAGATCTTACCAATCATCTCCCATACTGGGTTCCATATCTGTTGATTAATTGCGGCGAGAGCTAGGGCAGTGAGGGCTTCTGATCCACTAGCTCCAGCTTGCTCCATGAACCTGTCAAAGTTGGCAACGCCCTCATCTTTACTGCACGAAACGAGGTCCTGAAACGCGACAGCGACTCTCTCTCCACTGTAGTGGGTGGCAGCTTGAATGTATCTTTCACACGCCGCTTCTGAGGTGCTCGGAATCAGTAGGGATGCTAGTGAGATCACGGCAAAACTAGGTCTAATCATGATTAAGGCTCCTTTTTATCCGCCCTTTTAGGCAGAAATACGAGTATCGTCGAGGTCAAATAACTTCTTTTCAGCGCTATATTAGCCCTTAGTGCTCCAAAGCATTCCCAATAACACTATTAATCTTGAAGTCTCACGGGAACAAAAGACCAATCAAATGAGGTGTTTATTAGCCCATCGTCGTCTGTGATTCTCATGCTGCCCTCTACTGGCATTGGCTCCTCTTCTCCTTCAATATTCAGCTCACCAGGTAAGTAGCCACAGACTGAAATCCTTAGAAGAAGCTGCTCCATGGGCTCAAGTTCCCCAAGGCTCATCTGTGGCTCGGAGGTGGTTCCGTCAATACAGAGGTGATCATTATCAAAACCGCTGGGAAGCCTTAGGTTAACGGAGCCTTCACCGGTGTTTGTGATCCAGAGATCTAGAGAGTCGCAGCCGCCTGTACATGCACAGTCCATGCATTCCTCTGCATGAAAGTCGACCTCTCCCCAGTTGTAAAACTCTGGGCTAAGGGAGATTGAATCCTCTCCACCACAGCCAGTAAGTGCGAATAGAATAGTCAGCAGCATTAGTTCCGCTCCAGTTTTAGTTTAATTGTCGTAGTGTGTTTCAGCCAAGAGTAATTCGCTAAGTGCCGATAGATCAATTCACATCTGTCTCTGAGGAGATCTTCCCACCTGGCTCTACGTTCGTGTCGACGCAATCTAGTAAGCGCAAACATAAGTCGAGTCATGAACTGGTCAATGTCGGGTGCTGTTTCGAACCCGATGGCACCGTATGCTCTCCAGCCACCTCTTGCTGGAACAACTCTCGCGACTACGTAGTTGATGTGTGTGTTGGGAGAGATGGGGTTTATCTCCCCTGTGACATTACCTACTGGGTGCCAGTATTCGAAAAGAGGTAACATTGGTTCCCAGCCATCATTGGTCACTTTCCAGAGCATTACAGGTGTACGCTCTACCATTTTTATTGTTTTGCGAATCTCTAAAGAGGGCTTGTCGTCATCGCGAAGGTAGCGTTTGAAAGCTCTGCCTCTGTTTTCGAGGTTGTGTTTAAACGAAAGAGCCGTAACGGCGGCCCTTTGAAGCCCTATGCACGCGGGTAGGTCGCCCCATGGACCTAAAATGCGATCTATTGCCATTGGTGCTGTGTCTGGGACGAAATTCTCAGCCATTTCCCAGAACATAAGCTCATCAACGTGGCTTTGAGGCCAGTCGTATCGCCGTTTGTCGTGGTGGAGTTCTCCCGCTAACCCTAGGTGGCGCTGCATCTCAACTACTTTGGAGTCGTTCCATTTTATCTCGCCTCTTAGCACCGCAAAGTATAACTCCATGAACTCCCTATCAGCGGCGTGGTACTCGGGCTCAGACATGTCTGGTTTTAGCGTGAATTCACGATAGTTTTCCCAGTTGGAGTGGTGATAGAGCCACTCTTCATTGCCCCATTCATCGCAATCGGTGAGTGGGTCTGTGAAGGGCTGAGGCCAGCTATTGTTGGGTACTGGTATCAAGCTTCTACCCGGGGTGAGTAGTTTCCAAGGGCTGCCATGTGGTGACCTCGAACAATGTCGATAAGCGCGGGTGGGTGTTCTACGGTTACATCTCCTCCGAACCCAAGTATCCACTGTATTAACTCATAGGTAATGCCTACTGTGAATGCACAGCGAACCTCGCCATTATCTAGTGGTTCCATTGTTTGGGTTTGGTGCCAAGTTCTCTCTTGAATGTAGGGTGCGACTCCCTTGCTAAACCTTGCAACGATCTTCTCTGGGTTTCCCGCCACTATTCCAAAGGCGTCTCGGATTATGTCTTCAGCGCTAAAATCGTCTGGTGGTACGAAGTGCTCTACACGTACTCGAGACAGATCCGTAAACCTCTCTACTGCAAAAGATTTGAACCTTTGATCCGCTTGATCGCGGGCAAATAAGTAAAGCCCTTGTCGATATGTCGCTAACGTAAGTGGCTCCAGAGAATATTGTTTCTCATCCCCATTAGCCTTTTTGTATGAGGCCTTAATTGGGTTGTCGTATATTAGGGCGGTAATGAGATCGTCGATGAGGTCACCAACCTCACTGTAGTCCTTGGCGTGTTCGGGTACGGCCATGAACTTTCTGTCTAGCTGTGAGGCTAGATCGGCGTGAGCCCTTGAGATGGCCGGCTCGAGCCGCTCGATAGCGTCGTCCATGTCACTCGCGAATTGAGTACCGTTTAGGAATGTGAATAACCTTCTACCGAAATGTAGTGAAAGAACCTCCGATAGGGTGAGTTGTACTCCAGTCCTACGATAAGTTGGGTCTAGAGATATAATCCTCTCTGGCCCGACTCCCCGATCTTGTAGTGGGAGACCTAATTCTCGAATATCGGCCATGTATCGACGAAAGCTGCGCGAATCTAGCGCATATCGGTCCTTAATATCTACGGCCCTTACGCCTCCGCGCCTTTCGAGCAGTTCCACGATTTTAACTAGTTTTTGCGCTTTGTTTAGGCTCATATTGTTACCTGCGGACATTTTTTGGTAGGGGTGCGTGTAACTCTATCTGTGTGGCTAACGATGGTCACGAGTTTTCTTTCTCTTTTTCTCTTGACTCCTGTATCTTTGTTCAGTACACTGAACAAAGATACAGTAAGGAGACCACAATGACATCAATGACAATCGACCTGCTTTTCACCGTAGCGGCTTCGGTATCCCTCTTCGCGTTGCTGTTTGCATCTGCGTTCGTCTTGCCGTGGCATGAGGATGAATTTGCAGAGGTAGATAGAGATTGGGCAGTGCTCTGGGCTAGAGTAAGAGGTTATTCAGTCGCTGTTATACCTAGGGTAGAAGAGAGTCGAGGGTGTCAGCCAATACGTCGACAACTGTAATTTGTTCAAATCCATTGTAGCTTCACTCTGTCAGCGTTATTCGTGCGCATAAGCACCCTAGCGTGACGGAGTCAGTACATGAGTCGGTATACCCCAAGTTATATAGAGCCAAAATGGCAGGAAAAGTGGGCATCAGAGAAGACTTTCGCTGCTGATCAATTTAGCGACAAGCCCAAATACTACGTATTGTCTATGTTCCCGTACCCTTCGGGCTCTGGGTTGCATGTTGGGCACCCATTGTCGTACACGGCGGTGGATATCGTTGCTCGATATAAGCGTATGAATGGCTTTAATGTTCTGAACCCCATGGGATGGGACGCATTTGGCTTACCGGCAGAGCGTCATGCAGTACGAACAGGAGAGCATCCCGCGAAAATTACAGAACTGAATATTTCTAATTTCAAGAATCAGTTGGGTCGTTTAGGGTTTACTTTTGACTGGGACCGCGAGGTCAACACATCAAAAAAGGACTACTACCGCTGGACTCAGTGGATATTTCTAAAGCTACACGAGCAGGGTTTGGCCTATATGGCTGAGGTGCCCGTTAACTGGTGTCCTGCTTTGGGCACTGTCCTTGCTAATGAGGAGGTTCAGGACGGTAAATACGTTGAGACAGGCGATATCGTAGAGCGAAAGATGATGCGCCAGTGGATGCTAAAGATCACGGCCTACGCTCAGCGTTTACTAGATGATCTCGATGGACTGGACTGGCCAGAAGGCGTTCTTGAAATGCAGCGCCAGTGGATTGGTCGTTCAGATGGGGCAGAGGTTACGTTTGAGGTCGATGGGTCAGAAAACAACTTCACCGTATTTACGACTCGACCAGACACTCTTTGGGGGGCGACATATTGTGTTTTAGCGCCAGAGCACGAGCTGGTAAGCAAGATTACCACGGCGGCTCAGGCTGACGCTGTGAACGAATACGTGAAAAGCGCTACGAACCGATCAGACATGGATCGACAAGTGGCGGCGGAGCGAGAGAAGACGGGTGTTTCAACTGGTGCATTCGCAGTAAATCCTGTGAACGGTGAGAAGATCCCAATCTGGATCGCTGACTACGTCCTTATGAGCTACGGAACAGGCGCTATCATGGCAGTACCTGCTCATGATGAGCGAGACCACGCCTTCGCCAAGGCCTTTGATATTCCTATCGTTGAGGTTGTGTCTGGTGGGGAAGATGTTCAGGTTGAGGCTTGGAGTGGCAAGGGTGAGGCCGTAAATTCTGGATTCATAACTGGCTTACAGGTCGACGAGGCTAAGGCCAGAGTGACTGAGTGGCTGGAAGAGAGAGGTTTTGGGGCCTCAAAAATACAATATAAGCTCAGAGATTGGCTCTTTTCGCGTCAGCGCTACTGGGGCGAGCCCTTTCCGTTTCTCCACGGTCCAAACGGTGAGATTGTACCGGTCTCTACAGATGCGTTACCGGTCACCCTGCCTTGGATCGATGAATACAAGCCGACGCCTGATGGGCGTCCCCCTCTAGCTAGAGCAGAGGAGTGGTTGAATGTAGATATCGACGGCGTAACTTGGACCAGGGAGACTAATACAATGCCCCAGTGGGCGGGTTCATGTTGGTATTACCTGCGCTATATGGATCCCCACAACACGGAGCTCCCGTTCTCACCTGAGGCGGAGAATTACTGGGGGCCAGTAGACCTATATATTGGTGGTGTAGAGCATGCAGTCCTTCACCTGCTCTACTCCAGATTTTGGCACAAAGTGCTTTATGACTGTGGTCTTGTGCACACTAAAGAGCCGTATAAAAAGTTGTTTAATCAAGGCATGATTTTGGCGTTCTCGTATCGAGATGCTGACGGGCGATATTATCTACCAGAGGATGTAGAAGAGAGGGATGGTAAGTGGTTCACCAAGGAGAAGGGTAAGCCTGTTGACACTCAGCTCGAGAAGATGTCCAAGTCTAGATTAAACGTCGTAAACCCCGACGACGTTGTTGATCAATACGGCGCGGACTCACTTCGTCTATACGAAATGTTCATGGGACCCCTGGAGCAAGTAAAACCGTGGCAGATGGCTGGCGTTGAAGGGGTCTATCGATTCCTAGCACGGGTTTGGCGTTTGTTTGTAAATGAAGAAACTGGTGAGGTGCGATCGGAAATAAGCTCTAGCGCTAAGGTTGACGCCGAGCTGAATCGCTCACTACACATCGCTATAAAGAGTGTGACAGAGGGTATTGAGACTCTTCATTTTAATACTCCGATTTCTAGAATGATGGAGTTTGTTAAGATCGCAATAGCCAAGCCAAGTCTTAATATTGAGATCATGCGTGACTTCCTTCTTATATTGTCACCATACGCACCTCATTTAGCCGAAGAGCTATACGAGTTAATCGGAGAAGACGGGGGCTTGGCGAATCAGACCTGGCCAAAGTACGACGAAAGCGCACTTGAGCTAGACCAGATCGAGATAGCTGTTCAGGTACAGGGAAAACTTCGTGCGAGTCTTCAGGTTCCTAAGGGTATCGACCGAGATCAGTTGTTGAGTATGGCCCGTGCGCATCCCAACGTGCAAAAGCACATGGAGGGAAAGGTAATCGTAAAAGAGATTGTGGTGCCTAATCGCCTTGTTAATTTAGTCGTTAGACCTAAGTCATAGCAGTCACTAATCGCACAAATATTGACAAGTCAATAGAAATCGTACTTCGCTAGTGTAAAAGGCGATATACTGGTTTAGTGTCGCTTTTTCAAGCGCCCCTTCCCACCAGTTAATCCACGTTACCGTCGCCTCCGCGGAGTGAAATGTACGCCTCAAAACAAGAAAACACAGCGCCATCTGTTGATCCATACGAAACTCTAACGCAAATAACAGCGCGTTATAAGAGTGACGTTCACAAGCTAGCTAAACCGGCATCAGAGCAAGCTGTTCGGGGTGCTGAGCAGCACCTGGGGCACCGTCTTCCATTCACTTTGTCTGGGTTTCTGCGTAGATGGAATGGCGCTTTTCTGTTTCGGGGGGCCTTGAGGATAAGATCCGCTAGCGAACTCTCTAGGGTCGGTGATGGCAAACAGGAAATTGTAGCGTTTGCGGATGGTCCTGGCGCACGCGTTTGGGCATATGCCCCAGATGGCTTTGGTGGCTGGGCATTTGGAGAGTACATCACTCTTGCTCAGCAGCGCATCTCTTCCAACCATTCAAAATCAGAGGTGACCGCTAAGTTAGTGCCACTACACGATCGATTTCAGAGGTGGCTAGACGCTTCCCTTCAGATGATGGAGATGGATGCATTCTCTAAAGAAAGAGAGCTGATTATTCGAGAGAAGTGCGATCCAGTTAGCGCATACCTACTATTGGTTCGCGGTGAGGAGTTGTTGTCTGCTGGTGATTCAGCTGGAGCTCTCGAAGTGTTCGGCAGAGCTACAGCAACGGACCCGAGCCTAGTGAGGGCTTGGCAGAGCCTGGGGGGTTTACAGCAAGCCTCAGACGCTAACCAAGCTAAGTTTTCATTATTAAAGGCGTTGAGAGCTACTAAATTACCTCTACCGTACTCCGGAGCGGGGTCTGTGACTCCAGATATTTTTGAGATCTTGGGCAAACTATTTGATGTTGGTGACGAGGACTGGCATAGAGAGCTTGTGAGATTCTTAGATGAGTCTGTGACAGATGTAAGATCGATAGAAGAGTCAGCAATTCACGAAGCCGCATCTATAGAATTGGCGACGTTCTTCTTGAGGGTTGGTGACCGAGTCCAAACTGTGGCTGTTTGTGCAAACCAGTTGGCTCGAGCGAAGGCTTTTGATGGCGGATATACCTTGGCTAATCTACAGTTGCTAATGGTCGAAACCGAGAGTGAACTAGGTAATCATGATGAGGCTGAGCTTCACCTGCGTAGCCTCCTGAGAAGTGACAATGAAAACGTCGCAGCTAGGGCTAGCTTGGCTTTAGGCAGGATTGTTGTGTGGAGACAAGAGCGTTGGGCCGAGGAGATTCTTAGGCGAGCTTGGTCCGGGCTAGTCACGGATAGAGATAGGTGTAGGTGTCAATTGTTACTAGGTCAAAGGGCGGTGCTCGGCGGTAATTTCGACGATGCAGACCATCTGTTGGGTTCGGCTTTAGCATTGGCGGAGCAGTGTGAGAACTCCTCTTTACTAGCTAAGGTCTGGGTGGCTATGGGCGACAGCGCTCGTGGAAAAATGGATATGGAGATCGCACAAGAATCTTGGCAGAAGGCTAGGGTTTTCGCGAAGGAGTCCGGCGATCAAGAGGTGCTCTTGCGTCTAATCTTACGCCGAGGAGATATCCTGGCGATGAACGGTGATGTCGATGGAGCACTAAGCGACTACGAGACAGCTGTAGAGGGGTATCGAGGGCTTCAGTTGACCCTGCGTGAGGGTTGGGCGTTGCTAAGGGTTGGACGGGTAGGCGGTAGTCAAGAGGCGTTTGATCAGGCTAGAACATGTTTTGAGAAGTGTGATTTTGCCGTAGGAGTGGCGGCTGTGGATACCCTAGTTGGAGATCCAAAGCATTCACTTCAGTGGCACCTGAGTAGATCGGCTGCTCATTCTCGTCGCAGGTTGGATGCACAGCGTTGCAAAGCTCCCCTAGATCGGGCTGACGCCGACAGACCCGAACGTAGGCTTTCCGCCCATCGTAATGCAGTAGCAGCTACAGGTGTAGAGGTTGTAGAGGCGTTGGTCACCGAGGTTAGTACACTGGCCAAGGAGATAGACTTTAATTCTGCGAGAATCTTAGATCCATCATTGGCTACCTATGTGGCAGCGGCTGATCTATTGGCCTCTCACAGATCCTATGAGGCTGCTACAGCACTCTTGCAGCAACTCACAGATGTTCGTCCATCTGGGGTCGCGGAGAGGGCGCTCAAGTCAGCTATTACTCGCTCACCTAACGTTGTACTAGTTGACGGATTACTTCAGACTGTGGAGAACCCTTCAGATAGTCTAGGGTTGGCTTCGGCAGTAGAAATATTGGGCTGGAGGCGGGAGACCGCCGCGGTCGCTGCAATAACTAAGCTCTTAGAAGGGCGAACCCTCACAGTAAGGCGTGCGGCTGTTGTAGCGCTGGGACGGATAGGGGAAATCAGCGCTGTGCCCGCTTTGTTGGGGCAGCTAGAGGACAAAACTCTAGGGGCTGACGTGGCTGTCGCGCTGCTGTTGCTCGGTGATAGGAGGGGTGTGGACTTTCACGCTCAATCACTGGCTGCTGGTGCGGAGTTAGAAGCTTACCCAGGAGAGGTGGTCGGTCGATATGGTGGCCCATCATATCTTTTATTGCTTAGAAGCACGGCTGACGGGGAGGGCCCCAAGGCGTTGGGCGCTCTTCAGGGCTTGGGGTATTTGGGAGACGTACGAGGAGTCACATCTTTGTTGGCTGCTATGATTTCGAAGAACCCCCACAAACAGGCTGTTGCGGAGGGTGCTTTGGAGATGATCACTGGGCATCAAATCGACCCAGACCAGCCGGGTGTACACACGTTATGGGAGCGATACTGGGAGGAGCATGAGAAGCATTTCCAGGTAGGTGTCAGATATCGCGATGGCAGGATTTTGGATCTTGGACTGTTAGTTGAAAAGATGTCTGATGTAGATCCACTAGTTAGGCGAGGTGCTTACGACGAAATTGTAATCACCACGGGTGAGAACCTGCCTTTTGACGCTGATGGACCTTGGAGGGTTCAGGCTAACCACGTTCGAGCTTGGTCACGATGGTGTCGAGATAATTCCGGGCGGTTCACACTAGGTCACTGGTGGTTTAACGGCGAAACTATTGGGTAGGTCTCGCAGGCTTTGAGTCTAGACTATTCGGAGCTTGTATGGGTTTCTGTTCTCGTTGGCATCTTCTTCAGCGGCTGTTCCAGCCTTTTCTAGCCATTCTTTGAAGACCTCGTTGTCGGGTTCAAAGTTCAGTGCGAACTGAATATTCATCTTGCAACCGGAGTACTCCTTGTCGCGCCAGTTCCTTAGAGCCATGCGCCAAAATTTTAGACCCTTTTCTGTCTCCGCTGCGTGAATTGGGTTTGCAGCCCTCGCTGCCGCCTCTTCAGCAGATTTCTTGGCTTCTTCAGACATTCTGCGACGCCCTTCTTCCAGTTCGTTGTCGTAGGCCTCCCTTGAGTCTGGGTCTGACAGGGTTTTCCAGGACTCAAGTATAATTCTATAGATCTTGTTCGCGGATCTCTTAATCTCTCGATCGGGGTGTCTGGCAAATCTGTCGGGGTGAAGTCTTCTAGCCTCGCTCCGATATGCTCTCTCGATAGTCTCCATTGGTGAGAGTGGATCAACTTGTAGAATATTATAGTAATCTAGATCATCTAGTAGTTCAGTTAGGGTCTCTATTTCAACTGTCTGTGGTAGGTATTGATCCATTACCTCTCCTGCGGTTTACCCGCTAACCATCGTCTATTATCTACTGTTATATCTAAAAACCGATCTCATCAAAGGTGACGCTAGCCACCTCTTCAACTGTTAGTCCGCTGTTGGCTTCGATACGCAAATTTCTAGTAATTCGTGTCTCCACATCCTCAGCTTCTACATTTACTATACCGTCCGCGTCGATCTCAAACTCTATCCGGACCTTTATCTCACCCCGGGGAGCAGGTCTAAGGTCGTCTAAGACGAACTCTCCTAGAAGATCGTTGTCGTTAGACATGCGGCCTTCTCCTTGGTAGATGGACACCCTAACTTCTGTCTGATTGTCGTGAGCGGTGTGGAAATTCTTGCCCACTGACGTTGGTATTTGGCTGTTTCTGGGAATCAGGGTCTCACAGAAACCGCCAATTGTTCGAACGCTAAGACTCTGTGGCGTAACATCCATTAAAACTGAGGCGGTCTCTGCAGTAGCCTGAGTGAGGTTGTAAGCTTGAACGGCGGCGCCAGCAGCCACTACTTCATCTGGATTTACTCCAGTGAGAGGCTGTTTTCCAAAGTACTGTGCCACAGCTTCTCGAATAAGCGGGTATCGCGTCATTCCGCCGACCAACAAGATGTGGTCCATTTGAGTCGCTGCTTTTTTAGCTTGAGCTAAGGCATCGTCACAAGTAATAAATGTCTTCTGAATAAGCGGAATAACTATTTTGGCGTATTCGTTTCGGTTTAGAGTGGTGCTCAGACCAAATTCCTTACCATTATCGGTAGCCAGTTTGGGGACGTTTATCTGCACCTCTTCAGCAGATGACAAGGCGATTTTTGCCTTTTCAGAGGCATCGTGAAGTTTTGTTCGAGATTGCCGATTGCTAGACAAATCAATTCCTGTCTGACGCTCAAAGACCCCTAGTAGGTGAGTGGTTAGGGCGTGGTCAAAGTCGTCCCCACCCAAAAAGCTGTCTCCTGATGTAGAGATTACCTCGAAGAGATCATCTTCGATCCTTAGGATAGACACATCAAAGGTTCCCCCACCAAGATCGTAAACAGCCAGGTGCTGACGGTGACCTTTTCCTACGCCGTATGCAAGGGCGGCAGCTGTCGGTTCGTTTAGAATCCGCAGACACTCGATGCCAGCTATTGTCGAGGCGTCTCTTGTCGCCTGCCGCTGGGCATCGTTGAAATAGGCGGGGACTGTAATCACGGCTCTGTCGACCACCTCGTTTGTGGCGTTCTCTGCGATTTTTCGCATGTGTCGTAATATGTGAGCCGACACCTCGGGGAGTGAGTAATTTCGATCTTGAATCTGAACTCGTGGATCGTCGTTAGGTCCCTCTACAATTCTATAGGCTGTTGTCTCTGATATTCTTTGAACCTGATCTGAATTAAAACGCCGACCCATTAGTCTTTTTGCTGAAGATACGGTGTTTTCGGGGGCATAGGCGAGCTGGCGTTTTGCCTTGTGACCCACAACAACGTGACTACCGTGCCCAAAGGCTACAACCGATGGCTGAGTGTTTCTACCTTTTGCATCGGATAAAACAACTACTTCTCCATCCTTAAATACTGCGACGCATGAGTTTGATGTTCCCAAATCAATACCGACAGAAATACCCATTCAATACCCGAGTTGTAGCTTTGTTTTAGACATGTTTAGCGCCATATAGCTTGCCCGATAGAGTGTACTCAATCGTCGTCAAAAAACCCAGCAATTGTATCGATCATCTCTTGGTGAACTAGACCGTTTGAGGCGAGTATACTCGGTTTGTGAATTATCAAAGGTGAGCCGTCTGTCTCAGATACACTTCCTCCAGCCTCACTGACGATCAGGGCGCCAGCCGCAATATCCCATGAGTTCAAGCCGAATTCCCAGTAGCCATCTAGCTCACCTCTTGCGACCATTACAAGGTCCATTGCAGCAGAGCCACAGCGCCTAAAGCCCTGTGCCTTTTTAAGGAAGGCCTTTACGTGGGCTAAATAAAAATCGGCGCGTTCTCGCCTGTCATAGGCGAACCCACTCGCTACAAGGGCTAGGTTAAGCTCCGGCACTTTGGAGACCATTAAACGATGGTCTCCTACAAAGGCACCTTTCCCAATTTCTGCTGAATATGTAAGATCTCTCACTGGATCGTAGATGACACCTACAGTTATTACCCCGTCTACCTCAAGTGCGATTGATACGCAGTAAAACGGAAATCCGTGAACGAAATTAGTTGTGCCGTCCAGGGGGTCTACGATCCACTTGATTGGAGCGTCGCGGGGTCCTCCCTGTTCTTCAGCTAAAATAGGTATGCTGGGAGTGAGTTTTCCGAGGGTCTCTCGAATTAACTCCTCAGCCATTAGGTCTACCTCTGTTACAAGGTCGATCGCACCCTTATGTCTGATACCAGATGGCGTTCGGCCTCTTATTAGGGCGCCAGCTCGTTGTGCTGCGGTGATTGCTGCGCTCAACATTAGTTACTCTCAGGGGTGTCTATAATGAGTGTGACGGGGCCGTCGTTAACCAAAGATACTGCCATGTCTGCAGCGAACACGCCCCTCTCAACGTGAACCCCTTCAGCTTCGAGAAGGTCGCAAAATTTGTCGTAAAGACGAGAAGCCATTTCGGGTGGTCCAGAACCTACAAATGACGGTCTTCGACCTTTCTTACAATTGCCGTATAGGGTGAATTGCGAAATAACTAGTGCTTCTCCATGAATATCAATCATGGAGTTGTTCATCTTTCCTTCATCGTCAGTAAATATTCTCAACACGGCTAGTTTTTTCGCGAGCCATTCAGCCTCTTTCTCAGTGTCCTCGTGTGCTACTGCCAGCAAGATTAGCTGTCCCTGACCGCAACGACCTACGGTTTCTCCGTCAATTACGACAGCGGCTGATGACACTCTTTGAACTACGGCTCTCAATGTGTGTAGGTCCTATTCTGAGCAGATTACGTAGGCGCCTGACAGGGAACAGGTCCATGAGCCAGAGTGATCAACAGTGAGGGCCCCCATGGCGTCACCGATTAGGACTGCACAGCTTTGCTGTGAGTTGAAAGTCAAAGTTTGTGTACCTGATATCTCAGGTGATTGACCATCTCCGCACCTAAGGTTGGCGCTGCCACCGGCTATTGTTATTGTCGCGTTATACGGTGGGGGAGCCAGTGCTGCTGGCGCAGGGGGGGCTTCCACAATCGGTTCTGGCGTAGGTGTAGGTGTAGCGACTGGGGTTTGTGGACGTCGTTCGGTTGGAGCGGGGCTAGGTCTAGTTCTGATCGGTTCTCTAACGGGCTCGGGCTGAGTTGTGGCTTGTTCGACCTGGACTTGAGGCGCCTCCTCTACAGGAGTTGGCTCCTCATTAATTTGACCAGCTTGCTCATTATCTACGATTATGCCTGAGTCGTAATTCTTTTCGTCAGGCTCTTGAATTGGAGCTGCCTCAGTTGGTCCCGCAGTCCCGCTATCAGTTCTCAGGCTTCTACAGGATTCGAGCATGACGTTCATCTGATCTAGATTGAACTTTTCACGTGAGTTTGATTCCAGAGATTCGCAGAGAACCTGTGTCTCACCCGATTCAGTCTGATGTCTCGAGGTGACGTATAATTGATAAGAGGTCTCTCCAAAGCTGACCTGCTTGGTAAGGAGTGTGTCTTCCTCATCAATGATAAACTCTAACTCATCTAAGTTTAAGCTTGTTTGATTTGACCTGTGTACACTCATCGCTCGATCGTCGCTTGGTACGACCTGTACCGCGAATGTACTGCCAGCCCGTAACTGCCAAGCCACGCCCATATTGTCTGTGGGAGTAATAGAGTCAGGAGCGTCAATATATAGGTGGTACCTACCCGATTTTACCAGTTCGTGGGTCGTGTTCGTTAGTTCGGCGCTATCGTTCGAGGAGTCACCACCTGGAATCAATATAAGGGCGACACCAGCTGCTACAATGAGAGCCACTGCAGCCAGTAGCATTTTGTTTGCCTTCTTTTTTGGTCCCCTTGGAGGTGGTGGTGGAGGTTGGCTGCCAGTTATTGAGGGTCCGCTAATGGTTGGGCTGGTAGCCGTTGGGCCTCCAATCACAGTTTTTATGACCTTTTTCTTTACTTTAGGGGACTGGGAAGGCTCTTGAGCTAGGCTTGGTGCTTCAATAGTCTTTGCAGAAATAACGGTCCGAGTCGCCTTGATTGTCTGGATTGGCTCCTCTGGCTCCTCTGGCTCCTCTGGCTCCTCTGGCTCCTCTGGCTCAGCAACAAGGTCGGCAGGAGGATCCATATGTTCTACTGCAGGAGGACCCATCTGCTCGATCTCAGGTCCTTCCATAGTTTCTGGTTCAATCTCTGGCAGCTCTGCAACGGTGTCCTCGTCCTGTTCAGCCACCATCGCGGCGATACGATCTTTATTCCACGCAGCGGTTGATTGGGCGTCGTTGGTTATAGGGACCACAATTGCTGGTGAGATCGATTCGACTATGCCGGACATTGGTCCGCTGAGATTTTCGGTCTTTCCTTGTCTTAGTTTGGAGGCTGATTTACCGCCTCCTGCCGCATTTACTGTACGCTTGGCCCAGCCGGCTAAGTCCTCTCCTGGTGTGTCGTCTGCCGCGTTGCCCAAGACATTGGCAATATCGGCTGCTTCTGGACGTTCGGTGATGTCGTAAGCCAATATTGTGGCTAGGTACATCCGTAACTCACCACTCCAAGCTTTGTCTGCTACTGAATGCAAGTCAACAGCTTGAGCTTTCTTTACGACTGCACTGTCGTGGGTCTCTGCATCTTTAGATAGGCTCCCCAGAGGACTGTTGGAGAGTAGGGCGTGCATAACGACGCCTAGTCCATATATGTCGGTTGGTATACCGGCAGGGGCAGGTTCTGGAGCTCGGGTTCTTTTTCGTTCGGTACCGTACTCCTCTACCGATACGGAACCGTCTTCTGCGACAACAACAAAACTAGGTTTTATATCACCATGTGAGGTGCCGTCCTCTTCGCTTATGCTGATGATATCGGCTATCGCAGCGCCAATTTCTAGTGCCGCTCTCAACGGGGGAAGTCCCCGGTCTAATAGATCTGATAGGTTTACACCTGGTGCATCACCAGATCCTGTGTAAATTCCGCCGTCGTATCCCGCTTCTCGTGTGTAATGTTGCGTCACCTAAGTATATCTCCGAGTCGTGATGGCACACCAAGAATGGACTGGTTTGCAGTAGTGCCCTATTTTGGAGATCATTATATTGATTGCCGGAGAGTTTTTCCGCTCTAATTATTAATAAATAGACCTATGTCGCTCCATTTCTACGCATCAGGTTGGTGAGTAAGTTTCATGTTGGGGGGCAAATAGGTTATTTGGGCCAAAGTTGAGTCAGCTATTGACGTTTAAGTAGAGAACGATGGAGCCATGATGTCTGTCCACTTACCAAAGGGAACTCGAGATCATCTGCCTGAGATGATGAGCAAGCGTATCCATGTTGTTGATGCCATGAAACGTGTTTTTGTGAGGTACGGTTTCGAGCCGTTGGAGACTCCCGCCTTTGAGCGTATTGAGACCCTGATGGGAAAATACGGTGATGAAGGAGAGCAGTTAATATACAAGATATTAAAACGAGGGAAAGGAGGGGACTTAGGGGAGGTCGACCTAGCCTTGAGGTACGACCTGACGGTACCGCTCGCACGCGTAATAGCCATGAACCCCGCGTTAAAGATGCCATTTAAGAGATATCAAACTCAACCTGTTTGGCGTGCTGACAGACCTCAGAAAGGGCGTTTTCGGGAATTTGTTCAGTGCGACGTTGATACTCTAGGCACTTCCTCTATGTTGGCGGATGCCGAGTGCTTAGCGGTGTTACATGACTGCCTAGTTGAGCTAGGGTTTAGCGCGTTTACTATTCGGCTTAATCACCGGGGATTGTTGCGAGCTATTGTCGACGCCGCTGGGTTGTCTGATTTGGAAACCACTGTGTTGATCGCTGTTGATAAGCTCGACAAGATTGGTCGGGAAGGGGTCGACCGGGAGTTGGCTGGATTTGGGATCTCCAGCGATGCAATTGAGAAGCTTTGGTCTATGTTTTCACTGAGAGGTGAGGGAGCCCTAGACGAGATCGCAAGTTCATTGGGGGATTCCGGTGCCGCTGCCATAGCGGACCTGCGCGAGCTTGTAGCCTATGCTTTGGCCATGGGTGTGTCACCGGAGCGGTTGCAGTTTGATCCGGTGTTGGCTCGTGGACTTGGCTACTATACAGGTCCTGTGTTTGAGGCGGAAGTTGTTGAGCCAAAGATAGGCTCAATAGCCGGTGGTGGACGCTACGACGGGCTGGTTGGAGTGTTCTCCAAGCGAGATGTTCCTGCCGTTGGGGTCTCATTGGGGCTAGATAGGGTTGTGACTGTGATGGAGGAGTTGGGTCTGCTCCCTGAGCGCTTAAGCGGCTCAACTGTCTTGGTGGCGGTCTACTCAGAAGAACTAAAGTCCGAGGCTGTCAGAGTGGCTACAGCTTTGAGAACCGGTGGGGTGCCGACTACTATGGTGCTAGATAGGGTTGGAAAGCTTGGGAAACAGTTTAAGGGGGCACACAGTGCAGGTATCCCATGGGTCGCAGTCGTCGGACCAGACGACAAAGAAAGCGGTCTGATTAGCCTTAAAGAGATGAGTACAGGGACTCAGTTTAGTCTCACGATTGCCGAGGTTTTAGAAAAGCTCAAGGGATAGTGGTTTAGGAGACGAATCACTTACCAGAAGCCGCGCTTTTTACCGCCAGGAGGGTCTTTTTGCCCTTTGGCGCCCGCCGATCCCTGTGAAAAACCTTCAATTGCCTTTGGGTTTCTGGCTATTCGCTCAGCGGTTTCGTAGGTGATCTCTCCCCTGTGAAGAAGCTCTTTGAGTGCTCTATCAATAGTGATATTTCCATCTGCCAAAGAGCCCTCCATCACACCTACAGCTTGGTGCATTCTCTGCTCTCGGATTAAGTTTCGTATGGCTAGCGTTCCCACCATCACTTCGACAACTGGCACACGACCCTTTCCATTTGCATGGGGGACGAGCCTTTGTGAGACCACACCTAAGAGGCTGGCCGCCAACTGCATTCTCGCCTGATCCTGCTGATGAGAAGGGAACGCATCGATTATACGATCAATCGCCTGCGGAGCATCGTTGGTGTGAAGGGTCGCAAGGACTAAGTGACCAGTCTCTGCGGCTGTGATGGCTGATGATATTGCCTCATAGTCTCGCATTTCGCCTATTAAAATTACATCTGGATCTTGGCGTAAAATATACTTGAGAGCACCAGAAATACTGTGGGTGTCCGAGCCTACCTCCCGCTGTTCTACCGTCGCCTTGAGCGGCTTGTGCAGATACTCTATGGGGTCTTCGATTGTAATTATCCGGCAGGCTCGGTTCTTGTTTATTCGATCTACAAGGCAGGCGAGAGTCGTCGTCTTCCCAGATCCAGTTGGTCCCACCATGAGTAGTAGACCGTGAGGCTTGTCCACCATTGAGAGTATGGACTCTGGGATGTTTAGATCGATAGCTGATGGTATCTCCACAGGGATGGCGCGGAGTGCAGCCGCCATGTGTCCCTGTTGGAAATAGGCGTTCACCCGAAACCGCCTGCCGTCCTCGACTGATAGAGCGAAATCTAATTCTCTGTCTAGTTCGTATTTGCTGCGTTGTCTTGAAGATAGAATGGCAAACAGTAGGGCTCTCATGTCTGCGTCTGAGAGTGGTCGCAGTGACATTGGCGTGATCTTGCCCGTGATCCGAAGCATCGGTGGTCGTCCGACACTTAAGTGTAGATCACTGGCTCCCCTTGTCACAGCAACTTGGAGCATTTTGTATAGGTCAACATCTACAACACCGTCTGAGTCGGCCTCTCGGCTAGGCATGGAGGCGGTGCTCATCCCTAGCGTGGACAGGTTGAACTGGTCTGGATTCGTTGCATATGTACGCCCTGTCTCAAGTGTGATTTCGCCGGCGCGATGTAGAGCTAGAAGCGAGTCATTAAATGTGTGCATCCCACCACTTTGGCTGGTGCGCATTAGGTCTTCTAGCTCTGATATTCTCTGCTCTTTCATCAACTGTGCTACTGCAGCTGTCTGGGTCATGACCTCTGTAGCGACTACCATCCCCCCTTTCTTACTTGGCAGCAGCCGTTGGCATATTACCCCTTTTAGAGAGATAGATAGATCCAGCGCAGCCTGATGCTTTTGATTTTCCGGCATGTCGCTAAGGATTCTCTGAAGTGTCTGTGTAGCGTCTATTGTGTGCAGTGTAGCGAGGACTAGGTGCCCTGTAAGGGCCGCTGATAGGGCGACCTGAATGGTCTCCTGGTCTCTCATTTCCCCTATTAGGATCACATCTGGGCTCTGGCGAACCACGTGGCGTAGGGCATTTTTAAAGCTTGCCGTGTCTGAGCCTACTTCTCGCTGGCTTATTCTAGATTTTTCATCCTCGTGAAGGAACTCAATAGGGTCTTCAATGGTGACTATGTGACAGGCTCTAGTCTTGTTTATGTGGTTTATCATTGTAGCTAGGGTGGTGCTTTTACCTGACCCTGTTGCTCCAGTGACCAAGATCAGCCCTCTCGTCATGTTTGCCAGATCTTCGATTGACTTAGGTAGCTTTAGATCGTCAAATGAGAGGTCGCATGTTGGTAGAATTCTCGCGACTATTGATGTTGCACCAAGCTGTCTAGATAGATTTAGACGGTACCTGTCACCCCTACTGCTAGTGTAACCGACGTCCAGGTCTCCGATTTCAGCGAAAGCTTTCCGCTGTTGTTCGGTGAGGATTTCAGAAACAAATGCCTCCATCTCTTCTTTAGACGTTGGAGGGGATCCACTCTCTTGAACTTGACCGTTGTTTCTAACGCGAGGTGTCTTTCCTGTGGTGATGAATAGATCTGAACGCCCAGCAACGATTGGCTCGGCAAATAGATCTGTTATGGAAGAGTGCTTTAGGGTCATCTGTGGATTCAGTTTGGCCGTTTGAGACCTCTACCGTCAAATTACTTCTGGTAATGTGATGGTTACACTTAGACCGCCACCGTCTCGATTTCTCGCATACACGGCTCCTCCGTGTAGGTTGGCTACTTGTCGCACAATAGACAAACCAAGCCCAAATCCTTTTGAGTGATTTCTGGCTGTGCCTCTAAAGAACGGCTCAAACAGACGTATAAGCTCTGTAGGAGGAACCCCAGGTCCACGATCAGAGACAGTGATCTTTCCGCCTCCTACAGCTACTTCTACCAACTGTCCTTTGGGTGCGTGTTTTTCCGCATTTTGAATAAGGTTTGTCACAGCTCTTGTGATTCTAGCTCGATCTATATTGGCGCGAAAGTCTGATCCCGTGACTGTTAAATAGGCTGGTTTGTTGTGAGCCTTGTGAACAGTCATGATCAAGTCCATGACGCTAGTAGGTTCTCTGTTGAGGACGGCCTCTCCGATCTCCAATCGTGATATTTCCAAGAACTCCGCTATAAGGTTGTCTAGCTCCTGTAGGTCTGCCTCCATGCTGTCAAGACGAGCAGGCGATACATTATCGTCTCTCAGTATCTCGGTTTGCAGCCTAAGTCTGGCTAGGGGCGTTCTCAATTCGTGAGAAATACCCGCCATCAGCTGTTTCTCAGTTTTGAGCATGGCTTCAACTCTAGATGCCATATTGTTAAAGGCAGTAGCCATAGCCGACAATTCAGCCCCCCCGGCTGTTGGGAGACGGTGGCTTAGATCTCCGCCCTCTACCTGTTTCATTGCAGCTTCCACTACCTTTAGGGGTCGAGTGGCCAAAGATGTGACCCAAAATGTGATGCCGACCATTAACGCACACAATCCTAACGTCATCAGCCCTAGATTTTGAGCGGGGGATGGAGAGGTGCGTGAGACAATAAGCCACCCGTTATTTAGGCGCGTCGCTAATTGTGGAGTAGTGCCAGTTTTTATCAAAATAGCCCGACTCTGGACCATTCTTCTTTGCCACGCGCTGTTCGGTCCTATCTCTGAGGGGGATGCTGGGCTCTGCTCTGATATCTCTACCTCCAACTCTTCGTGGTAGTCAATGTCGCTAAGAGAGAGTCCTCTGTCGAGTTGGTTCGCCACACGGACGACTGTGCGGATCCTCTGTTGAGCAACCTGAATCGCAAGCGGTTCAACAGCGGTAGAACTAGCAGCGCCCCAAGCAAACCATATAGCGGATGCTACGACCATCGCCATAGTGATAGAGAGACGGAGCCTGAGTGTCAACGGGGCTCCTTTGGGATGGTGTATCCGACTCCGCGAACAGTTTTTATGAAGGTCGGTGACTTAGGGCTGTCTCCCAGCTTTTTTCTCAAGTGACTAACGTGAACGTCCACGGATCTGTCAAAAGAGGCCCAGTTGTCTCCTCGAGCTAGCTCCATGAGTCGCTCGCGAGGGATCACCCTGCCAGCGTTGGCGACTAAAGTGCGAAGGATTTCGAATTCGGTCGTTGTTAGCTCGATTTCTCGATCGTTAATCTTGGCTATCCGTCTGTCAGTATCTACAGATAGAGGTCCGGCAACCAGGAGAGGACTCTCGGTTTGTACATTCTCGCTCCTGCGGAGTACGGCTTGAATTCTAGCCAACAACTCCCTCGGATTGAATGGCTTTGGCATGTAGTCATCAGCGCCGATTTCTAGTCCTACGATTTTGTCCATGTCGTCACCGCGAGCAGTGAGCATGATCACGGGTACTTGGGAAAATGTCCTTAGAGCCCTGGTGGTATCAAACCCGTCGATCCCGGGCATCATGATATCCATGACAACTAGATCAATACCGCCCTGCTTTAGCCGTATTAGGCTGGACTCACCGTCCTCACATGTTTCCACGGAGAGTCCTCGACCAGAAAGGTACTCCGCGAGTAATTCGCGGAGCCCTTTGTCGTCATCTACAACTAGAATATTACGCATCAAAAGCAGCCTCTATTCGTTTGAGTCGTCTTGCTGTCGTGTTCGGTTTTGTCCTCGACCACGTCGCCCGTTGCTTCTACTAGAGCGACGTTGGCGCATTTGTTGTTGCCAAAGCTCCCGCTGCTCTGGGGAGAGACTCTGCTGGAACGGTATCATTGCGTCTACTCGGAGATGTTGGATCTCAGTCGCTAACTCTGCACGCCTGTTGATCATTGCGTGTCTGTCCGAAGCTCCAAAGTTGCCTTGCTCGCTCATTGACTGTGTAGAAGTCCTGAGGCTCCTCATCTCAGCGCGTAGAGCTTGGATCTGCGTACGCATTGATTGGCGTCCGTTGGTCATGAGGTCGGCCTGTTCGCTAGAGAGCCCTAACTGTTGCGTTATCCTCTCTAGGCGACCCTGACCTTGGCTGGCTCTGTTGGGGCGCTGTCTACGTTGCTGCTGTCGCGTTTCTACCGAACTGCTCTCTTCGTCGTATTCAGATTCTAGATCTCCTCCAGCCCAACTAGGTGCCTCGGCAACGGTGATCTCTTCACCCATCTCTTGTCCGTGCCCTGCCAGGGCAACAGTGGTTAGCGTCCCGAAGCCAACGAGCCCTCCGAGGAATATAGTCATTTTTAGATTTTTCATTTGTCTCTCCTTGTTTATCCACCCACACAGTATGACGCATGAGATGTTGCGTGAGCACTAAGAGTCTCTAAAAGAGTGTCTTAAATTGTTAAGCTTTGTAAAGATCAAATTCAAATTCGCCCGAGCAAAAATAACGAGAGGCGACCTCTGTTACAGGGGCCGCCTCTCATAAAGAACTCACCTAGATGAGTTTAGTCGGTACCAACTACTCGACGCAGTCACCCAGTAGTACGTAATCTACGTCGATAGTAGAACCACCTTCTGGCACGTAATCGAGCTCGAAGTCCACGGTGTTGTCAGACGGGTTGTATTCCCATCCAGAGACAGTGGTTATTCCGTCTACCTGTACCTCAATAGTCTCAGGTACTGGCTGGTCAGTCAACTCAAACGATGAGAGATCCTGTGCCGCGTTCTCTGCGAGTGTCTCGAGGTGTCCACCCCAGTCTGTCGCGCAGATTGAGAGGTACAGTCCACCTGTATCGATTGTAGCGTCCTCGTAGCGAGAGTCGAAAGACGCTCCGCATGAGTTCGTACCACCGTTAGAGGGGTTATCTGCTGCAACCGCGTGGAACACGAAGTCGTCAGAGTCTTGCTTCAGAGAGCTAAACAGCGATGTGTAGTAGGTATAAGGGTTACCAGACTGTTCTGGCTCATCCGAGATAGCTACCAAGTTTAGCTTGGCTGCGTCGCGATAAAAGCCCTCGTTACAGCCGCCGTTTCCTCTGTTTGAGGAAGACAGTGCCGATTCAAAGAGGCTGAATATGCGCTCTGTGTTTGAACCCTGGTTCGACGATGTACCAACCATAGTGTTGAAGATTGCCTGCTGATCAGACTCGCTCATTGTGCCGTCAATAAAGGTGTCGCCACCGAGTGCACATCCAGAGTCCTCAACAATAACCGCTACGTGGTAGTCGGCGTCCATGCTAGACAGCGTCGTAATGAACGAGCTGAAGTTAGCCTGTACGTTGGCGATGTCATCGTACATTGAACATGACCAGTCAAGACCAAACAGGATATCTGTGGAGCCGTTGATAGGTTGCTCGAAGCTGTCGCTGCTCAAGCCGTAGAGCAGACCGTTACCAGATTGGGTAGACATTGTACTTGGGCTTGATGGGTCGTTTGACTCAACCATAAGGTACGATACGTCTTGGTATTCGTCCAGTGGAGCGTAATCAACCCACACATCTACAGATGAGCCGGCGCCAATTGTCCATGGCAGGCTACCGTTGCTGTATGTGTCTTCGTCGAAGTAGAGGTCAGCAGCGGTGTTGAATGTGAATCCAGTCACCTCGAGGTCGGCGTTACCAACATTCGAAATGGTGACAGGCTGGCTCTGCTCACAACCGATGTATAGGTTACCAAAGTCGTATTCGCTTGGGCTAACCTCTATAACAGGGGCAATACCGTCGCCGAGCAAGATCACTTCTAGAACGGGCTCGTCTGGATCGTCCGAGTCGATCAGGAGGCTTGACCTAGAGTTTAGCGCTGTCTCAGGACGGAATGTTACAGTGAAGCTTGTTGAGCCGTTTGGTGGAACCAAGATCGAGCCTATCGCACCGATATCGTATGGAGCGTCCAAGTCGGCAAGCTCTATTCCCAAAATGTGAAGGTCGCCTTCTCCGTAGTTGAAGACGTTTATGACCTCTGTGGTTTCTAAACCGGCTGTTATCTGTCCAAACGCTACCTGAATAGGGTCTACAGCGATGTCTGGAGCCAAAGCTCCGTCTACTGGGCCAACGTTGTTAGGATCTTCGACGATCCCGTACTCGTTACAGCCTACGGTGAACAATCCGAGGGCGATTGTTAGGAATGGGGTCAGTTTACGCATGGTGTTTGCTCCAGATGTGTAGAATACGAGGTACGCACTTGTTGTGTTGCGACTGAATATACGCCTTATTTACATGGGTGTGACACAATTATCTGATCATTTTTGAACATACTTTTATATGACGTGCTTTGTGAGGCGACAGCGCCCTTATCGGACCACGGTTCCTGGCGACACTTGTTCAGATATAGTTGCCAATCCTTCAACACCTTTGGCGCCTGCGGCCAACAACATCCCATTTGATAAGACCCCGCGAATTTTAACGGGTTTTAGGTTTTTGACGACGATGGCAGTTTTGCCTTCGAGTTGCTCAGGGGTGTATTTGTCGGCGATTCCCGCTACAATTTGACGATGGCTATCTTCACCGAGGTCTATCTGCACTACGAGTAGGCGATCGGCGTTAGGGTGCTTGTCAGCGCTAACGATAACCCCGGTGCAGAACTTTACTTTGGCGAAGTCTTCAAATGAAATCTCACCATCGTCGTTAGGCGCCGCTTGTTTTGTTTGTTTGGGCGCCTTGGCAACGGCAGCCTTTTTAGAAGACTGTTTTTTACTGGAGACCTCTTTGGGTTTCGTAGATGCGACCTCTAATGCTTTGACAACCTCTGCAGGCAGTTCGGTAATACGCGGAAAAAGGGGTTGGCAAACCTCGACTCGAGCCCCTTCAGTTAGACCGCTTAGAGACCCTATTGTAGCTAAATTTTCGTCGCTGAAGCCAGGGTTTGTGGTCCCCAATCTTCTAGCTAGTTCAGGTGAGCGCTCTGGGCAGAATGGCTCAAGAAGAGCCGCAGCCACACGGCAGACCTCTAAGACAAGCCTCATTACAGTGGCTAATCGTTCGGTGTCTCCTTTCTTGTTGAGGGCCCACGGAGCCTGCGTATCAATATATTTGTTTCCAGCGCCGACTAGCTCGATCATGGCGCCGATAGCGTCTTTGTATTGTAGAGCTTGAAGTAAACTGTCAAATCTCGCTACAATATCTGATGATAGGGCATTTAGGGCTATGTCATCGTCTGATAATGGACCAAGCGGGGGCACAACACCGCCTAGCCACTTGGTAGTCATTGAGAGCGCTCTGTGGGCTAGATTTCCCAGATCGTTAGCCAGCTCTGCGTTGTATCTCACCATAAATCCTTTGTGTGAGAAGTCCCCGTCCGCCCCAAAGCCGATTTCTCGCATGAGGAAGTAGCGAACTGCATCGACGCCATAGACGTCTATGAGCAAGTGGGGGTTAACCACGTTCTTGAGAGACTTACTCATCTTCTGTCCCTCTGCTGTCCACCATCCGTGGGCGTAGAGGCACTCTGTTGGGTTTAGACCCAAAGCAAAGAGCATGGTCGACCAATAGATCGAATGTGTAGTAAGGATATCCTTGCCTACCAAGTGAAAATTGGCTGGCCAATACTTGCTGAACTTTTCGTCGTCGCTACCGTAGCCAATAGCGCTAATGTAGTTGGTTAGAGCGTCAAACCAGACATAGGTGACGTAGTCAGAATCCCAAGGTATCGGTATTCCCCAAGGTAGCCTGTGCTTTGGTCGTGTGATGCATAGATCACCCACACCCTTTTTTATCGCGCCAAGGACTTCGTTGCGTCGGCTAATGGGGCGTATGAAGTCTGGGTTGTTTTCGAGCCATTCCTCTAATTTGGGCGCGTATTTACTCATTCTAAAGAAGTAGTTAGTCTCCTTGATAAGCTCGACTGGCTGCCCACTAGCTGGGCACTTGCCGTCCACGAGGTCCTTCTCGGTCCAAAAACGTTCCTCAGCGGTTGAATACCACCCCTCATATGAGTCTTGGTATATGTCGCCTTGCTCTTTTAGTTGGATCAGTATTGATTTAACAACGTCAACGTGTCGCTTCTCAGTGGTGCGGATGAAGTCGTTGTTGGTGATCTTTAGCCGATCCCATAGCTCTCGGTAAGGTTTGGAAAGCTCGTCAACGTGCTGTTGCGGGGTGACACCGCGTTTTTCAGCGGCTTGAAAGACTTTCTGTCCGTGCTCGTCCGTCCCAGTAAGGAAGTATACGTCTTGCCCACAAAGCCTCTTGTATCGACTTATTACGTCGGCGGCGACAGTGGTGTATGCATGACCTAAGTGGGGTGCGTCGTTTACGTAGTAGATTGGTGTGGTAATGTAAAAGGCGTTAGAAATGGGCATATCCGCTCCGTATTTTTTCGCTCCCCATCATCTCTTGGAAGTGGCAACGAGTCTCGCGATAACTACCCCGTTTTTGGGTGGTTAGGCAACATGGCTTTTCAGACCGACCTATAAAGCGCCAAAAAATTGCGGTAAACAATCATCAGTGATGGATTGTTGACGCTGTTTGAGATAATCGTCGTCCATGACACGTGGACTCGGATATTCAAACACCCCCTTCAACCCAGCTAGACCAGGGCGACTCTGTAGAGGTCGCGAAATATGGTCTAAGGCGTGGAGTGAAGAGGAGGCAGTTGAGCTACATAGGTTTGTAGTAAGTGGTGCGGAGTTTTCAGACGACTCAGCACGAGATGCCACACGAGGTTTGAACGTGGTGGGTGTAGATGCTGGCGCCTTGCTGACTTCGATGTTTCCAGGGTCTGATTTGATGGCTTTTAAGGAGGACGGTGAGCTAGCATTGCGCCCAGATTTCGTAGAGAACTATGAAGAATACTGGGCTAACCACTGCGGTGGTAGGCGCATGGATCCCGCTGTTCGCTGGCGAGCTGTTGTAGATAAACCCGAAGAAATTGGGCGCCTGGTCGCATCGGGAATCGTTGACGGATTTTTGGTCGGCGCAAAATGGCCACTTTCAGAGGAGGCAGAAGAGGCGCTTTTTCTTTTGACTAACTTTGCTGATGACTCGAAGTTTCCAATTGAGCGCTTTCAGCCAATGGCTTTTGAAGCCGTTCTTAAGCACTGTGCTGCTCTTGTCTGTGTTCATCAAGACAAACACGGTCCTGCGATAGCCATATATACATTGTCTCCCCAAGATCTTTCGGCAGCAGTCGTATCCGTGGCAAAGTCCTCCGAATGTCTGCCTGTTCCGTTTGCTATACCGCCTATGTTGGCGCGCTGGGATCGGGCTATTTATGAGCTTCGTATGTTGTGGGACGCCGAAGTTGAGGGTGATTTTCCAGTAGAGCCTGCCGTAGAGGCGTCTCGGTGGGGTGGTCAGCGCGAAAAGGTGGTCGTAGAAGCTGTCCAACCCAAAGAAGAGTAAAGTCCCATTTTTGAGTAAGAGCGGGCGCCCTTACTCCGTGAAGGG
>CAWVYO010000011.1:0-29906 GCA_963934385.1 uncultured bacterium
CGAGTAGCTGAGGCCCCTCGCTGGGTAGTAAAAGGTGGCCAGATAGTGGCGTCTACAACACAAGCTAAATCATCAGTGATGGGCTCAATGGTGACGCCTGGTCGGGTCTAGTTCATAAAAGTTCACAGACGTTCGTGTTGTCAGCTTTTGCCTAGCGCCTTTAGAACCTCGTCAATGACTACACTCTGCAGCTCTTTTGGCACAGGGGGTGGCGAGTTTGCTACGATTCTAGCGAGTCTAAGGTTGGACTCTGGTCCAATTCCGTTACTATTTGGGTTGTTGCACCCGTCGCACCCGACACATGCTGGCGGTAGGTCCGCGTTAGGGTCGTTTGCTCTAGCTACTGCACTTGGTGGGCCACCGTAGCGTTTTAGCCCCATGCTCCGCAGGTGCACAGCCTCTTCTGGGGGTAGCTCTCGAACCTGCCCTAAGCTTTTAGCCACCATTGTAATGCGAGCTGTGTGCTCTAGTGTCTCAAGTCTACAGAACGCCTCGAGCAGGTCACCACCCAACGCAACAGCGCCGTGGCGATCCATTAGCATTGCATCGCTGTCTTTCGAGGCAGCCCCAACCTGTTGAGCCAGAGCCGATGTTCCCGTTGTCACATATTCAAGTGTAGGGACAACACCTAATGTAAGGACTACCTCGGGCAGTACACATCGGGCTAGGCTGACGCCAGCAATAGTAAACCCTACAGCAATGGGTGGGTGAGCATGTATTACGGCATGCACGTCTTTCCGCTCTTGGTAACAGGCCAAGTGCATAGCCATCTCAGATGTTGGCTCTCCTCGTCCGCGAAGTTTTCTGCCCTCAATGTCTATTACGACTAGGTTGTCCTCTGTGAGCATGCCTTTGTGGCAGGCGGCCTGAGTGCACATAATATTGCCACTCGGTAGTCGTACAGAGAGGTTGCCATCCATGCCGACGAGGAGGTTCCTCTCATAGCAAAGATGAGCAAACTTTATGATCTCGCGCTTATAGTCCAGCTCTGTTTTCAACTGTTGCTCGCCGCTGCCCTAAGGCCAATAACATTACTGTTTACTCTGCTTAACTGGCTAGCTACAGACCTAAGCAAAGCCCGGTGAAAACGTATTCCAGAGGGTTTGTCACCTTGTATAAAACGATTAAAAGTCTGACGACTTATTGCTAGTACTCGGCTGGTCGATATGGCTCGTACAGTGGCCGTTGCTGGTTTGTTGTCAATCAACGAGACGACTCCCACCCACTCACCAACAGGTATTGAAGAGATTAGTAGACGCTCTTTGTAGCCAGGGAGCATTTTTTCGGTTTCAACTTTACCTTCTAGGACCAAGAATGCACCACTGGCCTCTTGTCCCTCGTGAATCAGCACATTGCTTGGGCTTAAGTGTAGCTCTTCAAACTCCTTTGCCAGTGTTTTTAGATCTTCGGTGGTTAGCCCTGCGAGGCTTTCTATTTGAGCGAGCTCTAGTTCGTTTATCATTAGGGTTCCCACCTCATGGAATCGTCATAGACCCTGTCTAAGTTCTTTGGAGCAAGCTTACCCATCAGAGTGGCTCCTTCGTAGACCACCTCTCTAAAGCGCCGGCAAAGATCGCTATTCATGCCATGAAGTATTCTTCCCGCCATAGGATCACCTCTCTCCAACAACCCTTCAAATACCTCTGAGGGCAGCATCCAAACTACGGAATCCACCGCCGCCATTAGAGTGGCGCTCCTCCTTCCAGAGCTTATTAGCGCAACTTCGCCCACGACCTCTCCTGGGGAGATGGTGGCAAGTGTCGTCGAGGGGCTTGTTTCAGATGAGATCTGAACTTGAAATGCCCCTGCTAGGACTAAACAAAGGGATGATGCGGGCTCACCCTGAGAAAAGAGAATTGAGCCTGCATTAAAGCTGAGGACCTGTCCTGCCCCAAATAGCGCTTTTGCGTCCACTGGGGTCAAGCCTTTGAATATAAGGTTTGATAAGAGGAGCTGTACTTGTTTTGAGGGGTTCATACCTGTTGTTTACCCTGTTCAGTCCAACTCTGCTTTACGTTCCCTTCCAAGAAGCTCACCTAGGGCCTCTTGGACTGGTTTGTTCTCATAAATAATTTGGTAGATTTGGTCTGTTAATGGCAGGTCAACGCCCATCTTTTTACCGAGGTTATGTGCTGAGCGAGCGGTCGCAACACCTTCTGCTACCTGACCTAATTCTTCAAGGATCTGGGTTAGGTTTTTTCCTTTGCCCAGTGCCAAACCAACCTGTCTGTTACGAGATAAGTCTCCCGTACAAGTTAGGACTAAGTCACCCATTCCAGCCAAACCAGAGAGGGTGAGTGGGTTTGCTTTTCGTGCTACAGCAAGCCTAGTAATTTCAGCCAATCCCCTTGTTATTAGGGCTGCGCGAGTGTTGTGTCCAAATCCAGCGCCATCTGAGATACCACATGCTATCGCCACCACGTTCTTTAGGGCCCCACCCATCTCGACACCGACCACGTCGGTAGAGTGGTAGACCCGAAATGAGCCGCCGTGAAATGCGGTTGCTACGGTATCAGCAATATCTTCGTTTTTTCCAGCCACCACGACCGCAGTAGGCATTCCGTGGGCTACCTCAAGGGCAAAAGAAGGACCAGACAGGACAGCAATTTTTTCGTGCCACATGGCAGGAATGGTCTCACAGAGGACTTCGTCCATAGTCATAAGAGAGCCCTGCTCTACACCCTTAGACGCCACACATATAATGGATTTTTCGTTTAGAAATGGAGCAGCCATCGTCATTGTCGCACGCATTGTCTGCGAGGGTACTACAGCTATTACGATGTCGGCGGACTTTAGGGCCTCAGCCATGTTGTTGGTCATTGAGAGGTTCGATGGCCACGGAATATTAGGCAAATACCTAGTGTTCTCTCTCGCAGCTTGATGGGCTTCCGCCATCTCGCGATCGTACTCCCAAATTACGGTGTTGTGATCCATGCGGGCGAGCTGCATTCCCAGTGCGCTTCCCCATGATCCCCCACCTAGGACGGTTGCGTTTAAGGTTTTTCTATCTTTCAACGTAAAGCTCCACAGAAGTTACTCTAAAAAGTCGTCAAAGAAGTCGATTCTTCGTCGATCTAACGATGCGGGGCGAGTTCTTGGTCTTGCCCATTCACGTAACTCTTTTAATTGTTCGTCCATTGTTATGGCGAGTGGGACGGTGTGTCTAACGGCATTTATGAGGTCTCTACTTGCCATTGGTCGTGCGTTGTCGTGAAAGGACTCGAACATAGCCTCTACGACTACCTGTTCCAACTCAGCCCCAGAGTATTTCTCTGTTTCCTCAGCGCATTGAAGCAGATCTAACTCCTCGTCTGGTATGTTTCGGTTTTCTAGATGAATCTGTAGAATTTCAAGGCGTTCGTGAACGTCGGGTAAATCTACGAAAAAGATCTCGTCAAATCGACCCTTTCTCAACAGCTCTGGCGGGAGGTTTCTGACTTCGTTAGCGGTTGCCACAACATAGACTGGTTTGGTCTTTTCTTGCAGCCAAGTAAGCAGTACGCCTAGTGCACGGCTAGATGAAGTGTCAGTCGTACCAAAGGCTTTTTCAAGCTCATCGATCCACAAGATCGCAGGAGAGATTGATTCAGCGATTTTTATCGTCTCTTGTAGGGATTCTTGGTGTCTTCCGTCCCCACGAAATACTGCTGCAATATCCAGTCTCAAGAGGGGAACCTGGAAAATTGAGGAGACAGCCTTTGCCATTAGAGACTTTCCACAACCCTGAACACCAAGCAGAAAGAGTCCTTTCGGCTGTGGGAGCCCATATTCTGTTGCCGCGGGTTCATAGGCTTTAGCGCGCCTAAAGAGCCATTGTTTAAGGTTTCCCAACCCCCCAACATCAGATGAGCTCGGTGGATTTGTGTAGAGTTCAAGGAACTTTGTTCTGCGAATAGTCTGCTCTTTACTCTCGAGAATACTCTGGAGGTCGGCTTCAGAAAAGCCTCCGTCTCCATTGGCGACCCTGGACAGAGCCCGCTTTATCTCTCTTTCAGTCAACCCTTCTGCGGCCTTTACGAAGCGAAGTTGTAGGGTTGGATCCAGCTTGATTCCAGCCCGGCGAATCAGCGCGAGTAACAGTCTAGATATTTCGGCTTCGGACGGCAACGGAACATCAATTATTATTATCTCTGTCTCTAGCTCAGTCGGTATGTTCAGCGACGGACTAGAGATCAATATCGCCTGTTGAGCACTACCCATAGAGTCTATTCGATCGCGAATAGCCCTAGTTATCGACGGCTTGCACAGACTCTCCGATAGGTCAGCGAACAGGAACAGTGCTGGTTCTTTGATCTGGTCTAGCGCCGAAAACGCGTCGAGAAGATCCAGTGTTGATGGGATTAGTTTGGATTCGCCACTAACTTCCCGGAGCCCTTCAGATGATCGCCATCTAAAAACTCGAAAGTTATTTGTTTTGCCAAATTTCACTAACCCTCGTTCAATTCGCCCCTCTTCGTGTGTGAGCAGGTAAATGAGAGGGTATCTAGCGCGGACTAATTCGTTGACTCTTTGAAGTAGCGTTTCCATTATTGAAGCATCGTACACTAATTCATACTGTAATGCCCGTGTTAGCCTTACGTCATCTGCGTTAGTTGTTTATCTGTAGTCAATTTGAAGGGGTTCTTTTTATGAGGATCGCAATAGCGGTATCAAGTCTGGCGAGAGTGCAGTCTACGTGGACGACAGCAATAATAGCTCAAGAGTTGCTTTCGGCGGGATATGAGCTTTTTATTGTCGAACCTAGTAAATTTGAGATTGAACCCTCGGGGCGGCTAGTAGCGCGGGGCATCTCCCTTAGTGAGGGTTCAATGAATGATGTGGGCGGAGAGGTATCTCCAAGCTCAATCTCCAAGGCTATGACCAGCCAGTCTACAAAGCGATGCTATATTCAAATGAACACTCTAGATGTACTGATTTTACGGTGCAATCCTATTGAACATGGACTGTTGGCTTTTGCCCAACTTGTGGCGATGAGTGGTGTGGTTGTGGCTAATGACCCTAGATACCTCTCACTTGCCAGCCACAAGGCCTTTCTGTCGACTGTGCCTGATGTCCCTACACCTCGCGGTTTGATCTCTAGAGATCCTCAAGCTTGCCTTAACTTTTTCCAAGATAAGTACCGCGGTGTCGTTGTAAAGCCAGCACGTGGCTCTGGAGGTATCGGGGTCTCTCTTGTACCAGCTGGCGATAAAACTGGTTTGGTGCGATCCGTTGAAGCTGTACGTGGAATTGGTGATGGCTATGCTGTAGTGCAAGAGTATCTAGAGGCGGCATCAGAAGGTGAGAAGAGGCTGTTTTTCATGGGTGGAAGGTTAGTGGGCGCCTATCTTCGAGAGCGCCCGTCTGGAGATTTTCGTCACAACCTAAAGCAAGGTGGTATCCCAGTCGGTTGTGAACTTGATGACTCAGATAGGAAGATTGAAGAGGCTCTGCGGGCTCACTTGATAGGTGTGGGCGCGTGGCTGGCGGGGGTCGATGTGATCGGAGGTACTGTAATCGAGGTGAATACTCTGAACCCGGGGGGATTACACCATATTAATGAGAAAACCGACGGCGGCGTGAATTTTCAAGTTGCAAAGTCAATAGCCACATGGGTGGCGAATAGGAAAAGTTAGATCTATTTTTTTGGTCTGAATTTCAAGTAAATGCTTGTGCCTGTCCGCATTAATGGGATACGACTTTAGTCTATGAGACAAATTAGCCCACTTACTCGAAAGCAAGTTCAAGATCTTCTTAGGAAGAAACAACCACTCGACGGCCTGGATTTTAGGTCAGCAGATCTCAAGGGTTTAGTTTTTGATGGACGCTCTATGCGGTCTGCAAAATTTGCCGAGGCGACCTTGGAGGGCTGTAGTTTTAGACGGGCAGACCTCACAGGTGCATCACTTTGGAATGCCAAATTGGCGGGATCAAGTTTTGAAGGTGCATGTCTTGAGGGTGCAGACCTCGATATGGCAGATCTCAACGGCTGTGTTTTTAAAAGCGCTAAAGTAAAAGGTGCATGCTTTCCAAGCGGCACAAACGGAGCGACCGTCATTCAGTCAAGCGTGAAGACTGGTCGACCAGTCAGGATGAGCAGGTAAGTAAAGTAGCTTAGTCTGTTGAGCGGCTAGGTTGAGAATATCCAAACAGCTGCGCCTATCGCCAATAGCACCACAATCAACGACCTCATTGTCGTCTTGGGCTTATCGCCTTTGGTGCGCTCCCTAGAGGCCATGATATGGTCGAGTGTTTTTGCGAGAACCTGTTTTTTTGATTGTGGTTTGTCCTGTGTTTTCCAGCCCTTAATCTTTTGTGATTGAACCTTGACTGCTACCAGATCTATACCCTTCATCTTGAATATTTCTCTTAGTGGCAACAGTTCACCTATTGGCATCCAGTCGCGATTAATAGGTCTAATAATCTCCTTCCCGTTAAGGCTTCCGGAGTAGATCAACTCTTTCAACATGTAGATGTCCATGATCCCAAGGTTCTCCCCGTTATTCCCCTGAACCTCTATTTCCATAAGTTGTGGGAGTATGTTCTCTTTGTCTGTAGAAAAGGAGAACATACAGGCGGGGCACGTGTTTGACCCTTTGTTTTTAGATGTGAAAGAGGCTCCGCATTCAGGGCAGTTGATTTCCATACATACAATATATCAGACTTACAGATTCCATCTGGTGAAACGGAACAAATTTGCGGGGGGGCTGAAACGTTAGACTGTTGATATGATGTCAATATGCAGAGACGAGAAACATTTGTCGTTGGTACAGCAGGCCATATCGATCATGGAAAAACCACGTTAGTGAAGGCTCTTACTGGGCGTGATTTAGACACGCTTCCCGAGGAGCGCGAGCGGGGTATCACTATAGCGCTTGGTTTTACGAACCTGGCGCTACCGTCAGGTCGGAACGTCGCGTTTGTGGATGTTCCAGGTCACGAGCGTCTTATTCGCACAATGATAGCTGGGGCTGCAGGCGTCGATGCAGTATTGTTATGCGTCTCTGTCTGGGATGGTGTGATGCCTCAGACTAAAGAGCACCTGGATATTTTAGGGCTACTTGGGGTGTCGGTTGGTGCAGTCGTTCTCACTAAGTGCGATCTCGTTGATTCAGAGATGTTGGAATTGGTGCGAGACGATGTTTCAGACGCTTTGTCGGGTACGTTCTTAGAGGATGCCCCAGTGGTAGAGACATCAGCTGAGACGGGGGAGGGGCTAGAGAGCTTGAAAGAGGTGATAGAGCTTCTCCCAGTCGCTGCTCGATCTAGCACAGGCCCTTTTAGGTTACCTGTCGATAGGAGCTTCAATAGGGTGGGTTTTGGAGTTGTCGTCACGGGCACAACTCAGTCAGGCACCGTGAGTGAGTCCGATGAGCTTGTGCTACTGCCTAAGGGCGTTTCAGCCAGAGTGCGGGGTGTGCAAGTACACGGAAAAGGACGCTCAACTTGTGGTGCTGGTGTTCGAGTAGCTCTCAACCTCTCCGGTGTAACCAAGGAGGACGTCCCACGTGGCACAGTCGTCGCCTCTAAAAAGGGTGTGGTCGAGAGTTCTATTATTGATGTTTGGTACAGGCACCTTGTTGGTGCCCCGCCGTTAGCTAGAATGAGCAGAGTTCGTTTGTTGATTGGCACTGCCGAGGTTTTGGCTGTGGTCGAGCTAATCTCAAATATTGAGTCGCCAATGGAGGGCGGTGACGAGGGATGGGTTCAGCTTAGGTGTGAGAAGGCTGTGGTGGCTATGCCCAAAGACCGTTTTGTCTTGCGAAGAGAGTCACCTTTGACAACTCTTGGTGGTGGTGAGGTTGTAGACCCATGGGCACCACGAGTAAGGAGGCGTGATGTAACTGAGGCATCAGTTCTTTTAGACCGTATGCTAACAGGCGACACATCCGCACGTGCAGAGCGCGCTGGCGCAGGGGGGCTGTCAGTGGTTGAGGCTGTTCAGAGGGGGGTGGCGGTTGATCAGACAGACGATCCCAAGGCAGCGGTGAAAGTTGGAGACAGGGTGTTGTCTGTTGAACAGCTAGAGACTGTAAAGGAACGCCTACTTCGGGCTCTAAAGGAGTCTCATAAACTGAAGCCACTCGCTTTGGGCGTGGGTCGCCGAGAGTTGTTTCGGGGGGCAATGTCAAGCTTGGGTACGCAGGGGTTTGATGCCCTTCTTAAACAGTTAGAGGTAGATCGTCGGGTGTCTATTATAGGTCCACTTGTCTCACTTTTTGATTGGAAGGTGGTGTTAACTGCCGCCGAGATCCTAGCTAGAGATGCGCTGTTGAAGAGGCTAAATGAGGCGGGATTAACAGCTGTTAGCCTATCGGATTTAGACATTGGGACGGGCAACACAGAGGGGCTAATAGGACACCTAGTAGAAACAGGAGAGGTAGTAAAGATAGACCATGTAATCTACTCTGCTGCGAGTCTAAAGAGGGTCGTTGATGATGTGAAGTCGCACTTTGCCGACAATGAAGAGTTGACGCCATCCGGTTTCAAGGAGATTACAGGGCTCTCTAGAAAGGGTGCAATCCCAATGCTGGAGTGGTTGGATCTACAAGGCGTTACAAAGAGGCGCGGTAACGTAAGGATTAAGTTCCAATAATCATTACGGTGACGTTGTCTTTACCGCCGCCCAAGTGAGCGGCCTTAATTAACTCTTGTACACAAACGCTAGGGTCATCATAGTGGTTGAGAATGGCCTCTATGTCGTCGTCTTCGACCTCGCCCCACAGACCATCAGAGCACATTATCACCCTGTCTCCCGACTGTAGTTCTACCTGAAAGATATCGATTTCTACGTCGTATTCGGTGCCTACAGTGCGGAGAAGTATGTGGGAGTGGGGGTGTGTTCTCGCTTCGTCGGGGGTGACTCTACCCTGGGCTAACAATCTGCCTACAAGAGAGTGATCTTGGCTCACCTGTTGTAAGGATTGACCTCTCATGAGGTAGATTCGCGAGTCGCCTACGTTGGCCAGCAGCCCCAAATCGCCATAATGTAGCATGGCCGTCATTGTGGTACCCATGTCGGTTCCAGCGTCATCGGCCATCTGTTTGATCGCGTTGTTGGCTGCTTGAAACGATTCGTCGAGAAGGTTCTCTAGGGCATCAGACGACTTGTTTTTTAATTTGGTAAACCTGTTTCTAGACTCGGTGCAAATGGTAGCCACCGCAGTCGCAGAGGCTACTTCTCCAGCTTCGTGCCCGCCCATGCCATCGGCTACGGCGTAAATCCTCGCCCCGTCGGCAATGTCTGCCCAGGCCCAAGTGTCCTCATTTAGGCTCCTAGCTAAACCTACGTCAGTCATGGTCGCCACACCACCAAGAGCCGGGTCTTTCGGTGTGGAGTCGAAGATTTTTTCTATGTTTCTGCCAAACTCCATCGGTGTCTTGAATTCGCCGCTCTCGGCTCTAAGCAAAAAGTCGTGCAGTGGGTTGCAGTTCACCTGAGTATATTTCCGCATCATTGCGGCTAGCTGTACTATCTCTTCCGAGCGTTCGTTATCTTTTATTGAACTGTCTAGAAGCTCAGATACAAGAGGATCAAACAGCAAGTACTTGTCTTCTGTCTTTCTCAGTACAAAAGCGTGACGATCTAAGTCAGATAGACGAACACCGTTTGTTTGGAGGAAAGCTATTAGCCCTGCGAACCGCTGTGACAGATGTAAAACAGTATTTGTTTCAAGTGGAGATGGCAGGGTGACCATGAGGCTCTCACCCTTGTACCTTATTACGCTGCAGAGCTGATCGTCCTGTAGAAAGACAGCGTCTGGTCGCAACATGGCAGGGTGTTTTAGTTGGCGCTGATGAAATGCCAACTGTCGCTCGAAGTTGTCGCTATCCCACCTCACGGAGAGAATAAACTGTTGGTTTGATGGTAGGGGCTTGTTGCAGCCAACACAGTTAGGCGCATTTTTATGGCTGTCGTTGTTGAGGCACTCCCAGCATTTTTTGGTTGGTAGGTCTGCGCGGTTGTCGTTGACCACATAGATCATTCGCCCTTCGCATAGGCGCCTCAGAGAGTCTACAATAAAATGCTCTCCTAATTTTGTTCCCGGAGGAAACGGTGCTGGTCTACCACTAGAACCCATACTTGTGTATAATCTCTGAAAAGGCGCAATGGATCACATGTCGCCATTAATTTAACTCTTTTGAGCGCTGGATTATACACTAGTTTTTCGATGATCAATTTGAGGTAGTGTTTACTAATTGAACGCGCAAAACTTAAAAACGCGGGTTAGCTCCACTTTATGACTTGTGAGATCAAATTTTCGGTAGAGGCAAAAAAAGGTAATGCACGCGCTGGGCGACTAGAGCTTGCAAGGGGCGTGGTGCAAACACCAGTATTCATGCCTGTTGGGACACAAGGTGCAATAAGGACCTTATCGCCGCTTCACCTGGCTCAGACGGGATCCCAAATAATCCTTGCCAACACGTATCACTTGAGTCAGCGCCCAGGTGAGACCCTTGTGGCAAAACACGGAGGCATACACAACATGATGAATGTTGAGTTGCCGGTTTTAACGGATTCAGGAGGCTTTCAGGTATTCTCTTTGGACAAAAAAGAGGTGACAGAAGAGGGCGTTAATTTCAACTATGAGCTCGATGGGCGATCTACTTTTCTCTCCCCTGAGACCTCTATGGATATTCAACAACAGATTGGCTCAGACATCGCTATGGTGTTTGATGAGTGTTTAGCGTTCGGGACTGATGTGGACTACGCTCGAGCATCCGTTGATAGGACTACTCGCTGGGAGCGAAGAAGTAAAGATGCTCACACCCGTCCGGATCAGAGCTTGTTTGGCATTGTTCAGGGTGGTTTTTGGCCAGAACTTAGAAAGCGCTCCGCCGAAGCAATCCAAGATATTGGGTTTGATGGTTACGCCATTGGTGGTCTTTCTGTGGGTGAGGGTCACCAGAAGATGCTGGAGGTTCTCAAGTTCACTTTGCCTCACATGAGTCAATCACACCCTCGTTATCTGATGGGGGTTGGGCGTCCTTTGGATTTAGTAGAAGGGGTGGCAGAGGGCATTGATATGTTCGACTGTGTTATCCCTACACGCCATGCTCGTAGCGGAATGTTTTATACTTGGGCTGGTCGTGCCCGTATTACAGACGCTCGTTACCGCCGAGACATGTACCCACCGGATACTTCCTGTAATTGCTATGCCTGTACCAATTTTACACGTGCCTATATACACCACCTGTTTAGAGTCGGAGAGGTCCTTGGTGCGACCTTAACTACACTACACAACCTCACTTGGTTCGCCGCATTTATGGCCAAGATGCGCGAAAGCATTATCGATGGTAGTTTCGATGAGTTTAGGGCAATGGTGCACAAGATATACCCAGAGCGAGCTGTAAATAACTCGGGACCTCGGCAAAAACCTAAGGAGGGCAGTTCTCGCAAGCGAAAGAAGTCTAAGTCTACTGGCGCCTCAAGGAGCGGTAGGTCAAACAATAGGGGAGGCAAGCGGTAATGACACTGGGATTGATGGCGATTATTACCATACTCTACTACCTCGTGGCACCCCCATCACGCTGGAGATAGTAAGAGGCTCTCCTCTTCATTCTGCCCTCAGATCGACCTCTAATTCCAGCTGTTCAGAGGTCACAATAGGCTCAAAGGGCGGCTGCTCTGGCCGCGAAGCAGTAGGTAGTGAAAAGGAGTCAAGGACCCTCTCCCAAATAGCTATGGAGTCTAGGCTTGTCTCTGGAATCCATGTCAGCGTGAGCACAGCCAAGCCCTTATTTGTCCTAATAAAGACCGACGAGGCGTACCGAACAACAGGTCCATGGGATCTGGCGACCGTGATTGCGCGGGCTTCGCGGTTGTCCACAAGGATCTGGTCGTTAGATATTAGGTTTGACTGCATCCCCATGTGGCGCCCTCTGCCTACCGCGTAGAGCTCTGCAACCACCTCGAGCGCCCTAGAGGCACTGTCATCCCCCTCATGAATGACCTCGATTTGAATGACGCAGCAGTTGTTTGGGGACTCAAGTACCAAAGAGTAGTTTCTCCCTGTCTTTCTATTTTGAGTCTCAACCCATCCGTTTGGAGCCTGCAGCGAAAAAATTCCGCTGTATTGACCGTTTGATAATGTTGCGGCACGACCACACCCTAAGGTGAGTGAGATCAGCGAAGCCGCGAAAAAGAGTTTTTTCAACATACGTTGATCTTACCCCGTTTTCGCGGCGCCGGTTTTCAAATATTTTATAGCCCAAAGTTCTCTTACAAGAGAGACATTACCCCTTGTGAAAGCTGTGAGCCCTGTGCCAGTATGGACGTGCCAGCTTGCACCATTATGCTGGTTTTAGATAGCTCGGCGGTTTCTTGTGCGAAATCGGCATCCATCAGTCGTGAAGCCGCGCCAGTCAGCGCCTCATCATATATCTCCATGTTGGAAATAGCTGAGTCTAGGGCTCGCCCTTTGGCTCCGTACTCAGATCTATATTCATTCAGGGAGTTCAGGGCGTTGTCCAACTTTCCAATTGCATCACGGGCACCCGTTAGGGTCGACATATCTATTGAAGCTGTGTCTATTCCTATTGTTTGGATCGAGATGTCGCCCATAGACAGTGTAATTAGGTCATTGGATGTGCCGTTTATACCCGCCTGCACACCAATGGTAGGACTGTTTCCATCGATTAATTGCTTGCTGTTAAAAAGTGTATTGTTGGCTAGATCGTCAACTGTCTCAACTAGAGATTCGAATTCAGCCTGAATATATTGACGCTCTGTAGAGGCCAGGGTCTCTGAGGAGCCCATCACAGCGAGCTCACGCATCCTCTTGACACTATTTGCAGCGCTGCTTGTGGCCTCTTCAGCCACATTAAGCATACTGATTCCATCATTAATATTTTTTGTGGCCTGCTTAGACGACTGGGAATTAGAGGTCAGGTTCGAAGAAACCCCACTGTTTGCTGCGTCGTCTGCGGCAGAATTAATTCTCATACCAGAAGATACCCGGTTTGAGGCCTGTTTGTTCATTTTGCCTGCGCCATTGAGGTGACGAGCAGTGCTTATATTGGTCATGTTGGTTTGTATATAAATAGCCATAATTGTATACGTCTCTTTTAGTTGGTTTCCCGATGTCTGAAACTGAATTGATGCCCCTCTTCTGGGTGCACTTACTCAACTGAGATCGCCATTTTGATGACTCAACTAAAATGCTTAAACAATTGTTATGTTGACCGAAGGTAGCGTTTAGCTAGTAGTCGTGTATACAGGTAAACATATGTAGTTATTGATGTTAAAATAAAAACCTAATTAATTTATTTTTATTCTAAACCTAGCGGAAGGTAGTTCCCATTTGACTCTAATGCGGTGGTGTCACCCGTCGTAATATCTGAGTCCAACGTAAGATCTACCTCAATACTATCGTGTGAGTTTGTCAGCCAGCCGACTATTTCAGAAGAAAGACTAGGAGCCATAGTTAGCATCTGAGTCCCGTGACCCGCTCTAGTTAGGATTTCCAGGTGGTGGAGACCTCTAGCCTCCACGTCGAAGTAGATAGATGATCGAGCAGAGTACGGGTCTTGTCTAGAGACTGCTATAAAGAGCGGTCTCTCTCCGTATGTCGATATTGTATGTTCGGCGTGTACCCCTTCGTATTGTAGACCTGGAGACAATAGGACGAGATTGTCTACGCTGAGGTTTTCAGCGGCAGAAATCATAGATAAGTTAGCTCCTAACCCCGCCCCGACGACTGCTAGGTATTCGATACCCTGCTCAGTCATCCACGAGATAGCCGTGTCTATTTGTTGAGCTGTGCCAAGCCACCCTTCGGTACTTTGCTCCGACGGTGCCAAGGAGATGGCCAAGGTGCTAAATCCAGCCAATTTTAGGTGTGATGCGAAAAAGTCCCAATCGTCGCTATCTCCTAATGCTTGGTGCACCATTATGACCCCTTTGGATGAGTCTTCGCTTTGCTCCCATTCGCATACAACACGTGCTCCCCGATCTCCAATAGTGATCTGTGTTGCGTGTACTGGTGACGAGAATAGTAAGATCGATATCCATGTTTTCATCATTAGATCAGCTCTTGAAGTTTTGAGAGGAGCACCTCTTTGGTTACACCCATACCAGCCGCTGCTTCGCCAAGGGTCTCGTCGTCACCCACAGGGCAGTCTTTGCAACCCATTAGTCCCATCTGTTCAAATAACACCTGAACGCCACCGTGGAGGGACAGAGCTTTGTGTATGGTCATGTCCAGTGAGAATCCATCGGTGTGAAGTGAGGCTAGGGTAGCTGCCCTCTGCTCTAACTTGGACATAGATGAAGTCATTCTCCCTATAGATTCTCTTAGCGAATGTAACTCTTTGTCGACTCCGTCTATGGTGCCTACCCTGCCCTTAATAGCTACGGCGACCTGTTCTGTGAGTAGGGTTCGTATTCTCATTCGAGTTCTCGCTATTTGTGATCACTTGTAATGTGGGTGGCGTTGTTTCGTTGACACTATGTCTTAACTCTGTATAGTTACCATCGGCTGAACGATTACGCTCAGGCTTGATCTTCAATGGCGCCAATATGTCTGAAATAACAACACATGAAGCCTTCATGATAGAGGCGCTCAAGCAAGCTGAGATAGCTCGCTCCCTCGGTGAAGTTCCCGTTGGTTCAGTGGTAGTTTTTGAAAATGAGATTGTCGCAGTAGCCCATAATCTGAGGGAGAGAGATCAGGATCCCACGGCACATGCCGAGCTTATGGCTATGAAGCTAGCCGCCAAAAAATTGGGGAGCTGGCGCTTAAACGACTGTACGGTTTACGTGACACTAGAGCCATGTGCAATGTGTGCGGGTGCTATGGTACTGTCTCGAATAGAGCGGTGCGTCTTTGGTGCTACCGACCCTCGTGGTGGCTTTCTGGGGACATTAGATGACCTCTCGTCTCATCCTGTTTTAAACCACAGGTTTGATGTGGTTCCGGGTGTCTTGGCACAAGAATCCTCTGATCTGCTAAAGAGCTTTTTTAGAGAGAAGAGGAGGAGTCAAAAGAAACGTAGGGGTGGCAAAGAACAAGAGTGAAATAGCTAGACGAAGTCACGTATGAGGGGTTATGTCCCCATGCGCGAACGGCAAGGTGGCAAGGGCGATACAGTTGTCCTTGTAAAGCCATTGTCGTGAATGTAATGGAGAGGTGGCCGAGTGGACGAAGGCGCTCGCTTGGAAAGCGAGTGTGCGGCAACGTACCGCGGGTTCGAATCCCGCTCTCTCCACCATTTTTTTTGATCCATGTTCTGTGATCAGTGTTATTTGTGTTGATGTAGAAGAAGGTGATGGCCGGGTCTTTTCGACCGAGGACATTGAACCCCGCCAGGCCTGGAAGGGAGCAACGGTAGTTTGACACCAGGGGCGAGAAGGTGCCCGGTCATCTCCTTCTTCTACAGCATTCAGAGCCCTTTTTTGGGCTTTATTTCGGGCATTTGCGGGGCACAGAGAAGATGAGCTACGAAGCTATAGCAAGAAAATGGCGACCGCTGAGTTTCGATGAGATCTCAGGACAAGGGCACGTCACTCGCACACTTTCCAATGCCATCAAGCGAGATAGGATTCATCACGCATACCTCTTTACGGGGCCTCGCGGTGTGGGTAAAACAACGGCTGCACGAGCTCTTGCTCGATGCCTTAATTGCGAGTCAGGTCCCACAGATACCCCCTGCCAAGCTTGTGCTAGTTGCCGAGAGATCCTAGCGGGAAATTCACCCGACGTAGTTGAGATCGATGGAGCCTCTAACAACTCGGTAGACGATATTAGAGATCTGCGTGACAGCGTACAATACCTACCCTCAAGAGGTGGTCGACGAGTATTTATTATCGACGAGGTTCATATGCTCTCAAAGGGTGCGTTTAACGCGCTCTTAAAGACCCTTGAAGAGCCCCCAAAGCACGTGGTTTTTATATTCGCTACAACCGAGCCTAAAAAGATTCCAGATACTGTGCTCTCACGTGTACAGCGCTTTGATTTTAAGCGAATATCGGAGAAGGTTGTTGCCTCGAGACTCAGAACTATCTGCGACTCAGAGGGTGTAGAGATATCAGACGTGAGCCTCTTGATGATAGCTCGCGCCGGCGAAGGCTCCATGCGTGACGCTCAGTCGCTTTTAGATCAAGTCATCGCCTTTGGCGGCACTGCTGTCGGCGATGACGAGGTCGGTCAGATTTTAGGTTTAGTAGATCGATCTCTGCTTTATTCTATGCTCGATGGCCTAATAAATGGCCAACCGGAGAAGGCTCTAATTGCTATAGCTACGGTCTATGAGCACGGGCACGAACTCGCGCAGTTTTCCTCCGAGTTTCTAGGGTTGCTTCGCAACGCTGCGTTAATTGGTCTCTCGCCGAGTTCCCGAGATTTCCTCGACATTCCAGACGAGGAGAAAGAGCGCCTCGATAAGATAGTTGAAGGCGTGACACCCGACGTGTTTACCCGCTACTTCGACGTTATGCTCGAGACCCACGATGCTGTAGCGAGGTCATCTGCTCCTAGAATGGTGCTCGAGATGGCGGTGGCTAGAATGGCTTCTACAAGAAAGGTTCAGCCTGTTGATGTGTTGTTGCAGAAATTGTCTAACCTAGAGCGTAGAATGAGAGGTGCTGGCGCCGCTCCAAGGGTTGGACGTCACGGTTCAGCTCCTCGCGAGAGGGGATCCAGAGGAGAGAAAAGCGGCTCTTCTTCTACAAACAGCGGCAGCGACCCTGAGCCTGAAGAGGATCTCAGACCAACGCTATTAATCGGAGGTGCAAATGGTTCAGCTGCTATCGCGATGGACCAGTCTATAGCTCCTGTCTCAGAGTTCGCAGTAGAAACTGAGCGCCAGGATCCAACAGTAGAGGCATCCACACACTTAACATTGGTTTCCAGTTCATTTACTCCCGTAGACGTCCCGCCGCGTGCTGGCTCAGATGAGCACAGTGATCTGTTTTTGAGCTTCCTCAGCAGGGTTAGAGATCTAGGTGGAGCATTTCGCACTCTTTCAGAAAACTCTGCCAATGGTGGATATCGAGGCGGAAAGCTACGAGTAATGTTCACCTCTGAGCGCACACTAAAGCGCGGTAAAGAGATCGTTATCGAGCCTCAAGTCATAGCTATTGCCAAGGAGTTTTTTGTTGGCTTCAGCTCTATTGAGTCAGTTCTACGGGCAGAGGGCGACACTACCCAAACTGTGAGAGAGAAGGAACAGTCTGATCGCAAAGAATACGAGGAGCTATTGTGGAGTGAGGCTAAATCCGATCCAGCAATTCAGCTTGTGTGTGAGACTTTGAGTGGCGTGATTGAGCGAGTAACACCCATAGAGGAAAAGTAACGTGGATCCTATTCGCAGGTGTGTGTTGGCACTATCAAGGCTTCCAGGCATAGGTGAGAAGAGTGCTCAGCGCTTAACTTGGTGGCTTGTTCGGGCTTCTAGCGACACGGTTGTAGAGATAGCCGCCGCTGTTGGTGAGCTTCAAAGTGGCGTGGTTGAATGTGAGGTCTGTTGCAATATCGCTGGTGCTAGCCCGTGCGCTGTGTGCTCCGACGTTCGCAGGGACGCAGAGACTATCTGTGTTGTTGAGCGACCGCCCGATATAGGCGCAATAGAGCGCTCTGGAGAGTACCGTGGGCTTTACCATGTGTTGCATGGTGCGCTTTCACCCCTCGATGGCGTGGGTCCAGATGATTTGAGGCTTAGGCAGTTAGTGGCTAGAGCCTCTGGCGCTAAGGAGGTCATTCTCGCTACAGATCCAGATGTAGAGGGTGACACAACTGCTCTTTATGTCGCGAGACTCTTGGGGCACCTAGGCGTAAAGGTGAGCAGGTTGGCCCATGGAATAGCAGTCGGCACAGAGATAGAATACGCCGACAGGGTCTCACTGATGAGGGCGCTTGAGAACAGAAGGGAGATTTAGCTTTTTGCTATAGCCGCCTAATTATCTGCGTTCCATTGTTCGATAGCCTCCATCCTCTCTGGTAACCAAGCCGGGCTGGGTAGCCACAATTCTGCGATCTCGTCGGAGTAAACCAACATCCACCGCTCCTCGCTTAGTGGAGGTGTCATACCTATGGGGCGCAATAGGGCTTGAGTGTGAAAGAAACCTACCGCCTGGTCGAAGGTGGTGGCATCTCCGTCCCCTCGCCGCCGCAGTAGATCTGCAACCTCCTCAGAAAATACCAACCTTCCGTCTGCTATTACAGTTGCTGGGGGGTGAAGCCTGTACAGTAGGTAGCCAGCCCAAGCACCCGTAGTGTCCGTAGGCACTCTTATATCGGTGACCTCCATAAAGTCGACAGCTGCTTCGGGAAAGGTGTTCGCCTGAATGTCTAAAGCTCTGTCGGAGAGGCTCCACCTAGGAGCTACGTGTAGGGCTAAGGAGGCTGTTGTGACCCCTATTATTATAGAATTTATTAACCTGTAATGCGCTCGTGAGTTTTGCAGGTAGATAGCGATAGGAATTGCCGCAAAGAAGGCCCACCTAGCTAATATGACCGCCGCAATGGCACACCCTATAGAGAGGAGTTTGTGGTAGAGATCTTTTGAACTCAACAGTGTGCTCACTGAGGCGGCTAGCCCGCCAGAGACAATAGCGAGCATAAGCCACCCCCAAGGTCCCTCTTTTGTGTAGGCGAATATAGGTTTTAGCTCGGGGACAAATTCAGCGGGCCACTCAGAGTGAGAGGTCAGGGCGCCAAAAAGCCCTTCAAGAGCCCCAGGAGAGAGGGCAATTGCGGCTACTCCAACACCCAATTGTAGGTAGGTGCGACTGTTTCGCTCGTTTAGAGCCCACGCTCCAAAGATAGCGATCCACCAAAGAGAACTAACAGCGTGAATATTTGCCCATATTGGAGCTATTACTAGGCTCAACAGGACTAAGTTACCTTTTCTACAGGAGAGTATTGTTAGCATTACGAACATGGGTTCAAACAAGTGTGGTCTGACCCTTATTCTGTCTTCAAACAGGCATATAAAGATCGCGACAGATGCAATAGAGGCAATAGTTGATGCTCCGCGCTCTCTGCTCCAGAGCCCAAATAGACCTGCAGCAAGACCAATAATTGAAGCGTGAATCCACCGTAGAGTCGTGAGACCATAGTTGTCACTGATCCAGGCCACGAACACCTCATAACCCCATTGAAAAGGTGTCCAGTCTCCTCTAATAAGTGGCGGAGCGAAGATGTCGGTACTTGGTATACCAGAGTTTAGAATCACTCTGCCTGTGGCTATGTGCCAAAAGATATCGATATTCCAGATTGGTCTGTATGCCCACATGGTGACAGCAACTGACAATACTAGCCATATAGAGATGTCTCTACTTCGGATCATCACTATTCTCTGCTGCTGTTTAGCTGGCTGTGGCTAATGATTAGTTCAGCCTGTTGCTCAAGGGAGCTCCCCGCTTGAGGACTGCTCTCAGATATTAGGGTTTCAAGGTGGGTTCTGTCACCTCGAAGTATCCCAGCAGCCGACAAAACGATATCTTTGTAGCCAAAGGGGTCCCTCTCAATCTGAGTCGATGTGCTTGCTGCTTCGTCCCACCTTCCCGCAAGTGCGTACGATATCGCTAGTGGAGCCATGATTTCAGGTGATTGTTGGCACCCAGCCTCAAGAGCTCTCTCACCCCACTGTATCGCATCGTTAGGATTTGATAGCCCCGATAGCCTCTGGTTACGCTCCCAAAACCATCGGGTGGTCGAGAGGCAACAGTACTGGTCGGGTGGGGACGCTATCGCTGCACTCAACGCCGTTTCAGCTTCTGCGAACAACAGTTCCTGTTGGTTGCTTTCCTCATTCCAAGCCCTTAGCTCCAGCGTCTTAAAAAGGCCACAGGCTGTGTTTTGAGATGGTGCTTGGTGAAAACCGTTTCGCCATAGAGACTCTGTTGAGCTCCATTGAGGTATCTGTGTGGCTGTAGCTGCGAATAGGAGTGCCGAAAAGGCTACTGGTAGGAGTCTGAAACTAACAGTCTTAGAGGCAAAGCCAGCCGTAATAGCGATACCGACCATTGGCAGGTAGAGGTACCGGAAGCCCAAACTGTTTGCACCTACGGCACCCCAAGCTGCAGGAGCGAAGGCTATCACTGCGAACACAAGCCCAAACACCCCCTTTTTTCCTCCAACTGCAGCGGCAGCAAGGAGCAAGATTAAGGAAAAACCGGCCCCTAACCACGGTGTGATAGAGCCTGATAAGGTCGCCGTTGGAGTGGCGTTTAGGTGAGGCACTATGAGAGCTAGATATGTGCAGAAGACTTGAGGTAACTGCAAGACAGTGTCGGTAATCGTATGGCTGCCAGAAGAGAGGGCGTGACCTAGCGAGAATCGAATTGCGATGGCGAACACAACTCCAGATATTATTGCCATAAAGGGCAGGTTTTCTCGTATGCTTTGCTTCCAAGGGGGCTTGTTTTCGAGGGCACCATTAATCACAAGGTAGAGCAGTGGAGTTACGATTCCGAGTTCTTTGGACAGCATGGCCAGGGCGCTTAAGCAGAAGACAAAGACAAGCCGCCTCCTATTTTGGAGCGTATTAGTCGCTATTAGTATGGCTGCCAGCGCTGCAACAGTAGCCATAGAGTCGTTTCTGGCAGAAATAAAGCTCACAACTTCTACTTGAACGGGGTGCAAAGCGAACAGAGCGGCTCCGATTATTGCTGGTCTACCTTCTCCACCGAGCCGTAGAATGATCTTCCAGACCAAATAGACTGATGTTAGGTGCCAGAGCAGCGAGTGCACATGGTGCGCAACAGGGGAGAGACCAAAGATGCTCCTGTCTAGCCAAATACTCAGCAGGAAGGCTGGACGATAGAAGCTGCTCCCGCCGTCTGCGCTATCTGTTGTGCTCCAGAGGTTGGCTGTAAGTAGATCAAATAGTGATCCGTCAGGACCTGTCAGGTGGTTTCCTACCACAAGTAGTTCATCGTCCCAGATGAACTGACCATTCAATAGAATAGGGAGAAACAAGAGAGATGTAATGACCAGTAAGACCGAGACCATGCGGGGGCCGTTAGGTGTCATTCTGTGACCCCTACTTTTTTCATAAGTCGAGATAGATCACCAGGTATTGGGGCAGTAACAGAGATCTTCTCGTCGCTAAGTGGGTGAATGAATTCTAGTTTCCAAGCGTGTAGAGCAAGCCTAGTGTGAGCTCTACCTGCTGCACCTCCGTATCTCCTGTCCCCAATAACGGGGTGACCAGCGCCGCTAGCATGTCTTCGTATTTGGTGTGTTCTACCGGTTTTTAGTGTAGCTTCTATTAGTGAAATGCCACCACCAAAGGCGATTTTCTTCCAGTAAGTCACAGCATCTTGATTGTCGATAGCATCATCCCACACACCGTTATCTTCTACACTTCCAAGGAGGAATACTCTATATGTACGGTTGATACTGTGGCTAGAAAATGCGTCGGCAAGTCCTCTGTTTACACGCCTATCAAGAGATAAAAGAAGCGCCCCTGAAGCAGGTGTGTCGAGCCTGTGGTGTAAACCTATATAAGTGTTTTCTCGCGCGAGTTGGTCGTAGAGGTTGTCCGCGCCATCACGAGTGCCTTGGCTTGGAAGCCCGGAGGGCTTGTCTACTACTAGAATGTAACGATCTCGGAATAGCTCTGGTAAGTCGGTTGTCATTACCTTCTTCTAACAACTAACGCAGTGCCTATTAGGGCTGAAATCCAAAGAAAATTGTACCGATTTGGCGCCTGGTGTGTACTGCACGAACAACCACCTTTAGGTGTCTCGCTACCAGTATTACCAGTATCGACGATGCCAGTGTCGACATCTTCCGTACACCCCTCGGCGCTTGGAACCACTGAAAAGTCATAGGAGTATCCAAACTCCTCACCATTAGATGAGTTTCCTGAAAACGACGCGATGACAAGGTTGACTTTTTCCGCGTCTATGTCGCAGATGGTAAGCGTTCCTGTACCATCTTCAACGGGTACGTCGATGTACTCGTATTCGTCCCATCTGTCTAAGACCAGTTGGGCTCTCCAATTGGCAATTCCCAACTTGTTTCCCGCCAAGTCGCCTTCAAATGAGACTACTAGGTCACCTGTGTTTGGAGAGTCCAGCTCGATTATGTTGTAGCCAAACGTCTGTGGCATGCAGTCGGGGTTGGCTTCTTTAAAGCCCTGTGAGCCCCCTCCCCAATATTCAGCCGTGACTGAGCAGTCCCAATCTGGCATCTGTGTGGCGTAGTAGTCTACCCACAGCTTGTAGTGATCACCATTGGAGTAGTCCCATACCGAGTTGTGCGCGGCGAAGTCAATAAATACATCCTCTACAGAGAGGGTTGTGTCGCTCCAGATGGACTCCAAGGCTTTAAGCGGATCGTTTTGAGACAGTGTGTAGTCCCAGATCTCTTTGATTAGTTCAGGGTCGGCAACATGTTCGGAGAGGTATCTCGGAAACAGGACGGCTCCATACTGGTGGTACTCGGTAAGTACTCCCGTATCTGGGTAGTCGAAAAAATTCAGCGGATACTGAGGGATAAGTGCGTAACCGAAAATGAACTGAAAGTAGGTTAGATCGTCGGGCAGCACTTCTGGCTCTATCCAACAGGCTGTAGCCTCAAAGAACCAGGCCCCCTCACCCCAATAGCCATAGTTTCCAACGGCGTGTTGCACAGCGTGAAAAAACTCATGTACAGCTGTGGAAATGTCACCGCCGTTCCCGCTTAAGGCCCCTTTGCTAATGACGATAATTGGCCAGCCTTCGGAGTCTATAGTCTGATAGCCAGCAGCCCCCAACATGCCGGGTGATCCCTCTCCCGAGTCACCTATATAGACGTTGACTAAGTGAGTGTCTGATCCAACAGGGGTAGGGTACCCCATGTCTCCAGTAATGGAGACCCAGGCAATCTCAAAGGTATCCAACAGTCTCTCTAAGTCGGTCGAGTTTAGGTCCTCGTCTCCCCATTTGACTATGAAGTTTTCCGAGATCAGGCTGTTTAGTCCTGGAAAATCGGCCTCACGTTCCGCTTTTTCGCCGGTTGATGGCGGCACAGGGTATGAGATAAACTCAGGTAGATCGCCAAGTGATCTCATTAATTGCGGTGTAATACAGTCGCCCGTCATAGCGATAGCGGATGATATTGCTAGGCTTAGGAGCACCTATTCGTTGCTCGTAAGGCTAGCCGTCTGGTCTTGAACTCGGCTATTACCCCAAGAGGTGTCTTTGTTAGATAGCTCAGCAGCTTTTTCAGCTTTGCGAGCAGATTGCAGGTCTACCAGATGATGATGAGTAGTGAGGTACTGGAGGCTGTGACCAACGAATTCATCAATAGAATTAAACCCGTGTTTGTCCATGAACGCCTCCGTTCCTTCTATCATCTCTTTTACCATGTCAAAGCCGTGAAGCATCGGTCCAGTACACGACTGAACAGTGTTTGCACCCATGAGCATGAACTCTATCGCGTCGTTTGCACAGGTGACTCCGCCTATTCCCGAGATACTTGTGTTTGGCAGTGCGCCAGCTATCTCTGCGACCATCCTGAGCCCTATAGGTTTCACAGCGCGATAGGAGTACCCTCCAAAGGTAGAATGACCTTCCACTGTCGGGAGCGGTTTTAGGGTTTTCATATTGATCCCTATGCATGCCAAAATAGTGTTTATAGCCGCAATTCCAACGGCCCCTCCAGCAATCGCGGAGCGAGCAGGGACTCTTATGTCTGTAATGTTAGGGGTCATCTTTGCCCATATTGGCTGACCGTCTATTGCTTCTACTACCCACTTTGTTACCTGCTTGACTCTGTCAGGGTCTTGCCCCATAGCTGCGCCCATACCTTTCTCTGGGTGTCCGTGAGGGCATGAAAAGTTGAGTTCTAGCGCGTCACAGCCAGCGGCAATTGACCTTGCCGCTACCTCTTGCCAACGACCCTTCTCATAGCTCTCCATTACTGAGCCGATAAGAATTCTGTCTGGATAGGCATCCTTTATTTTTTTGAAATCGTCTTCCCAGTCTTCGAATGGTCGGTCACTTATGAGTTCGATATTTTGAAAGCCGATATTCTCCTTACTCGGAGCGCGGAGTTTTCCATACCTAGGTTGAACGTTCACAACCTTTGTCGATGTGAGAGCGGTTGTTTTTGCCACAACTCCACCCCAACCAGCGGCAAACGCTTTACAAATAATGGTAGCGTTAGTGCTTGGTGGCCCACTTCCTATAACAAATGGGTTTGGAAATTTGAGTCCATCGACGTTCACTACAAGCTTATTCGACATGTTAAATCCTTGTATGTCACCGATAATGGATGGCGACTGTTTTACTTCCTGATGCAAGATACCACTAACCCTACCTCTTGTGATGCTATGTTTGCAAAACAAAAGGAATTTCATATGGTTATATTTCTCTAAAGATCAGTTTGTATGTGTATAATGAGCGTAGATGATACTAAAATTTGTTAAATTAGGAACAGTGGATGGACGCCGCATCTAAAATTGAAGAGGAGAAATTGGCTACATTTTCGATGTTGCGCAACGCCGATCCTGGTGAATTGCACGGAATTGACCTGTCTCATCGAGATTTATCTGGCTTAGACCTATCTAAATTAGATCTATCTTCTGCTAATTTTGCGCACTCGAATCTTTCAGGCTCGAACCTCTCGGGCGCAATGCTGGTCGATGCTATTTTTGATGAGGCAAATCTAAAAGAGGCTAATATATCTGGCGCAGTAATGCGTGATACACGTCTGAGTCACACTAACATGAGCTCTTGCGTAGCTATGAAGGTCGATTTTCAGGGCGCACAAATGCAGGGAGTAAACCTTTGGGGTGCTAGGGCTGCCAGTGCGGTGTTTGATGGCGCCACTATGTTGGCGGCAGTGATCATGGATGCCGACCTGTCTGGAGCAAAGTTTGTAAAATCGGATTTGAGGTGGGTCAACGCTCAAGGGTCTAACTTAACAGATGCTGACCTTAGTCAGGCGCATCTAGAGAGAGCTAACTTTCGCAATGCTAATCTCGAGCGAGCTAACCTCTCGATGTCGAATTTGAAAAAGTCGGTGCTGTCTAATGCAAACCTGAACAGTGCCGATCTGTCAGGAGCGTTACTTCACGGTACCCTTATGAGAAATGCATCCCTGGTAAATGCCACGGTAACCAAAGACCAACTTATGGTCGCTGTGCATCCAAATCTAGTTACAATCGTTGGGTGATTTGATCTTTATTTGCTAGCTAGTCGCCCGTTTTCATAGCGTCGCGTGGTCTGATACTCGCCATTAGTTCCTGTGGTTGTTCAGTCTATATTGGCGATCAGTTTTCTCAACCGTATTTTGCTCCGCCTATTTTCCTTTAGGGCGGAAAACTTTCACTACATCGGGGTTCGATTCAAGACGTGGCCCCTCAATAATGTCGATGCAGTAGGGTATCGCTGGGAAGAGTTCATCCAGAGTTTCGCCAATAGCCGAGGGTTTTCCGGGGAGGTTTACAATAAGTGCCTTACCGCAGATACCCGCAGTCTGACGAGACAGAATGGCAGTAGGTACATATTTCAACGAGATCTGACGCATCAGCTCTCCAAAGCCAGGCATCATTTTTTCGCAGACAGCCTCGGTAGCCTCTGGGGTTACGTCGCGAACCGCAGGGCCAGTGCCTCCAGTTGTGACTATTAGACAGCAACCTTCGTCGTAGGCCAGTTCTTTAAGTGTGTTCTCGATTAGTGCTTGGTCATCTGAAATTACTCGGGTGACGGGGGTCCATTCCGACGCGAGGGCCTTCTCAAACCAACCCTGTAAAGCCGGCCCTCCGAGATCTTTGTACTCCCCACGGCTAGCTCTGTCTGAGACCGTTACAATACCTATTTTTGCAAGTTGAGACATGGTTTGTTTGCCCTCTTTATGTGTTGGGTCGTCAATATCGCCCTGTAATCAGTAATACAAATGGAACATTACATTGCCTCGTTGATGGATAGCAGTCATTCAATAATGAACTTGTGGCTAGGTGTGCTACTGCAGATCTGTGACTTCTGTGTAGAAGGTTGAGCGGTCTACTTAGCCTGTGCTATAGTCACATCCATGAGAATAGCGTCGATAACAGTTTTGTTCTTAATTTCGTGCGGTCCAGGCACCATTTCACTAGATGATTCTGGAAGAGAAACCAACGTAGATGACACATCGACATCTCAGCCGACCAGCTGTAATCCTGAGATTAAATCGCAAAGTGATGCATACGAGGAGGGGGACGCCGCAATGCTTGTGGTCTCCTGTGAGACTGGTGCGCAGGGCTTTTCTCTCGAGTTATTGACAGGACCTGGGTCAATGACTCTGGAGGGATGGGTTCTTTTGTGGAGTACAGGGTTCTCATCAGCTGGTCATCACGAAGTGACGGTCTCTGTGTCTGGTGGAGAAGGGCTTCCCGAAATAGTGTCCACTACTCTAAACATCGCCGATGGTTGGGATGAGTCGTCAAACGTTCCTGTTACTCCCGCTGATTACCTTACTGAGTTTGGTTTGCCAGTGATACATCTCCATAGCTCGGAGCAAATCACTGAGTCCTACTCAGAAGGTGTGGTCTGGGTGGACGGTGAAGCAAATCAAGCTGAAATAAAGATCCGCGGTGCCTCGAGCAGCTATTATCCACAGAACGCATACACCTTGAAGTTTCCAGAAGATCCAATTGATCTCGAAACTCACGGTCTTGAAAAAAAGCACCGTCTAGTTTTGATCTCACTCTTTGACGACAACTCGTATATCCGTCAGAAGTTGACTTATGACCTATGGATGGCGATGGCAGAGCGGAGCGGCACGGACGACAGGCTTACACCTCGTACTTTCTTTACTGTGGTCTATCTCAACGGGGTTTACAATGGACTCTATGTGGCGGTAGATCACATTGACGATGAGTTCATGGGCGAGTTTGGGCTCAACCGAGACGGAAACCTCTATAAGTCTGTAAGTCACGACGCTAACTTCTATGCATGGAGCTACTACGGTGGAGACAAAAGTGATCTATCTCAAGGGTACGAGCAAAAAGAGGGAAGTAGTGCCTTTTTTGATCTAAGAGAGCTCGTTGAGTTCACCTCTGAGTCCTCTCGGGCTGAGTTTGCTTTGGAGGCTGAGGACTGGTTCTCCGTTGAAGAGTTTATGGACTGGTTTATACTTGTTCACTTCTTGAATGCTCAAGATTCGGCGGGGAAAAATGCCTATCTCTACAACGATCCTAGCTCTCCGCGGTTCAGGTATGTGCCTTGGGACTTCAATCATGCGGTAGGGCAGGATTGGATGACCATAAGGATCGACTCGGACTATGTAGATGACTTTACCTGGGCGAACGGGATTTTCGAGCACTTTCAAGAGCACCCCGAACTATCTATTCAGTTGAATGAACGTTTTGATGCTCTGCTAGAGGAGGGAGAGATCTTCTCATGGGTCTCCCTTAAGGATAGACTTGACGCTTACTGGGATCAAATTACCCCATCTGCAGATCGTGCTTGGGAGCGATGGGGTGATGAGTACGAATCTTATAGCGGGTGGGCCTACTACAGAGACTATTACGGTACATGGGAAGACTGGGAGGGTGAGCGACGGTATGTCACCGACTGGTTGAGAGATCGCGTAGATTTGATGCGCGCAAGGTAGTTTTAAGCTGCTCAACTACTCAGCATAAGATCCTTTTATAGGCGACAACCCTCTAAATGTATTAGTTGACTTTGTCTTACACACAATGTCCTGCACACAGAGGTTTTGTTATGCCAAGTTGGCTCGTCGAATTCATGCCTATATTGATTCTCCTTGTTGTTGTCACAATAGTGCTCGCGAGGTTGCCGAAAGTAGAGGGCGTTGACCACAGTAAAGAGTACCGAATACGCCGCGTGATGAACTGGCTACCTCTGGGGTTGACCTATGCCTTTTTGTACATGGGTCGCTACAACATCAAGGTTAGTCAGCACGCCTTTGGAGATCTAAACTTACTCGGTACCGAAAAGCTGTCTGAGTGTGCACCAGGGGCAATGTCCGCCTGTACTCCGCTTATGGCTAACGCCGACTTTGCTACTATCTTTTTAGTCGGTACATGGGTCTATGGCTGCTCGTTTATCATAAACGGACCGCTCACTGATAAAATGGGTGGAAAGTTCTCTATCCTTATGGGTGCTGGTGGCTCAGCTTTAGCCAACTTGCTTATGGGGTTTGCCACAGTAAAGGCGTTGGATCCTGTCAATGGTCAGTACTATCGCGACAACTTCACTATGATAATGAGCTGTCTGTATGGCGTGAACATGTACTTCCAGAGCTTTGGCGCGGTCGCTATTGTAAAATGCAACGCCCCGTGGTTCCACGTTCGTGAACGTGGTGTGTTTGGAGCTATCTTTGGGATCCTCATCAGTCTAGGCATCTACTTTGCCTTTGATGTGGGCTATATGATTATATCGCCAGATAACTTCGATCTACCTCTTCAGTTCCTCTTTTTCATCCCGACCATACTACTTGTCGTATTCTGGGTTATCGATTTCGTTATCGTAAAGAACACCCCCGGCGAGGCGGGTCTAAGCGACTTCGATACTGCAGATGCCTCCTCTGGTGATGATGGGCCTCAGCTGGGAGCTGTAGCTGTATTCAAGATGATGATGAAGAACCCAGTAATCGTCACTATCGCCTGCATTGAGTTCTGTAGTGGTTTCTTGCGCCAGGCGATCATGCAGTGGTACAGGACTTTTGCGAAGCAGACAGATGCTATATTGGGACTCCAGGGCGACTTTGTCTACGACAACTGGGGGCTCTTGCTCTGCTGCGCAGGGATAATGGGCGGTGTGTTTGCAGGGACTCTGTCGGACCGAGTTTTCCAATCTCGTCGTGGACCAGTGGCTGCTATCCTCTACCTGTTTATGCTTGGTGGAGGGCTCGTAATGACAGGGCTATTCTACGGTGGGTCGTACGCTGCTATTGGTTGGCTCGTAATCTTCATGTCTATGTCGATTATTGGTGTGCACGGTATGCTCTCTGGAACAGCGAGTATGGACTTTGGCGGCAAGAAGAACGTCGGTGTTGCGGTTGGTATTATCGACGGCTTTGTCTATGCGGGAACAGGCTTTATGTCGCTCGTTTACATGTACATTCTTCCAGATGACACGATTTTGCCAGGCGAGACAACGAGCGCTGCGGCAAACCCTGAGAACTGGATAGCTTGGCCCCTGTCTATGCTACCAATAGCGTTCATAGGGCTCTATCTGTCTCGGAAGATCTGGAACGCAAAGCCGAAAGGCAAAGTCGCTCCCAAAGAAGCTACTGCATAGCTAGCTTAAAGCTCGGGGGGCTCACTTGGGTCCCCTGTGCTTAACAGTTGCGCCTATACTCGTTGACACTACCTGTAGCTGTAGAACGACACACGCTGTCTCGGCTCACTCTTCTAGCTCATTTGTCTGGGGTGGGGTCATTGAGGTCTCGCGTTGATGAGATTAAAGTCTGTGATTTCATAATTTCAAGTTTTCGGCTTGAATTTTGTTGTCCAATTCAATACACAGCGCCCCTGTTGTGTGCCTCAGCACTTTTTTTACTTTAAGGATTTTTCATGTACATATTTTCTGTTTGGCTAGCTATTTTGGGTTGTGGCGGCGAGTCTGCCGTCGATGCCGATAACGACGGTTTTGATGCGAGTGTTGACTGTGACGACAGTGACGCCGACATCAACCCAGATGCCGCCGAAGTCTGTGACGGACTCGACAACAACTGCGATGACGAGATCGATGAGGCCACCGCTACAGACGCGGGCACATGGTACGCCGATTTTGATTTAGACAGCTACGGTGACGCGAACACCAGCATGATTGCCTGTGAAATGCCAGAGGGCTACGTCGAGGATAGCACGGACTGTGATGACACCTCAGACTTGGTAAATCCTGCCGGTGCCGAGGTCTGTGATGGAATCGATAACGATTGCGACGCCAACACCTCTGAAGATGGTATGGCTACCCATACTTCAACTGACGGCGAGGCAAGCGATGTTACGGCGGATGTCAGTGGTACCGACGGTGCCCC
>CAWVYO010000012.1:0-29872 GCA_963934385.1 uncultured bacterium
CATATACCCTGTCTATCTGAGCACGAACATCGTCCACGTCTTGCTGTGACACGACTCCGTTTGAGGTGGCCTTGTAGAACTGTACTGTCACGCGGATCGGATAGTCTGCGTCTCGCTGAATAGAGTTGCCGTTGATCTCGCTAAAAGGCCCCTCGGTCTCACCATGACCAATAACCGCCGTCTCCACGTCGCTAGACCTAAGCGCTGCGCCCCCCTCCGAATCCTCCATCGCTTCAGGAGACATTGCCATGCCGCTGCCGCCGCCGCCGCCGCCAACACCAAGCCCACCCATACCAAGCCCGTACCAACTGCCTGAATTATCAACCACTAACGGGACTTGAATAATCATCACCATATCTAGACCATCGTCCTCTGAGGCAACCTCACCGCCTGTCGCCAGCTGTTCTTCATTGTGAGTAGAGAGCCTTGTGGCTGTGTAGGGCGCACGCTCACCGTTATCGTTAAAAAAGAGGGCATCAGACATGTACCCGCTTGTATTTTCCACCACCTGAATACTAGTGCCTTCACTTGTCGCTACGATAGTCAGCACCGCTGGGGCACCCAGCGAAGACTGATAGTTGTATATAACTGGGGTAAACAGAGCATCACCATCAGCTGGGATCGGTAAAAAGGCAGCCTGTGCGGAGACTAGAACGTGAGTGTCACGATCATCCCATAGAGAGTTGTACTTCCCTTCCCACGAACCGTCGTCATGCAGATAGTCGCTAGTGTTCCTGAGTAGCTCCTCCAGAGATATATTGTGGAGCGCATCGCCCCTTTCGTTACCTACACTGACCCCAACATTGCTAGCGTTCACATCAGCGGTGACATCTGAGAAGTTATTGAACCGCATAACTGGCATCGGATGGAGAGCACCGCGGCTGTCGCGCACCCCTATGGTTAGATCACTAATGTTGGGCCCCAAAGACGAACCAGGAGATCGCCCTGTGTCCTCCCACATCACATTTACCAGATCAAGACCCGCGTTTGAGACCAACTGGTTGGCGGCAGGATCCCCTACCATTCCCTCAACTAATGCTATCACGCTATCGAATGATGGCTCTGTTTTGTCCTTTGATGGGGCGCTTGGTACAGGCTCAAGGGGTACCTGAAAAGCTAGTGTTAAGGCGGCTATAGATGTAAAAACTGAAGAGGTCATAATGGCTCCTAATAAAGGTGGGTAAGTGGGTGCATCACCCTCTCGACCATTACAACGAAGGAGCAGGGCTAAAACTTACACCTCTGCAGGAAATAAGCTAAAACCACTAACCATCCTTAGGGTTGCGTACAGACCACAACCCTAGAGCTTAATCAGACCAACCAAAGTTCGGGCGTTCTAATTATCGGGGTTCATGAGGCTCTCGAACTGATCCAGATCAGTAGTGGGCAATCTACAAGCTCCATCGAAGCATACATAGGCTACAGGGCCGTCAGAGTCAGACTCCTTACCCACTAGAGCACCGAACTCCAAGAGCTCACTGGCTTCATCCTGACGCACTACAGCCAATACAGAGTAGGGTCGCCACTCGCTGTTGTAGAGTTCCAGAAAGGGCTCTAGCGCCTGCTCCTGACCCTCTCTGTAGGCGAGCACCACCTCCATAGACTGTCTTGAGGAGGCGTGAAGAGTCTCGGCAAGCGTTGGCACACTAGCTATCGATCGATCTAGATAGGCTGCCGCCCCCGATAACGCCCCATCTATAAGGTCGGTTGTCGCCGTCAGGGAACCATATGAGCGCAGCCTCCTCATAGCCTTGGTCATCCGACCATAGCCAGAAGGCTCGGCGCCGTCTGTAGGATCGATCTGCCGCACTATTAGATCCGCTGAGCCTAAAGAGTGATAAAAGCCCCCATCCTCTACACCAAAGCCCTGCAAGGTGCTCTGCAACAGCGCATTCGCCGCGATAAGCCACCTTGGTGTACCTGTTGCCTCATAGAGGTCAATCAGCGCATTTATCATAAATGCCTGATCATCTATTACGCCTCTTGGTGCGTTAGACTCTATTGTTCTCGGCAAGAGTTGACCTGCCTCTACACTGTCCAAGATATTGGCTGCCGCCAGTACAGCGGCAGCTGTAAACTCAGGCTCACCCAGAAGCCTTCCCGCTTTGGCCACCCCGCCGATTACAAGCCCGTTCCACCCGACTACACGTTTGTGGTCTGTCGCTGGAGCGGACCGAGTAGCACGGTGAGCCAAAAGTGCCTCTAGATCCTGATCAAACGGAGCTACGTCGCCCTCAAGCCGAGTAAGCACAGTCTCGCCATGCTCAAAATTACCATCTAACGACACGGCGTATAGCTCCATAAAGCTAGCCGCTCGCTCAGCTCCTAAGACCTCGGCTAGACTGCTTGGGTTCCAGACATAAAAGGAACCCTCACCGCCCGCATCATCAGCGTCCATGCTAGCGTAGAAGGCCCCTGTCTCACTCTGCATCTCGCGTATTAGGTACCTAGCGACCCCTCGCGCAACATCCCCAAAGCGATGATTGTCAAACGCGACCGCTGCCTCAGCGTAGATAGAGAGCATCTGCCCGTTATCGTAAAGCATCTTCTCAAAGTGGGGTACGATCCACTCACTGTCTACAGTGTATCGGTGGAACCCTCCACCTACCTGATCGTGTATCCCACCTCTATCCATAGCGTCGAGACCCTGAACAACCATATCACCCGTGACTTCGTCGCCTGTCGCAACCGCCCAGGAGAGTAAAAACTCCAACCTGGGCACCATCGGAAACTTTCGCGAAGATTGCCAGCCCCCGTAAATACTGTCCCAGTTTGACTGGAGCTGCCGAACCCCTGATGGCAACCCGGCTGAACTAACTTGACCGCTGCCAGCCCCTTGTGTCACGTTGCGCTCAAGCGCATTCATCACCTGACGTGTTGTGCGAGTTACCCCCTCTGGATCCGACAACCATGAATCAGAAAGGCTACGGAGAACATCAATAAACCCTGGCCTACCATATCTTGATCGAGGTGGAAAATATGTTCCCGCGTAGAATGGGACTAAGTCTGGAGTTAGCCAAAGGCTGGCAGGCCAACCTCCACTGCCGTTCATTAGGTGTATCGTATCCATATAGATCGAGTCGACGTCTGGACGTTCCTCTCGATCCACCTTTATCGCAACATAGTGTTCATTGAGAAACCCAGCGATCTCGGGATCTGCAAAGCTCTCGTGCTCCATTACGTGGCACCAGTGGCAAGCGGAATAGCCAATTGAAAGGAAGATAGGAACATCACGGGATCTGGCCTCATCAAACGCCTCCTGTCCCCACGGGCGCCAATCAACTGGGTTGTGAGCATGCTGAAGTAGATAAGGGCTGGTCTCAGAAATTAGCCTATTAGTCCATGGCCCTACTTGATCAGTCGAAGTGGCCGTGTGGATTACAACTGCTTGTACTGTGTGATCGCTTAGCATCATTGGCTCTGAACTTGAGGTGGTAGTGGTACAGGCCAGAGTCAGCAGTAGCATTATTATTCCCATACAGACGACGTAACCCATAATTAAAAAAAACTAGAATTTACCTTCAGGTTCACACCTAGGCACCCGATTTCACTTTGGAGCAGATAAAAACAAAAGCCATACAAATGTGGCTACCAGCAAGAGGCTAACAACAATGAGACAATCATCACTCGCGTATAAGCAAGAAGAAGAGTTCAGCATAGAGGCTAAATTCAAGACTGGTATTGGCGTAATAGGAGCTGGCTACTGGGCTCCAAAGCTCGCTAAAACGTTCAACGGAATGGATGACACAAAGGTAATCGCTATCTGCGATATCAACCCAGATAAAATGCGCCTTTTCAGAGCACAAGACCCATCTATCAGTTGTTACGGTGACTACCGAGATCTCATCTCCAACGGGAAGATTTCAGCCGTGGCGATTTCGATTACTGATTCTGCCCGTTACGAGGTAGCACAGGCTGCTCTAAACAACGGCATTCACGTCATGGTAGAATCGTTCGACGGCGCCTCTAACGCTGAGATCGAGTCACTTGAGATGACCGCCATTGCGAATGGGCGCCAGCTCTCAATCATATCTCTGCCTAACGGCGGAATGCTCGCACCAAACAACGCTCTTCCGACTCAGGTTCAGGCGCGAATTGATGCATTTATGGGTGCTATCGAGCAAGAGTAGGACTCTACTCTCGTTCCGGATCCATTAACCACTGCGGAACGTCTTTCAGGCGTCCCCTCAGCTGGGCTAGCATCTCTGGGCGCATCTCCATAAAGGTGCCGCTACTCCTTGCGACGACATTTCCTGTTGAGGACAACATGGTGGCTTCACAGGTAATTTTGCGACCGTCTGCATCTGTTACACACCCTTCGAAGGTGTGAACCTCGCCAAGATATGTAGGACGTTTAAACTTAACAGAGATTTCAGCAGCGACCACTTTCCAACCGGAAGCCCAGCCAGATATTCCCATTACCTCGTCCAAAAGTGCAGCAACGGAACCGCCATGAGCAACCCCTGGTGGCCCCTCTGCCCCCTGACCAAACCAAACTCGGCCTCTTAGAACCTTGTTGTGCTCGCCCCAGAAATAACGAACGCGTATTCGGTCGCCATCAGGCTCCCCCGATACATATTTGGCTGGCCGTGGACCGCTTATAAGGAGGTACAGTGGTTCACATCCCTCTATTGGCGTATCCAGGAGGCCATCATCAGGTGCAGGGTAAATAGAGTAGTCACCCATTAGCTCTTTTCCTTTGGCTCATACGCCAACACGGGACTCAACCAACGTTCGACTTCGGTTTTGGTTTTCCCACTGCGCTCAGAGTAGTCAAGGACCTGATCCTCAGCGACCTTACCGACCCCAAAATATCGAGCCTCTGGATGAGGAAACACGACGCCCGCTACAGAGGCGGTTGGAAGCATCGCCATGTTCTCAGTAAGGGTCATACCAATTCTGTTGGTAGCAGACAAGGCTTCGAAGATTGTAGTTTTGCCCGTGTGATCGGGACATGCAGCATAACCTGGTGCAGGTCGAATTCCCGCGAGCTTGCCCTCTACTGACCACAGGTCTGAGCTCATCTTGAGGTGGACCCACTCAGCTAGAGCCTCTACTAGACGATCTGATACTGATTGAATGAGTATCTTCTCGTAGTCATCATCTGAGGGCTCCGGTGAGATCACTGACACTGCGAACATTCCCACAGAGTCCTGAAGACCAGACTCTTTACTAGCGACAAAATCGCTAAGAGCAAAGTTTGCATTGGACTTACGAACCGCCTGTTGCCTCAAGGCAAAAAATCTGCCTGTTTCGCCAGATGCTCTTACAAACTCCACATCGTCACCGACACTGCATGCCTGAAAACAACCATAAACGCCATGGAGCCTGAAACCACCGGTGTCAATTAGAGCCACTGCCTCACTTTTCAACTGTTTGGCCTCATCTGTCCCACTAGCCCCAGCCATACCCCAAGCCATGAAAAATGGAGCCCAATCTATAATTGGAGCCAAGTCATCGCAGGAGACACCTGTTACCTCCCAGACACCTAGTGATGACGGTGAAAGCGGTGGGCTATTCTCGAAGTCGATTTTCATACGATTATCTCGAGCCTGTTGTAGGCTCGCTCTAGGTGTCGTCGAAGCCAACCTTCGCACCCTTATTGTCTCGTACTCTACCGCCAAGCTTTCAGTCAACTTCGTGCGGGATTCCTCAGTAACAAGGGTTTTAGCAAATCCAACGGCTCTCGATGCGTCTGGCACATGAACCACTACCTGATTTAGGGCTGGATCAATGCGAATAGCTGTGTGAACCTTAGATGTCGTGGCTCCGCCGATCATCAGAGGTATATCTACCCCTCGCCGGGACATCTCTTTTGCCACTGTGATCATCTCGTCTAACGATGGCGTTATCAAACCAGATAGACCTATTATTACTGCGCTTTCAGCCAAGGCAGTGTCGACAATCCTCTGGGCTGGAACCATCACACCGAGATCCACCACCCTAAAGCCATTGCATTCAAGAACCACCTTCACAATGTTCTTGCCGATGTCGTGTACGTCGCCTTTTACGGTGGCCAACACGATAGTATCCGCCGTTATTTCACCCTTCTGAGCTTCTATGTATGGCTGCAAAATTGCTACTGCTCGCTTCATGACCCTGGCGCTCTTGACCACCTGTGGCAAGAACATCTTTCCAGCCCCAAACAGCTCTCCAACCTCAGCTAAACCCGCCATAAGAGGTCCTTCGATTACCTCTATCCCAGATCCTATCTCTGAATGAGCCTCTTCGGTGTCGGATTCGATGTAGTCCGTAACTCCGTGCACTAACGACCAAGCCAAACGCTCGTGTAATCCAAGCTCACGCCAAGATAGATCGGCACCACCACTGGCAGCCCCTGACTGCACCTCTCCGGCAACCTCCAACAGGCGGTCAGTGGCATCGGCACGCTTATTCCACAAGAGATCCTCGACCCGCTCACGCAGATCTTGAGGAAGAGACGAATACAGGGCCAGCTGACCTGCGTTGACGATCCCCATGTCCATGCCAGCACTAATAGCCTCAAACAAGAATACTGAATGAATCGCTTCTCGAACACCGTTGTTACCCCTAAAGGAGAACGACACGTTGCTCACCCCACCGCTAATTTTTGCGTTGGGAAAAAGTCTCTTTATCTCGCGTGTAGCCGCAACATATTCGACCGCGTAATTATTGTGCTCGTCGATACCCGTACCGACGGCAAAGATGTTGGGATCGAAGATAATATCTTCGCTATTGAAGCCCACCTTATCAACCAAAACCTTATGGGCCCGAGAGCAGATTTCAACCTTCCTCTTTAAGCTCGCAGCCTGCCCTTCTTCATCAAAAGCCATCACTATTACAGCGGCGCCATAGCGCTTGACCAGAGTGGCATGATGGATAAATTCAGCCTCACCCTCTTTTAGGGAAATCGAGTTCACAATCCCCTTGCCCTGAATAGATTTGAGCCCAGCCTCTAAAACACTCCATTTGGAGCTATCAATCACAATAGGGACTCGAGAAATATCGGGTTCACAAGCGATGAGGTTCAAAAATAGCCTCATACTGGCTTCTGAGTCCAAGAGCGCTTCGTCCATATTGATGTCGATCATCTGAGCGCCAGCCAGCACCTGCTGACGAGCTACCGATAGCGCCTTGTCGAACTCGCCCGCCTTAATTAGGCGCCTGAACCTCGCCGAGCCCGCCACATTAGTCCGCTCGCCAATATTGGCGAAGAGGCTATCCTGACCCAGTGAAAATGGCTCCAGACCAGAGAGGCGTAGGGAGGGCGCTACTTCGGGTATTACACGGGGCGCTATATGTGAAACAGACTCACGAATAGCGCTGATATGGTCCGGTCCAGTCCCGCAACAACCACCCACAAGGTTGATCAGTCCCGACTCGCACCACTGTAATAGCTCCTCGGCCATCTCCTCAGGGCTCTCGTCGTAACCGCCTAGATCGTTTGGCAGTCCAGCATTAGGGTGAGCGCTCACATAGGTGTCAGCGACGCTTGAAAGCTGCTGAATCCACTGGCGCATCTCACCTGCTCCCAAGGCGCAATTTAATCCCACAGATAGAGGCTTAGAGTGACGAATGGAGTTCCAGAATGCCTCTACTGTCTGACCAGACAGAGTTCGCCCACTGCCATCCGTTATGGTAGCGGAGATCATTATGGGTAATCGTCGACCAAGCTCATCATAAACCTGCTCTATTGCAAAAAGCGCAGCCTTGGCGTTGAGGGTGTCGAATATCGTCTCAACCAAGATCGCGTCAGCACCACCCTCGATTAAGCCGTGAATCGCCTCGTCATAGGAGTCCACTAACTGCTCAAAGGTGACGTTGCGCACACTCGGATCTTCTACGCTTGGAGAGATTGAAGCCGTGCGATTTGTAGGGCCCAATACGCCCGCCACCCAACGCTTGCGACCGTCTTCTAGCTCAAGTTTATCGGTACAGCTCTTAGCGAGCGCTGCGGCCTCTCTGTTTATCTCTCTCACAAGATCTGTAAGAGCGTAGTCCAAGAGAGAGATCGACGTGGCGTTAAAGGTGTTTGTCTCAACAATATCGGCCCCAGCCCTTAGGTATTCCTCGTGAATGCCTGCGATAATCGCAGGCTGTGTGAGAACCAAGACATCCGCACATCCCTTTAAATCGCACGGGTGTTCTGAGAATCGCTCCCCTCGATAATCGAGTTCCTCAAGGGAATGTCGTTGGACCATGGTTCCCATGGCGCCATCTAAGACCAGAATCCGCTCGCAAAAAGCGGTCTCTAATGACGAGACCATCTAACCTCCCAGCCTATAGGTAACCCTCGGCATCCAAGTAGGTGCAGTCCGCAACACATCGCTCGTCACCCAAGCCTGTGATGTCTTGACAGGCATACCCACGAGGGCATGTTTCCGCTTGATTTGAATTGCATTCGACCAAACACCTGTCGACATGACAGTGCTTCTGTAAGTCACTCATCAGGTCACAGCTCTGGCCACCTGGACAATCAGAGTCTCTTTGACAAACATCGCCCATCTCGAAGATCCAGCAATCCGAATCGTTAGAGCAGGCATTTCTGTCACTAGAGTCACACTGTTGGCAGTGGTCTCTAGTGTCTTCATAGCACTCACCAAAACTCTGGTCGCTTTCATCGGTCTCACAGTACTCACCCACCTCGCAGTCAAGCTGTGTGGTTCGACAACCGTACTCTTCACACTGCTTAGACTCGGTATTGCAGGTCTCACCAGCAGAGCAGTCCGCATCGTCAGAGCAACCATTCACACAGGACCAAGTCCCTTCCTCACAGTACTCTCCCAAATCACAGACAGAGGACGATGTACACTCAACCTCCACACAGGTCTCTTCGATACAGGCCTGACCTTCGGAACATTGGCCATTATCAACGCAAGTGGTGCCAGCTCCTGGGCCACCACAGGCTAACAACATCAGCAGGTAAAACATTATTCAACTCCCTGACAGAAGAGTGACTCGTCACCGTCTCCGTCGTAGTATCTGATTGCTATTTGAGACGATGGCGGAGGTAGGTTTGTACGCTCGAAGATTACAACGGGTGACTCCACGCCATATTCGTCGACTTGGATTGTGTATGTCCACGCACCATCCTCACATGGATAGCTAGTAGCATTTACAGATACCGCCAATGTTGTTGGGTCCGGCATATCAGAGAGGTAGAACGTGTCCTCGAGACGAGAGGCATTCAAAGAGAGGTCGGTGACAACCGTCGCAAAGTCAGAAGAGCAGATGTTACCTTGAACACCAGCGCCTTGGACTGCGACATCCATGTATCTAGAGCCAACAGTTGCTCCCGCATTTATCTGGTCGCGAGTACACTCGGTCTTGTCGGTAACAACGAGCGCCGATGCATCGAACGCACCCCTGTTTCGCTCACCCTTCACCGCGCGATACATATTGAGGTAGTCATTCACTGGCGCTGGAGAGGAATCTTCTTCATCCGAAACGAAAATAATAGAGAGCTCAGCTTCCTCGCGGATAAAGCCATCGTTGACGCCTCCTAAAAGCTCGGGGGACAGAGCCAAGGCTGCAGCCTCAAGACCCATCTCTGAGCCTGAACCACATATCCCCACGTTGACAGCATTTGAGAACTTCTGCTCTGGGTTCTCCGTCTCAGCATCGATTACCAAACCGTTCACTAAATGACCCGGATCAGGGATTCGACTAATATCGTTGGCGTTGCAGTATACGTTCTCGAGAGGCGTGTTCACAGTCGTGGTTACAACACCAATGTGGTAGTCAATGTCTACATCAACAAAGAACTGAATAAAGGCCTGAAAGTTCTGCGACAACTTCTCTTGGTATGGATCCATTGAGCAGGAGTTGTCCACAACAAGAAGGATATCAACAAGATCAGCCGATTTCTGATAAAAAACGTCGGTACCGTCAAACTGAGTAAACTCATACTCCACACAACCAGTGAACAGAGTAAACAGGGGGACTAACAATTTCATTATTAACCTCTACACAACTTGTTTTTGACTACCAGACCGCTGTCGAGTCTAGTTTCCCGAATTCTACCCAATCGTCAAGGCAATTTGTTCGCTATTCATCTTTAGTAACTTAGGTTTTACAGCTAACAAACAACCCAGAATAAACTAAAGGCTGATATTCATCCGGAATCGATAAGGGACTCCTTCTGTTCGCCTGTCTAAGGTAAACCCTAAAAGCTTGCGCCTAACACACCATACATCGGTCAACGGAAGATAGCTGGTATCGGCTGCACGAACGCTACCATCGGGCTCAACTATTATCCAAACTGTGATCCTGTCGACCTCCAAATCACACTCACCTAACTCTGAGACCTGCACTTGAAGGGAGGATGAGATCGCTTGGTAATCTGGTTGCCTCACTGGATCGCCCGAAACTAGCTCATAGGGCGCTGGACCTCTGGCTTCCAGCCTTAATGGTGAGAGCACCTCTTCGTGTAGGTACCAGACAAAACAGAAACCAACCATTGAGATTATTGATACGCCGCCCCAAAGATAGGAAATGAGCTTCCGGTGTCTAAACCACCAGGCTTCGACATCCTCTAGCACCACCTCGACCTCTTCAACCTCCTCGCCATCGACTGCAGCCGGAGGAGCCTCTACAGGATCACCTTCTGTAGCTTCAAAGGGCTGATACTCCACCGTTGGAGGGGGCTCAGGAGCGCTGTCATTCTGTGCCCAGTCAGGGGTTTCGAAAATATCTTCCGAATCGGACTCATCTACCTCCAAGAGCGCCTCGAGGTAGTGCTGTACCTCATCTAAAGTGCACCGCTTTTCTGGATCTTCAAGCATTGTCGCCGCCAGGACTGCGTTGAGGAACGCTAGCTGACTTCTGTCTACACTCTGATTCTTAGGTGGCTCCCATCTAGGTGGTAATTCTGCAGCCAATTTCTTTACCAATTCAACCGGCTGCATCTTCTCGGCACCCGATATTATTGGTCGCAAATTCAAGCAGAACAGGAGAAGGGCTCCCAGTGAGAAAACATCACCTTTCTCTGTGGGCTCTCCTCCCAATATTCTCTCGGGCGCCGCGTAGAGAGAGCTAACGGCTACTACTTCACCTACTTCATGTAGTACCGCGTCTTGCGTACTCAAAACACCAAAATCTGATACGCGTACAAGTGGGGGTTCACCCTCCTCTGGTATGTGATCAAGAAGCACATTCTCGGGTTTTATGTTGCCGTGAACTATTCCAGCCCCGTGGGCTGCCCTTAGCGCAGAGCACATCTGCAGACCAAGCTGAGCTAGGTGAGTGACACTCATCGCGCCAGCCTCTCGAAGCTGCTCTATGAGATTACCTCCTCCCTCGTAACAGGTGACAACACACTTGTATTCATCGCTATCAATGAACTCGTTCACCCGGATTATGCTCGGGTGAGACAGTGTCGTCAAAGCCGACAACTGACCCTTTAATTTGTTGAGGTGATTAGAGTCTGACCATCTGTGACTCAAAATTTGGAGTAACAAAAGAGGACCTAATGCTTGCTCCTCTTCATCAGTCTCTTGGCAGAGGTAGGTGACACCAGCAGCACCAATAATTATGCGACGATCAATTCTAAACCTGCTGTCAATGCGCTCCCCAGGCTCAAACAATTTGCCCCAACTACCTTCAGGAGGTGTCTCATGACAATCTTTGTTTGGGCACTCTTCTGGGGCGCCCAAGAAAGTGTTCAGACAAAATGCGCAATAGCGGGTTCTGGCGTTATCCTTTGACATCTATTTATGCTTGTCCCGATGCTTAATACATACACAACTTATAACTCGGGCCATAATCGGCTAAACAGCACAAAAACTGAACAAAAACTACCAGCTATAGAATCCTTGACCGCTCTTCTTACCTAGCTTTCCAGACGCCACCATCTCGCGCATCAGGGCGGGGGGCTCAAAGGATGGGTTGTTGAGCTCCTTCGCTAGGTACTCCCCTATGTGCATTCTGACATCTAGACCGACCAAATCAGTAAGCTTTAGTGGACCCATTGGGTGACGATAGCCGACACTCATTGCGCGGTCGATATCCTCAGCGGAAGCCACTCCCTGCTCTACCATTCTAATAGCCTCCATCCCGAGACAGATTCCAAGTCTAGATGAGGCAAAACCTGGAAAGTCGCGAACTGTGATCACCTCTTTACCAAGTAGTGCTCCATAATCTTGAAGGCGGCTCAAAACTTCTGGTCTAGTCCCATCGTGAGTGACGAGCTCCAGCAGCTTCATAATGTGTACTGGGTTGAAGAAGTGAGTCCCAATAAGCCTTGAAGGGTCCACCAACACAGATGCGATTTTGGCGACAGAGAGAGAGCTAGTGTTTGTGGCAAACACCGAAGACTCTGGAGCATACTGCTCGGCCTGTAAAAAAATCGACTGCTTTAGGTCTAACCGTTCGGGAGCGGCCTCTACGATAAGATCGGCATTGTCCGACAATAGAGACATCTCTGTTGTCCCCGATAGGTTCCCTAGGGTCGAATCTGCCAAGTCCTGTGAGAGCTTACCGCGAGCGACCCCCTTGTCTAGGTTCGCCTTTATAGCGGAAAGACCTCGATCAACAGCATCGCCGTCGATGTCGTAAAGGGTAACCTTGCTTCCGACCATCGCGCACACCTGAGCGATCCCGTGTCCCATGGTACCGGCACCTACTACGCCTACGCTCTCAAAAATAACTGAATCAGACATTCCTTATTGCTCCACTCGCTCAATAATTGTCGCTACACCTTGACCCACACCTACACAGAGCGTCGCCAACCCATACCGCCCACCTGTGCGTTCTAGCACGGAAAGAAGGGTGGTGAGAATTCTTGCTCCGGAGCAGCCTAGAGGGTGTCCTAGGGCTATGGCGCCCCCATGCATATTCACCTTTGTACGATCTAAACCCAGAGTTTTAATTACTGCTATAGACTGGGCGGAGAAGGCCTCGTTTAGCTCAATAGCATCCATGTCAGCCAAGGTGAGCCCAGCTCGCTTGAGGACCAACTCTGTGGCAGGAACCGGACCGATACCCATGATCGTAGGATCTACTCCCGCTGAAGCTCGTGCAATTATCCTCGCACGTATGGGGAGACCTAACTCTAGAGCCCTAGCTTCTGATGCTATAAGTAAGGCGCAAGCGCCGTCGTTCAGAGTGGAGGAGTTCCCCGCTGTCACGCTACCTCCAGGGCGAAACGCCGCTCGAAGCTTGGCTAGCCTATCCAGAGAACTTCCCCTTCGCGGCCCTTCGTCTAGACTTACAACAACTGGATCTCCGCGGCGCTGAGGGACAGACACTGGGACTATCTCATCGTCAAACCACCCGGCGTCTTGTGCTGCAATTGCCTTGTGGTGAGACTCCAATGCGAATTCGTCCTGCTCTTCTCGAGTAATTTCATACTGATCTACTAAATTCTCCGCTGTGCACCCCATAGCCTCTAAAGGGAACAGCTCCTCCAACTTCTTGTTTGGATACCTCCAGCCCAAACAAGTGTCCCAAGCTGTGTGATTACCCGCTTTTGGGGCAACGTTTCCACGAGCTATGGAGTATGGAGCCCTAGACATTGACTCAACACCACCGGCGATGAAGAGGTCACCCTCACCTACGGCGATCGCACGAGATGCCTGATTCACAGCCTCTAAACCTGAAGCGCAAAGTCGATTAACTGTGACTCCAGGGACAGAGTATGGCAGACCAGCGAGTAATGAAGACATGCGGGCAATGTTGCGGTTATCCTCCCCAGCTTGGTTGGCGCAGCCCATATAGACATCTTCTATAGAGCTCGGATCGACGCCAGTTCGCTCAATAATTTCGCGAATTGTTATCGCTAAGAGATCATCCGGTCTTACACCTGAAAGCCCCTTCATAAAGGCCCCTATAGGGGTACGCACAGCCTCGACAATGACGGCATTGTTGTTTTGTGATGTAGCCATGCTGGATTAGTCTCCGAAGAAGAGGAAATCACCTTGAATAGCGCCGTAATGGTGCCCCCAATAGTTCTGGGCATACGGAACATTCGCGGCTAATGCAACCTGTGTCCCCTGAGTTGATGGCTGAAACCTCAAGCCAAATGTGACCAGGTTGAACGCAAATGGATTTCCGCTACCGTAGCTTTCAAGTCCTCCCTTCATGCTAAAGGAGGTCTCCATAAAGGCACCAACTGTTGGGGTGGCCCAATAGAACAGGTTGAAGCCTCCCACGTAGACAAGGCGAACTGGACTACGGAACTCGATATCTGCTCCAACTTGTATATTTATATCGAGCCCATCACCCGCAGGTAAATCCACCCGCTTTCCATAAGCGATGACGGGACGAAAACTTGAAAATGCAGGGTTAGTATTTATATGGGCATCCAAGATGCCAGTGACAAGAGTGTTCGTCCTGCGAGACTTCACAAACGCGTATTTCACGCCACCTTCAATACTCCAGCCAGAGATCCTGTTTCTAATTCCACCGTGAACCGAGAGATTTCGTTCTATCTGTTGTTCGTAATCGAACAACAGGTTCATATAATTTGGAAAACCCCACTCAAACCCGAACCTAATACGATCACGAGGATCAATAGACTCCAGAGCCATAGGTGACGCTAGGCGAATTTCCGATTGTCCCAAATCCTGAGGGGGAGCGTTGCGATCGTCATCAATTCGCTCTGCGTATAGAGACTCGCCGAGGTTATCCAAGAAGTCGTCAATCTGAATCCTAAAGAGTGTGTTTTCATAAGTATCTAGGTATTGCTCCCAAAAAATCAACTCTTCCTCGACACCTAGTTCGTAAGCTCGACTTTGTGCCGCACGAAAGATTCTAGCTGTGTCAAAGCCCTCTCCACCAATCTCGTCTTCTTGAACTTCATCGTCTAAAAGGTCATCTGCCTCACCCCAGTCGTCGTCGACACCCTCGGACTCCTCAGACTCTTCGACTTCTTCGATCTCTGGATCATCTGACATATCTATGTCAGAGTCGCCCTCGTCCATGCGCTCCCAGTCATCTTCAGAGTCATCCTCATCTTCGAACCAGTCATCATCGTCGGCATACGCTACGCCATCAACGATACCTCCAGACATCGCCTGAGGCAGCGGAAGAGATGTGGCTATCATCAGCGATAAGCCAACCGTTAAAACATTAGAAATCGAGCTTAAAAGAGGGCGCATTGAGCCTCCTGACAGTTGACCCCAGACACCTCCAAGAAAGAGGTGCGGGCTTAGTTTGAATCATATGATAAACCAACCTTATCTCAGGGTGCGCAGATCTGAAAGGAAACAGACGAACAGATGACAAACGACTCACCGCTTTCAAACAAACAGGCTCACGCGGAACTAGTGCGCGCTCACCTAGTAATGGTTCGAGGCGGAGCCCCTTTTTTATCGGCTATAGACTCCAAACTGCTTATTTCATGGCTTGATAATGGCGTCCCTGTGCCCTTAATTATAGCCAGCATCGAAGAGGTGGCAGCTAAGCGGACTAAGAGTAGAATCACGACTCCCATGAACCTAAACAAAGTAAAATCTACTGTAAACCGTCAACTCAAACGCGATCTTTCTCCTAAGGCGACCAAAAACAAAAGAAGCGCTGTCGAGTCGACGATTAGCGCTCCCGACCTATTTTTACAGCTTTTCCAGTCAAGCGACCCTCTGCACAGAGCGGCTGGAGAGAAATTAATGGCTATTCAACATGAGTCCAAAAACAAAATAAACTTGGTCTTACAAATCGCCCGTGAATTTCACGAATCTGCGTGGAATCAGTGTGACCAGCCTGAGCTAAAAAAGGCAGCAGCGAAGGAACTTGAGCCGTTTGTAGATATGATGAGCGAAGATCGTTGGGAACAAGCGGTTGAGGAGATCGCCCGCGACACGTTACGAAAGAAAACCCCACAGCTTACAGCTGCAATTTTATGTGAGGCCCTCTCAAAATGAACGATATGCCGTGCGCAAAATGTAAGGGTTCCTCCATTGTAGTAAAACCAAAGGGAACTGTTGCTGTGGCAACATTGTGTACCTGTATTCCGGATTGTGAACGATGCCGTGGCACGGGAAAGGTGCTGGTCACGAGCGACGGAGCCGAGCGTATAGCTAGATGCAAGTGCCGAATGTTACCCGACCGCATAGCGATGTTCAACAAAGCCGGCATTCCAGCAAGGCACGCACACGCAAGCTTTGAGAGCTTCAACAAAGACCTTGGCGGCACGATGCCAGGCTTCCTCTCTACTTACAAGTGGTCACACGGTTATCGCCCAGGCGAGCCAGTTAGAGGCTTGGTGTTACACGGCGAGGTTGGCCGCGGGAAGACTCACCTACTAGTAGCAATGGTCAGACAGCTCATTATGGAGCACGGTGTTCAGGTTAGATTTGTTGAGTTTTCCCATCTGCTGGCAGAGCTAAAGCGTGGGTTTGAAGAGGGGCGAGGTCAAGGAGGCTTGTTGGCCCACCTAACAGAGATGGAGATTCTGGCGATAGATGAACTGGGCAAAGGACGAAATACAGAATGGGAGCGCACCATCGTAGACGAACTGGTTTCTCAACGCTACAACGGGATGAAGACCCTCCTAGCTACGACTAATTTTTGCCCAGGGGGTCCGACTGGGCTTGAAGGCAACCTATCGCTGGACGGAGCCAAGCAGTCCTTGTCGGATCGTGTGGGACCAAGAGTATACAGCCGACTCACCGAGATGGCTGAATTCGTAGATGTAGCCGGAGAAGATTTTAGAGCTAATGATGGGCGAGGACGCGGTTAGTAAACGATACTAGTCAGTGCTTAACCACATTCACTACTGGCAAAACCACAACTATCTTAAGTGGTACAAATCTGACCTATAGGGCAATGCTCTAGGGACCTAGCCCTATTGATCCTCGACCACAACGTCGTCCTCTGTGTCGCCGCCTTCGGGAGGGCGCTCACGAGGGGCGGGAATCAATGTCGGCCCCCCTTCGCGACTTCTGCGCCTGAGGCGCTCCTGCACCCGCTCCATAGGTGTCGCTCCTTGCACATCAAGTTCGCTATCCTCGGTCGTCTCTTCGACCTGCTCAGCCTCCCGCTCCAGCCGGCGCTCTTCTCTGGTCTCCTCACGCTCGCGCCTGTTGCGGTCGGAATCCCTCTCCTTACCGATAATCTCTAGACGCAGATCTCTAGCCGCTTCGGCGCTACGACGGGTGCCTGACAGGCGAGGATCAAGCTGCATAGCGGTGCTGTAGGCAGTAAAAGCTCCTTCCCAATCCTCTTCAGCGAACAACCCGTCTCCCCGTTCTGAAAGTACCGCTGCAAGCGGTCGTGCCTGTTCAAGAAGATCGCTGTTTTCGTGGTCCCAAAGCCTAGCTTCTACCAAATTGACGACGACATCTTCTTCGGTATCGCTCGACTCGGCTCGGGCGACATAGCAGGCACCTATAGCCTCATCTAGCGCTGGTCTTCGGACACCACGCCAGACTATATCGCGCCAGACGTGATACTGAGCAGCCCTCCAAGATTCCCAAGCTTCCTCACACTCACCATTAGACGCAACATCTATAGCTGTCTCAAAGTCCAACAGGGCCTCATCATGTGCCGCCTCATTGGTTACGATCTCAACGGCATCATCAAAGAACGTCGCCCCACGCATGACCCTAACTGGAGAATCGGCAACAAAGGAAACCGGGTTTATCACCTCTCCAGTCTCTTGGTTCATCAAAACAATTCCTAGATCGTATTGACCAACTGGTAGCCTATCGGGCACCGAGAAATCAAACCGACCTATGACGTGCTCGTTTCTTCGCCATTCCGAAGGTCGATACCAGTCGTAACCCGGCGGAAGTTCCGCCAAATGAGTATCACCTTCACCGTTATCCAAGATCGCCAAAATCCTAAAATCGTCAACTATTACGCCAGCTCGAAGCCAGATCTCAAGGTACAAACGACCGTTCTCCGGAATCTCTGGAGCCAAAACATCAACACCCTCGAGGGTGATTCCTTGCTCAAAACGAACCCTACGATCGCTTGAACCCTCATATGAATCTCGCACAAAGATATCTTTTCGGACGTGATTACCAACATGGAATGCGGTTCTACCTGTTGGGTAGCCAGGGATCTCTAAGTAGTCTTCGTCCCACCCAGTCAACCTAGGGATTCGTGTCTTACGTGCCCAGCCACCGTGAACATGCGCAAAGGTGGGGTTTCGCTCCTCGAAAATATACTCTTGCATAAACGGGCGTTGATAGATGTGTCGAGACATAGGCACATCAACCAAGCCAGCCATATCAACAATCTTCCAAGAGGGTGCGATCACCCCAAATCCGCGCAATTCGTCCTCGTGGGAAAACCACATGTGAGCACCCATATCGACGTCCATAAGAGTGACTCTATCAAGATGGAGCCTGTCTTGAACCAACGCCATGTACTCGACTCTACGGCGTACATCTTTTACCGAGGTCTCTGGCTCTGGAGCAGAAAAGGCTGTATTCCAGACGTTTGGAGCCATGACAATGGCTAACACAGCAAAACCAACAAGTGTCCGCAACTTCATTGGCTCTAAATAAAAGCGCTTGTCTCTGTTTTTAGAAAACTTAGGGACGCGAATTAATTTCTTCGCCGGCAAGGCATCAAGTAAGGCACCTACCGAAATCCCCAACAGCAAGAAGTTTGGAATAGAAATCATTGAGGCCCAGCGCCACTGCTTCATCCAATCTCCACCTGAGTAGATCGCGAAAAACGTGGCGGCCAAACCAATACAAAGGACAAGAAGCCGCGGTATAGCACCCGCGTGAAACAGAGTCCCGACACCCAAAATCGCCACAGCAAAGAGAAGGAACAACACACGCAACATGTCCCAGTGACGCTCTACCGCAGTCCACCAACTAGGAAGCCACTCAAAACTCAAAGAGGCATCCCATAAAAACAGTGGTGCACCGACTAATGTCAGACCAACTACTATCCAGCGACGACGGTCTCGGAGCCCCACAAGAGCGATAGCGTATAGCGGCATAATGTAGGCCAACAGATAGGCCTTCATGTAGTTCTCTACATAGGCCCACCCTTTAGTTCCAAACTTCCAGGGCTGAAACCTGTTCTCGCCATCAAGTTTGGCGTAGTAGGTGTTTGGCCAAGGCCAACCGAAGTAGCTTAGGCGCCATGCCTGATAAGCAATAAAAGGTGCGAAAAACGCAACCAACCACAGACCAACCGGTCTTACTACCCGCTTATCGCGCAAGGCCAATAGAAGCCGAAACCCACCTGCAATGGCTGCGTAGAGGATGCCCTCTGGGCGTGTCATAGCCAAGCCACACATCAACAGTGCGGAGAGCGGGCGGCGGTTGGGCTGTTCAGATTCTAAGAGAACCCTATAGAGCCCAGATGCCAGCAAGAGGTTAAACAGCGGGTTTTCCAAACCAGCACCAGCCCAGATTACATACGTAGTAGAGGCGGCTAGAAACAGCGGTGGTATTAGGGCTATATTGTCTTCGGCATTTGGTCGACACCGCCTGGCTATGCCATAAACAAACGGCAATGTCAGAACACCAAATATTCCGCCCAAAAACTTGGCGGCTATAAATGGATCGATCTTCACTAGGTAAAGTGCAGCTAAGATAAAGGTCCAGAGGGGGTTAGAGAACCCTTCAACCCGTTCGCCTCCCTGAAATGTAGCAAAACCCTGCCCCTCTACGACGTTTCTGGCGTAGGCAAACGTGATGGCCGCGTCTTCAATAAAGAACGCCGTAAAGGCTACATAGTGGCATAAAAAACCAACAGAAATTAGCAGCAAGGCCGAAGTGTGCCGCTGCTCAATATCAGTCAGCCCAAGCCACCAACTTTTTAGCTTTTTCAACATGTTGGTCTTGTAACCCAATTACCGAAAAACTCCCACGAATCCGAATGCAGGTCACCTGCGCCTAGATCTTGGGTCTCTAGGGTTCACATTTCGACGGCTTCTGGTCTTAGACCTCGCTTGACGCTGCCTACGTCTACGTCTAAAGGTGTCTTCATCTTCAACCGAGAACAACTCAGAAGAAAAACCACCCCCTAGCACCTGTAGTCTAGCGGCTCCACGCGCCCGTACCAAGTCACCGTGCTCTGCAAGAATATCTGGTGCGAGTAAGCCAGCCACTCGCCCTGCCAACCTAAGGCGACCACTCTCAAGGGCTGCCCGAGCAGATTCAATGACCAAACCGGAATCGACCTCGTAGAGAGACTCAATCCACTTGGATTCTTGACTGGGGTCGGGTAGGTCTATCATAGACAACAGCCTAACCTAAAAAGACGGTGTGACGCTACTGGCGACACACTACATAGTCTTATTACCGTCGCTCTCTGTTGATTGCGCAGCGTACTGACGCTTCAGAGCATCCAGTTGAGATTGGGCATTTGAGTCCCTTGCTTGAGCCTTAATCTGATTCAGTTTTGCATCAAGAGAGACATCGCCTAGCTCCGAACCCATATCTGCTTCTGCCTGAAGTTTCTCAATATGGGTGCGCACGCCTTCAAGCGCCTGAATATCAGCGTCTGTCGAGAGTCCATCAAGGGTCTCCTGCACCTGAATACGCGCCTCGGCGCTCGCCATCTTGGCCAGCATCTGGTCTTTCTCTCGCCTTAGCTTCTCAATCTCGCCTTGGAATGAGATCAGCGACTGTTTCGCGTCATCCGCCTGAGTCTTGCACTTTTCTAGCTCTATTTGAAGCTCTGCGACCCGGGCTGTGAGTTGATCCTTTTTCTGAATAAGAACTAAAGCCACCTCATCTTCGCCCTGTTGGACTGCGATAGGCAACTGAGCATTCACCTCGGCGAGATCTTTGGAGACATCCGCCAGCTCTGTCTCACTCTTCTTTCTGAGATATATGATGCCTGCCACGGCTTTCTTGAGATCTCTATGGTCTCGAATTCTCTCCTCGATAGCCGCTTCGTAGACAGCCGCTGGGTTGTTACTCTCCATGTTTGACATGAAGACCCCTAAAAATCCATTCCACAAATTTCCCAACCGAGCCCAAAAACCCATTTCAATCTCCTATTCTACAACTATGACTTGTATTAATTTAGTAATTGTTTTTACCGCATGCCTACACGAATAGACATAATAGAATATCGACACTACAGTTTATCGACGACCTAATCAACAAGATTATTTCCTCATCACATTACGTTGAAACCGTGTTTCACAACATATTTAGGTAACCATGCTCAACTTATTAATTGCTACATGCCTATCGGCTACTGGTTTTGTCCATTTAGACCACTCTAGGCTCGAGCTTGGCGCCCAATCTTTTGAAGAAAAACTTGATGAATCAAATTCCACCCAACCGCCAAATCCAATGGCGCAAGCGGGTCCAGACATCTGGGTCTATGGATACCTTCCATATTGGGACGACAACCTAAACACAGTGCCTTGGGACCAACTATCTCATGTTGCTATTTTCGATGTAGGTCTCGAAAGTGACGGATCTCTTTCTAACACCAGTCGCTGGACATCCATTGCTAGTGATGCTGTTGAAATGGGGGCTCAGTACGATGTCGACATCCATCTCACAGTAACTTCTTTCTCGGACTCGGTGATGAGCAGCGTCCTGCCATCATCTACAAGGCGCGCTCGGGCCATCTCAGAGCTTGCGGAATTAGTGAACAGCGTTGGGGCGAGCGGTGTATCTGTCGATTTCGAAGGCATGGAATCCTCACTGAAGGACGATCTCGTTACGTTTGTAAAAGAGCTATCTCAAGAGGTGGACGAGGTAACAGTAGCCACACCCGCCGTTGATTGGGCTGGCTCCTACGATTACGATGGGCTTTTAGAGTGGGCCGATGCCCTGTTTATCATGGGCTACGGCTTTCACTGGAGCGGCGGAGACCCCGGTCCTGGAGCCCCCCTTTCCTCAAGCTCTCAATGGGGCTCCTACTGCCTAGAATGGAGTGTAGGAGATCATTTGGAGTGGGGAGCTAAAGCGAACCAGATAATACTAGGATTACCCCTTTATGGTCACGACTGGCCTTCTACTTCAAACGATGTCCCTGGCTCAGCAACAGGCTCCGGGTCAGCCGTCACATATGAGCAAGCCGTAGACATAGCGCTTGAGAACGGTGAATACTGGGACAACCCCAGCGACACGCCCTACACTTTTCCAGACTCTCGGTCTCAACTATGGTACGAAGACTTAGATTCAATTCAAGCCAAAGTAGAATATGCTGTCGACGCTGGTCTGCTTGGAGTGGGCTTTTGGGCCCTGAACTATGACGGACAGGATTCCGATCTCTGGGCGATGCTCCACAGAGTCACAACTGACGATGACAATACTGGCGACACTGGTGACACTGGCGACGCGTTTCTGTTGGCACAAGCTTCATCGCCAAGGATAGCCTACGTGAACGAAGACACAGCCCTAGACGGATCACTATCCGAAGGGAGAGACCTTAGTTTCTCATGGGTTCAAACTGAGGGTCCGGAGACATCTCTCAGTCAAGCTAACCAATCGATGGCTACATTTAATCCCTCATATACGGGCAGCTACGGGTTTGATTTAATAGTGACGGACAGTAGCGGTGACACAGACACTGACTCGTTGTGGATCGAGGTAATCAGCACTGACGGCATGAATTACGCACCGGCTGGATGCGGGTGCAACTCAGACAATAGAAACAACGGGTTCGCGGGAGCCATCGCAGTAGTATTATTAGCATTACTTCAGCGCCGTGAGCGCACTATCTAATATCTAACGAGATCAGTTTGTTTGTACGCCAGTGCTTCCATCTGGACACAACCCTTCGGCTTGACCAAAATGAAGCCGAGTTCTGTCAGCAAGCTCTAAGCGACATGAAAAACCGTTGCCATCTGGGAATCTAATTAATGCGCGGACATTTCCAACTGGAAGAGTGACCGATGATGGGGTCGATATCTGCTGAGTATTAATATAGATCACAGCTCCCGGAGGATTAGATGTGAAATAGATATTGGCGACCTCGGCGACCTCGGCGACCTCGACAACCTCGGCGACCTCGACAACCTCGACAACCTCGACAACCTCGACAACCTCGACAACCTCAGCGACTTCGACGACCTCGGCAGGCTCGGCTCTATCAACCTCTGGCTCCACATCCGTCGACGGCTCCTCAAGAGCTTCGGTTTCGACACCATCTTCGGCTTGCTCAGCCTCTAGCGTATCCACCAACACCTCTGCCTCGTCATCGGTCGCGCCAATCTCGACAACATCAGCACCTACGTTATTGCTGACTCCGTCTGGTCTATACGGTGTCGGAGCAGAAAGCACCGCCTGCTCGCCTACTGTACTTTCGTCTTGAGAAGATGGGCCGCTACTAACAGAGAGGTACAACAGCCCTCCAAGGATCACCGCCGCCACCAGGATGCCACCTACAAACAGTTTAAAAACTGATTTACCTCCACCTACAGACAGGACTAAGCTAGAGGCTGCCGAACGAGCACTAATACTACTCAGCCCTGAAAAACCCGCCGAAAGACCAGATATCCCACTAGTTCCACCCGAAGCTACACCCTCCTCATTAATTGGGACCGGATCCAGTCGCTCTCGAGCCTCGTACATGGGCTCTACCACACTCTCAGCGAACCTGTCCAAGGTGACACCTGCACCTGGTAGGCTTGCTAACGTGTCCAAGAGGGCCACTCTAAATTCTTTAGCCGTAGGGCGTTTAGATGGCTTGTACGCTAGGCTACTCTTCAGCAGGTCGATTAGTTCATCTATTTTGCCGCTGCCACTAGTTCTAAAGCGGCTAAGAGCTTTTTCCACCGCCTCTTTGTGGCGTTCGGGGTTTAATGGCAACCGCCCCAGCGGGCGCCCCGCTAACAGCTCTACCAAAGTGATGCCTAAGGCATAGACGTCGACCTCTGGTCCGGACTCAACTCCGTCAAATCGCTCGGGTGCCATGTACCTTGGAGAGCCAAGAGTAACGCTCTGAGTCTCAGCTTCTCGACTTCCGAACTCACCTTTCGCGGTTCCAAAATCCAAAACCTTTACTGCACCCGTAACGGAGACGATGATGTTTGAAGGCTTAATATCACGATGTACAACCCTTAGGGGCTGGTCCATCCCAGGAGGTATTTTGTTGTAGGCAGCGTCCAAGGCTCCAGCAACACGGCTACCAATTTGAAGAGCCACACCAACCGGTAGTGCCCCTGACTCCTTCAGTAATCTGTCTAGGGTGAGTCCTCTAACGAACTCCATAATAACTGCGACACGCCCCATAATCGTTGTTAACTGTTCCACTTTTACTATAGAGTCGTGGTTCAGGCGAGCGAGCATCACCGCTTCATCTCTAGCCCTAGATACTATTTCGCTGTTCTCAGACCAAGTGTCCTTGAGGACCTTCATGACGACTGTGCGCTCAATAGCGCCATCTTTAATACGGGCTACATAAACCGTACCGAACGCGCCCTCACCTAGCGTCTCTACAAGCTCTGTATCTGCCGCTATTGTCATCTATCTCTCAATTACTGTTTGGAAACACACCATTACATGTGGGTGCAGCATACAAAGGATTACCGGTATTGCTCTGATTTACATCAAATACTTCACTGCTTCCAGGGTAGCACCAACTAGCACCAAGGTCATTGTCAGTTGCCGTTTGATAGAGGGAATCTACCACCATTGAGGTCCCAGACACAACTGACAACCAACCGTTAACTCCATCCTCCCACGCGACCTCGTCCAAAGTCACCCCACCCAAGGATAGGGTCAGGGTGTCTGTTGTGTTCAGACAGAAGTCGGCGCTAAATGTCACGCCAGCAAGGGAGATATTATTCACATCGCTTCCGTAAAAGTAATCGCAACCAGCAGGGTGTGTGGCTGTGGAATGTGTACCACTATGACAAACTACCGCGTAATCAGCTGCCCCTACAACCAGTCCATCCTCCCCGATGAAGAATCCGTCAGACCAACAAGTACTTGAGACAAACAACCCATCTAGGTAGAGATCTGTGGTGCCCGGGTTGTATATCTCAAACCACTGATCCGCTGGAGACGAGCCGTTCGGATCTATCATCAACTCAGACAGCGAAATGTCACCATGAACTCTAAACAGTTCATCAACCATGCCATCACAATCATCATCGAGACTGTTGTCCAACTCTGAGATTCCTGGATTAACACTAGCATCGTTATCGTCGCAGTCTGTGTTGTTTAAGACTGTACCGGTCAAAGGTGGACAGGACTGCTGTCCCGTCGCTGGGTCGCCATAGCTGTCACCGTCAAGGTCATCGTGCCAAGTACCCGCATCAGCGGCGTCTGATTCGTCAGTCCACGAGTCACAGTCATCATCCAAAGCGTTGCAGTACTCCGTCGCGTTTGGATAAACCGTATCTATCGTGTCATCGCAGTCGCCGTCACAGGTCGAATAGCCGTCAGAGTCCAGGTCATCTTCATTAAGTGTAGCATCTGTGTCGTTACAGTCATTGTCGTTAGCCACCCAACCAGTGGATATATAACAGGTCACATTGGATACGAACGGGTCACCATAGCCATCTAGATCAGCGTCAGAATACCATGTAGGTGCATCAAGTGCGTCGTCTTCGTCGACCGTAAGATCACAGTCAGTATCGACACCATCACAATACTCATCGGCTCCAGGGTAAGTTAAAGGCGCTGCGTCGTCACAATCGGTTGAGTCAGCGACCCACCCCTGCGAGATATAGCAAGTAGTCAGAGAGACACTCGAGTCTCCGAAGCCATCTGAGTCACTGTCTGAGTACCAAACAGATGCGTCCACGGCGCTATCTTCATCTATATCCCCATCACAGTCGTCGTCGACACCGTCACAGTACTCGTCGGCACCGGGGTTTATACTGACCGCGGTATCATCGCAATCTGTCGCATCCAACACCCAGCCTGCGGCTATATAGCAGGTCACATTAGACACTAAAGGGTCACCATAACCATCTAGATCAACGTCAGAATACCATGTCAGAACATCTAGAGCGTCATCCTCATCAACAACGCTATCGCAATCAGTATCAACACCGTCACAGTATTCATCGGCGTTAGGGTAGGCGACAGGGTTAGCGTCATCGCAATCTGTCGAGTCCATCACCCAACCTAGTGGCTGGTCGCAATCAATGTCCGATACGGTTGCATCGCCAAAGCCATCTGAGTCATTGTCTACGTACCAAGTGATCACATCTGTCGCAGAGTCCTCGTCAATAACCGCATCGCAATTGTCGTCCTTATCGTTACAGACCTCTGTCGCGCCGGGGTTGGCACTGTTATCGGAGTCATCGCAATCGCCATCGACCGTAGCCCTTATATTTCCAGCGGCTGAACATAAGCAGAGGGACTCTTCCGTTCCGTAACCGTCATTATCCGAGTCGCGGTAATAGAAAATGCAATCAATAGCGTCCACCTCATTGGTGTTTCCATCGCAATTATCATCTATCCCATCCGTGGCGCAGGTCTCATCTTGAGCAGGGTGAACAAGAGGGTCATCATCCTCACAGTCATCACCAAAAATGCCATCGGCGTCAGCGTATTGAGAAGTATTGTATCCGTCTAAATCACCGTCAAACTCTAGCCCCCCATCACAGTCCTGATCAACACCATCATATAGGCGATCTTCTGCCCCTGGATAAACCATGCCCGGAAGAACTGTTGAGAAGCCGTTGAGGGTAAGAAAATTTAGATCAATACCTCCGTCCCAACAGTCTCCAGCGTCACCGTGAGCAAAGAAAAGAGCTGAATCCCACCCTTCGATGACCTCACTATAAACCTGGTCAACCCAACCATCTTTATCTTGGTCGCCGTCGTTTCCGTCACAATCCTGATCTATTCCATCATACCAAATCTCTTCTATACTACTGTCTGGGAAGCGATCAGCATCAGCATCGTCACAGTCCTCATCAACGCCATCCCACTCGCCATAGAGACCAGAAGGGTAGCCGTCGCCATCTGCGTCGTAGTCTCCCCACTCGTCCGTGTCTTGGCAATCAGCATCTGTACCATCGTAGAAGAGCTCTGACTCGTCCGGGTTAACATCCGCTGGGTCAAGCCCAGCTTCGTTCGAATCGTCCAACTCGGATCCATCGATACAATCGTCACCAAACTCACCCGCACGATTTTGATGAAACATGGTATCGAAGGTATCGGCGTCTTGGTCAAAGTCACTCATCGTATCGCAGTTTTGATCGACCCCGTCATACCAAATTTCTATGGCACCCTCGTAGACTTCCGAGGCAACTGGCTGTGACCACCCCAACCCCGTGATTACCCTGAATTCGTCCGGGACTCGACCTGGATCATCCCAACAATCGCCACCGCCGACCTCAAAGGCATCCACGCCGTCTCCATCTTGGTCACCGTCGTTGCCATCGCAATTTTGGTCTACGCCGTCGTACCAAATTTCGACTACGGATGGATTAATATCTAAGTTAGCATCATCACAGTCACCTTGGCTGACAGACACCCCATCACCGTCATAATCCTCGTAGTTATCCCACCAATCGGCACAGCCTACCAAGGCTCCTAGAGTTGTAATTAGAAGGACCATGTCAACCCCGATTCTACCATAAATACTAAAAAAGTGTCCGTTTGCAAGAAGCCCGTCTCCCGAGAGACCGACTCAATTGTCAACCGCCCAAATGGCTGGGCGTCAATAAGCTCCATTTCTCGGTACACATACTCAAAGTCACCCAAAATTCCTTTACGATCTTCGGTCCAATGAAAACCAAGACCTCCCCTAAAGTCACCATACTCCACAAAAGCCTTCAATCCAAGCCCCAAGCTCCATTGATTATCAAACGTGACGTTGTCACCATCCGTTGTGATCTCACTGTCAACTAAGGTTGTTACTGGAACCAAAACCGGCCCGACACCGGCGCCCCATTGAAAATACTGAAGCTGTTGTGCCCCACCAACAGCGAGACTGACACCTGAAGAAAAGTCTGGAATTGACGAGCCCACGCCCAACCTTGCGGTAGAGGCCAAGTAGAGCCTGTCAGCCACAACAACATCAGCAGAAAGCACCACTCCGGGGGCTACCGCACCGCCCGAAAGAGCTCCCGTATCATGTCCAAACTGGGCAAACCCCATGCTGTAAACAAGCCCCGCGGAATAACGACCTTTTGGTGCTGAACGACGACTGGTCTCTCCGGCGACAAAAAGAGATGTTGATCCCTGCTCCACGCTAGTATCCGAGCCGATCCCTCCCCCAGCGATCGTATCGGCCCCTTGAACCACCTCCACAATTTGATTGTGCCACCCCGAAGAATCCCGCCATTGGAGAAGATATGGCATCACGCTTATTAGCCTAGTACCAAAACCTGTAATTGAGGCTCCATTGAGGAAGGCTTCACTTGGCAGCTCCAGAAAAGATACGTCTAGAACTCCTTTCGGCATTAATTGTGCTGCGGCGCTGTCAAAGGGGACTAAGACTCCGTCTCCATAGCGGTCGTCCAACACGGACCAACCTCCGATGGCGTAGGCTCGCGTAAGAGCGATATGGGACAGGTCTCTCTGTCCAAGGTAGAAAGCGTTAATTCCCTGGGCAAAATACAGCGCTCCTAAATCTGCCTCACTCACAGGCTCACCCAAGCATTGCAGGGAGGCAAAGGCGCGATCAATTGAGGCTTCAACCCCATCATCTCCGATCAAAGTACCGTTAACAGCACCCTCGACGAGGTTAGTAAATTCCAACGGACCTACGACTTGGGGGCAATTTGCTGGCTGGGTAATCGCTTCATCTTCAGCGAACGCAGCGAACGACGTACCGGCAAAAATGATCACTAAAAATATGCGTACCAACATCAACACCTAAAAAAAACGAACAACCATACAGTACACGGCATTGTGATGATCGATCAACCTACTACCAATACATAAGTTTCGGGTTAGCAATATGATTATGATTACAATCGAGAACCTAACCAGAAAATTTGGCTCCCTTACTGCGGTTGACTCCGTCTCGTTTAAAGTCAAAAAAGGTGAAATCGTAGGGTTGCTGGGGCTGAATGGCGCAGGAAAGACCACTACAATGAGGATGATGGCTGGCGCACTTGGACCTTACGGAGGTAGCGTAAATATCTGTGGGGACGATATCTCTACAGATCCAAACAGTGTAAAAAGACACGTTGGCTACCTTCCTGAGCAGCCCCCACTATACAAAAACATGCGAGTGGGTGAATTTTTACTATTCGCGGCCACTATCAAAGGAGTATCTCAACCCCGAGCAGCCGCTGAATCAGCCATGGGACGCACCGGGCTATCCAATATGTCTAATAGAGTGATTGAAACCCTATCAAAGGGGTACAGGCAAAGAGTCGGAATCGCTCAAGCTCTGGTACACAACCCTAAGGTTCTAATATTAGACGAGCCAGCCTCCGGTCTAGACCCAGCGGGAAGAGCCGAGATACGAGATTTAATTAAACAGATCGCTAACGATAACAGGGCAGTAATACTCTCAACACACCTATTATGGGAGGTAGAGGCGATCTGTAGCCGCGTCTTAATTCTGCATCAGGGCAAACTCGCGGCTAAACAGGACATGTCGACCCTAAGCGTTACAAGGGTCGCAATAGAGGCTGGACTGAATGGGCTGTCCGAAGAAAAGCGAGCTGAGGTTGAGTCCTTGCTTCTACCTCTAAACCAAGGTGTTACGCCGCTGTGCTCCACAAGGGGGGTTATCGATCTAAACCCCGAAGCCAACCGAGCAGAGATTGCTACTCTTTTAGCACCCCACGGTCTAATAGAGATTCGAAAGGTCAACCTGCTACAAGAGCGATTTTCTGCTGTAACAGGGGCTGACTTTGGCGATAAAACCCTAACTAAGGACGGACAGTGAGAGCCATTTTTGCTATCGCTAAACGTGAACTGTTTGGCTATTTTGCGACACCCCTGGGATGGATTGCTTTAGCGACGGTGCTGCTAATAACTGGATTCTTTTTTGGCTGGGCAGTTGATCTCTACGGTGAGGTCTCGCTACAATCAGCCTCATCTCCATGGGGTGATCCATTGGACGTTGACCTTTATCTAGTGGCACCGTTCTT
>CAWVYO010000013.1:0-28936 GCA_963934385.1 uncultured bacterium
CAATTGGAAACAACACCACTACCAACCCCGTTGTCATCCCAGAAGAGGAACCGGTAGAAGTGCCTACCGTAGACGTAACAGCCCCAATAATATCAAACGTAACTGGGTTCACAACCGGAGATCAATTCACAATTGAATGGACCACTAACGAGCCGTCTGACTCATATGTGAGATTTGACGAATACGGCGCCTATGGTAACGCCAACCTTACCACCGCCCACACCCTGACATTCACAGGGGCACGGGGGATGACATTCGTCTTTACCATCGAGTCAACGGATGGCTCCGGAAACAATAGTGAGGATGGCAAGTGGGAGATTAGCCTTTAGGTTCGGCTGGGTGCCCATGAGACATAACTGAAACAATAGACACTTAATAAGCACGCGTTTGAGATCAATGATAAAGGGACGGCACAGATCCAAATCGATCACCGACTCCAATCTACCGAGGTAAAAACGCATGCAAGAGATTCAAACAGGTGCTACCAACTCCAGCGAAATCCTATCACAACTAGCTGTGCTACGAAACAACTCTGGTACTCGTCAGACGATCGGAATCTCTAACGAGGCTATAGTTGATTTTGCGGCGTCTGATTCGACACTTCGCGAAGCCGTTTCTGAAGCTGTCGACAAACAGGAGAAACTTCAACAGAGTTTCGCCGCAGCGCTGATGATGAACGAAGCAGACCTAATCCCTGCCCTTCAGTCGGACTTCGTAAACTTCTATCCATCAGCTACCGTAAACCCATACATCACTTTGGCCGCGAAAGGACCTTGGATCGTTACATCTCACGGAGCGGTTGTCCATGACTCTGGTGGATACGGCATGCTGGGTTTCGGACACGGTCCATCAGACGTAATCGCCGCTATGGCTGAAAACTCGGTCATGGCTAACATCATGAGCCCTAACTTCAGCCAACTAAAGCTCGCTTCAGCGCTAAAGAAAGAGTTGGGACACACTCGCAGTTCATGCCCTTTTTCAAAGTTTATCTGCATGAACTCGGGCTCTGAATCCGTGACTGTCGCCTCTCGCATCTCAGATGTGAACACCAAAATAACTACTGCTGATGGTGGAAGGCACGCTGGAAAGCGCAGCGTCCTTATGAGCCTTACCGGCTCTTTCCACGGTCGAACCGACAGACCCGCTCAGGTTTCGGACTCTTGTTTAGGCTCATATCGCAAAAACCTCGCCTCTTTCGCGGAACGGGACAACCTTATTACTGTACCCCCTAACGACGTAGCCAAACTTGAGGCGGCATTCGCAAAGGCGGACGCCGATGGAATTTTTATTGAATCTCTATTTATAGAGCCTGTGATGGGTGAGGGTAACCCTGGAGCCAGTGTCACAAGAGAGTTCTACGATGCTGCCAGGCGAATTACAAAGGCTAACGGTACACTCTTCTTAGTAGACTCCATTCAAGCTGGTCTACGAGGTCAAGGGTGTCTCTCTATAGTGGATTACCCTGGCTTTGAAGATGCCGAGGGACCTGACATGGAGACATTTTCAAAGGCACTAAATGCCGGACAGTATCCTCTGAGCGTTCTAGCCATGAACGATTTTGCCGCTGACCTATACAAAGTGGGAATTTACGGAAACACAATGACCGCAAATCCTCGAGCACTTGAGGTGGCATGCACTGTTCTTGAAAAGGTCACACCAGCCCTGAGAGTTAATATTCGCGAGAAGGGAATAGAGTTTGTAGAAAAGCTCACAGACCTCATGAACGAACTCGGTGATGGAATTATCTTGGGAGTGCAAGGCACAGGACTGCTGCTTGCAGCAGAATTGGATCCAGCCCGCTACCCAGTAATCGGAGACGACGGTGTCGAAACTAGATGTCGAAAGGCTGGGTTCGGAGTGATTCACGGAGGCAAAAATGCCCTTCGCCTTACACCACACTTTGGAATTACCTCCAAAGAGGTCGATCTAATCATCGGAATTATCAGAGATGTCCTCAAGGGCTACTAAGTAACAAAAACTATTTTACCCCAGTGCGATTGACCTAAACTGGGTCATTGTTGGAGAGAAACAGATGCAAAAGTTTTCAGGATTCGATTTCTACGGTATCGACGATCTACTCACAGAAGAAGAGCTCATGGTTCGAGATCTTGTCCGCTCATGGGTGGAGGAAAAGATACTTCCAATCATCGAGGGGCATTGTACAGCCGGAACCTTCCCCATGGAATTAGTCTCTGAAATCGGGGAGATGGGGCTTCTGGGTGCCAACCTAAGTGGATATGAGTGCGCTGGCATGAGTAACAACGCTTACGGACTAATCTGCCAGGAGCTCGAGCGAGGAGACTCCGGACTCCGCTCATTTGTTAGCGTACAAGGTAGTTTAGCCATGTTCCCGATATGGAAGTTCGGAACTGAAGAGCAGAAGCAGAAATACCTACCTGGTATGGCGCTAGGTAAGCTTATCGGGTGCTTTGGACTAACTGAGCCCGATTTCGGCTCGAACCCGGGTGGGATGATCACACGAGCCGTAGATGATGGCGACTCGTATGTAATAAACGGCGCTAAAATGTGGATCACAAACGCCCCTATCGCCGACGTAGCCATAGTGTGGGCAAAGCTCGACGGGGTTATTCGAGGGTTTATTATTGAAAAAGACGACGTCGGATTTTCGGCTCCTGTGATGGAAGGCAAACACAGCCTAAAAGCGTCCATTACTGGCGAGATGGTCTTTCAAGACTGCCGAATACCGAAGGACCGTCTACTTCCAGATGTAACGGGACTCAGGGGACCATTTTCATGCCTAAACAACGCACGGTTTGGGATTTCATGGGGTGTTCTTGGCTCAGCCATGGCCTGTATGCACTCGTCTATCGAATATTCAAAGAGCCGAATCCAGTTCGACAAACCAATCGCCGGATACCAGCTAGTACAGAACAAGCTAGCCTGGATGCTTCGAGAGATAACAAAGGGTCAAATGCTTGCATGGCGTGCGGGTATACTAAAGGACGAAGGGAAAATTATCCCAGAGCATATCTCCTTGGCGAAGATGAACAACGTCGACATGGCGTTACAAATAGCTCGTATGTCCAGAGACATTCACGGAGCTAACGGTATCCTCAATGAGTACCCAATCATGCGTCACATGGCTAACCTGGAATCCGTTTATACCTACGAAGGCACACATGACATCCACAACCTTATCTTGGGACGATACCTCACAGGTATTCAAGCCTTTACATAGAACGGGAGAGGCTGTACTAGACTATAGAGGTTCTAGGGAGATGTTTCTCAATGGCTGAAGTCGAGACCAAAGCGCTGCACCCGCTTAAGCGACTCTTACTTAGGCTTGTGCACCCAGCCAAAGGAAAAATCTGGACTCAGGCAGACCTTGCTGAAGTCAAGGGAATGGTCCGGTTTCTAAAGGTCTTTCTAATTACCATCCTGTTACCTGGATTAGTCCTGGCGATGGTAGGACTGAAGACAATTCAGTCTGATAGCAACAGCATGTGGTCAGAATTGAGAGTAAAGTCCGATGTAGCCACACAAGCCACACAAGATCAGATTGGTGATCTCTTCTCGGGCTTTGAGCAAAGGACGTTAGCTAGGATCGCATCTGGTCAATCCACTGTCGACGGTATTGGAGAGCTGTCCCAACACCTCAGAGTCGCCTTTGTTTTCGACGACGAAGGTGAAGTTCTCGCCCCTTTTCAGCCCCCGGAAGCCGATCCGTCAGGAGAGCACTACCTCCTGTTTAACGACACTTGGAGAGAGGCTCAGATCGCGTTTCGCGCAGGAGACTTCGCAAGTGCAACAAGCCTATTTAGCGACGCGAATTCTGAGCTTAGGGGAGACTTTGCACAGGGGACTTTGTCGTGGTCAAAGGCTGTTGCTCTTCTAAATGATGGCAGGGAGCAACTAGCGGTTCAGCTGTTGAATACAATAATAGAAGACCTCTATGACGTCCGAAACGCTCAAGGTTTTAGGTTCGGGGACTTGGCTAGACTAAAATTGGCCGAAGTAGAAATGGCTCACCGAACGCAGATCGGAGTCAACGCTCTAATTTCCCTATCAGACGACCTCTTGGACGAGAAGTGGACTGTTGGACTCGGTGGAGAGGCTGCAGTGTGCGTGCGAGCCCTCGAGCTGTTGGACGGTCTAGCAGACACCACTTGGCTATCTGCACAACGGAGCCGTCTAGAAAGTCAGACCAGCGAATTATTCTGGGCAGACCAAGCATATGGATCTATCGCCACGGTATTAAACAGCTTAACTAACCTCGAAGAAGGAGCTTTTTCCTACCTCCGTACAGGTTCGATCCTCTGGGCTTCAACCATAAACAACGATCTCACACTGCTATTTGCCTTCGAGCTAGGCACTATTGAGGCAGAGGCGATTCAGGTAGTGGCTGGTGCTACAGAGCACACACCGGAGATCAAAATTACAGTCTTGGCACCACAATATAGGTTTGCTGGTGAGGCTATTGCCCGTGCGCCATTGGCGGAAGCCCTCGTTGATTGGGATTTGGTCAGCCATACGGGAGAGATCGGCGATCTTGAACGTAAACACAAGCAGACACGCCGACTAAAGATGGTGATGATAGCCACTCCTCTTATGCTCCTATTGAGCGGTGCATTTGTCTCGTTGAGGCTCGTAGGGCGAGAGATAGAAATCGCCAGTATGAAGGCCGATTTCGCGGCAAATGTCTCTCACGACCTGCGCTCACCGATTACTCAGATCCGGTTAAAAGGTGAGTTTCTTCAACTCGGCTTGGCTGAAGACGACGAACTGCAAGATCACTACGACATCATCGTAAGAGAGTCCGAACGCCTGTCACGTCTAGTAGACAATGTTCTCGATTTTTCGAGTATAGAGAGTGGAAAGAAGCGATACCGAGTAAGACCAGCTGACATTACAGAGACAATAAGAGTGGCTGTGGAGGCAGCTAGATTCTCAATGGAGACACGTGGAATTGTGATGGAGGTCGATCTACCTGAGGGGCTACCCGTTATTATTCACGAACCCGAGGCTATCCAGCAGGTACTGCAAAACCTAATTTCGAACGCAGCTAAATACGGAGAGCCGGGTGGATGGATTGGAATATACGCAAAACTTGGACACAACACAGTAGAGATCGCCGTATCTGACCGAGGAATCGGGATTTCTGATCAAGATCTACCTCAAATATTTGAAAAATTCTTTCGTTCTGAAAGTGATGTCGCCCAGAAACAAAAGGGCACAGGCATTGGCTTAACGATAGTTCAATACATCATGGAGGCACACCATGGAGCAGTGAGAGTGAAGTCATCACTGGGACATGGTACTACCTTTACGTTACACTTCCCCATACGCGCCCCTATTGCATCAGGGCTCTAGAAAAATTCGGAGAAATTAATTATGGCTCGATTACTATTCGTTGAAGATGAACCAGAAATCCTGCGCTCACTTTTGGTGTTCTTCAAGAAGTCCGGTTTTGACACCTATGGCGCTAGTACACCAGAGGAGGCCAGGGACCTGTCTACTCGTTTTCCGCCAGATGTTGTCATCTTAGACGTGATGCTACAACACGGCAACGCTGGGACAGAAGTCACAGGCTTTGACATCTGCCAAGAGCTCCGAGACAACAAATTTTTAGGTCCCGTGATCTTTTTGACGGCTAGGACATCAGAGGAAGACGAGCAGCGAGGCTTTGAGCTCGGTTGTGACGACTACGTAACCAAACCATTCTCTCTACCAGTACTGCTGGCTAGGGTTCAGGCGGTCTTGAGGAGAAGTGGCGGCGGCAGGTCTATCTATAAGTTTGGCGAGGTAGAGGTCGATCTAGACAACTATGTGATCCGCCAGCCTGGAATGGGTGAGGAACGCCTATCCAACCGCGAGCAAGAGCTGTTGCGCTTCCTTATTGAGAACAGAGGTAAAGTACTTCCACGCGAGCTGCTCCTAACAACAATCTGGGAGTACAACCCAAACGTCACGACACGTACTGTAGACACTCACATTTTGAATGTTCGCAAGAAGCTAGGTGACAATGCTCAGAGCCCTGTGTTTATAGAGACCATGCACGGGGTGGGCTACAAGTTCATAGCCAACGAGGGGTAGATGATTGCCCTGCTAATAGGGTTCCTAATAACGGATCTCCACGCCCAAGACGTGCTGGCATGGCAGGGACTAAACGAGGGGATGCTTTTAGAGGCCTACGATCAAAACACCGAACATGCTATCGATTGGTACCGAGGACTACTGACCGCCCTTCCAGACGACGATCCAACACACGATGAGCTCAGTTACTGGTTGGGACGCGCGTACTTCGACGCAAACGAACCAGAGGCTGCCATAGAGACCTTGGCAGTACTAAGCTCTCCAAAAGCGGTAGCTCTAACACAGCGAATAGAGGCTCATCTTCAGCGAGTCACAGTGCTACCGATACACAACTCGTTCCTAAACGATCTAGGTGGGTGGCGACACTCGTGGCAACACGGTTTGGATGGCAGTATATCGCTGGGAGCGCCAGAGGACGGAGACCCCGCTCTAGAATGGAGCACCATCGTGTCAGATCAACAAGAAGACAGCATACAAATATTCTTTCACCCAGACACAGCTACACCGGTGAAGTTCAGGTTCTCCATGAGAAGCACGTCTTTTCCTAGCTATATTCTGCCAACTGCTCACGACTCAACCGGATATCGGTTTAGCGTCTTGGAGCCAATCTTAGTGCCAAAAGGCGAGTGGACGGCCATTGAGGTCGATGTAGGGGATTTGATACCCGCGGACGGCGGACCCAGGGCACCAATCGGGGGAATAAGCGGTTTTGAGCTTAGGGACGTAACGGCTTTTCACGGGACAGACAGAGGTGACAACACCCTCTATCTAGGGGATGTGGTGATTCATTGAGGGTAGTTGTACACAAATACGGTGGTAGCTCTATGAAGGAGGTTGGGCGACTGCACAAGGTCGCTGAACACGTCGCTGCCGCTCACAAAAACGGTGACGGTGTAGTAGTTGTGGTGTCGGCTATGGGCAACACCACCAATGAGCTAATTGAGTTAGCAAGACAGGTGACAGAGACCCCAAAACGTCGTGAACTAGATATGCTAGTCTCTGTTGGAGAGCGGATCTCAATGTCACTACTAAGTATGGCAATAGACGCATTGGGCGTACCAGCGGAGTCATTCACGGGTAGCCAGTCGGGTATCATTACCGATGAGTCTCACACAAATGCAAAGATTATCGAGGTGAGGCCAGCCAGAATAGAGCGAGCCCTAGCTCAGGGAAAAGTCGCGATAGTTGCGGGCTTCCAAGGCGTAAGCCGTGATCGGGAGGTCACAACCCTAGGGCGCGGTGGTTCGGACACAACTGCCGTAGCAATAGCAGCGGCCCTAAACGCCGATTGGTGCGAAATTCACTCGGACGTTCCCGGGCTATTTTCTGCAGATCCGCGACGAGTCCCAAACGCCATCAAGTTAGACAATATTTCCCTAGAAGAGGCATTAATGATGTCTGCTGGTGGAGCCAGGGTGCTTCACGAAGCCGCACTAAACTACGCTATTCGTCACGGGATAGCGCTCGTAAGCTCAAACGCCGACGGTTCAGAGGTTGGAACCAAAGTCACGCCTAGAATATCCGTCACTGAACCATCAGGTACCGTAAAGGCCATAACCGAAGACTCTGACCTCGAAGTAATCTCTCTGACGGACGAGTGCTCAACCCCTACAGAAACTATCAATTCACTAATGACCGCCCTCTCTAAGGCCAAGGCTCCTATCAAGATGGCCAATTCTTCGAGAGTACTCGTTGGGCTTCGAGACTGGCTAGATAGAGATGCATTTGAGCTTCCGAACGGCACCACTTCGCTTGGCACCACGGTAAGGGTCTCTGCTGTTGGAATGGGTATTGGAAACGACAGTAAGCTGTTTTGTTTAGCATTAAAAGCGCTATACGACGTAGAGATCAGACCCACTATGTGGTCTGTAACAAGTAATTCCATAGGGTTTGAAGTGTCACCCCATCAATCCCTAAAAGCCCAACAAGCGCTACATGCAAGATTAATAGAGGCATACACATAGAGGCCACTTTCGGTAATAGACCTCTGAAAAGTGGCGAACCTACTGACTATTGGGATAGAGGGGGGCGTTATGGACAACCAATCATTTCTTAAGCAGTTTTTAAATCCACCCAACTGGTTTACTTTCGCCAGTGTTCTGTGTGGAATTGGGTCGATCTTAGTGGCAGGCGATGCCCAGACCCCCGAAGCTTTTTACAAAGCTGGACTACTAATAGTATTCGCGGGACTCTTCGATCTACTCGATGGAAGGGTCGCCAGAATGACCGGTACAGGCTCTGAATTCGGAGTACAGCTAGACTCTCTGGCTGACATTGTCTCTTTCGGCGTCGCCCCAACAATACTAATGTACGAATGGGCACTATCTGATCTAGGGCTATTCGGCATCGTAGTGGCAGCCGCCTTCATGATCTGTGGGATAATGAGGCTTGCTAGGTTCAACCTCAAAACGAATGGTGGGGAAAAGATAATATCGCGAGGGCTCACAATAACCGCGGCTGGCGGACTCATCGCAGCCATGGTCATGACTCATTCATCTTTGGGCAACACATCTGTAGCGAACCCTATCAGCCCCGCCCTACTAGCCATTGCCCTTTGCGGTCTGATGATCTCCGAGGTCCCCTATAGACTGGCGGCACAGCTAAGACGCTCCAAGGCCGGTATCGCACTTGTCGGAACTCTACTAGTCACAGGGCTTGGCGTCGGACTAAAATATGACGTAGCCATCTTCCTGTTTGGCTTTGGGTTTCTCTATGTGGCATCAGGACCTATATTGATGCTGCGTTACGCGGCAGAGTGGGAAGAGCAACATAGCGACACAGACGAGTAACAAAGAGTAGAGATGGACGAGATAATAAGCGGCCTCCGTCGCCGCAGTGCCATCCCAATATTAATCTCCTTATTCTTCGTCTCTGGCGCTACATCTCTCGTATACCAGACTCTATGGGCTAGAGAACTCCAACTTCTATTTGGAACCTCTCAATTCGCCATAGCCACTGTGTTGGCAGCGTTTATGGGAGGGTTGGCTGTTGGTGGCTTCTGGATGGCGCGACGAGCAGACTTGATAGTGAACCCACTATCGACATACGGAATACTCGAAGTCGTAATTGGACTCTACGCACTAGCTTTTCCGCTCCTGCTGTCCCTGTGTGCACCAATTTTCTCACTGCTATTCGACGCCGCTGGTAGCTCCATCATTCTATTTGGGCTCCTGCAATTCTCGGTGGTATTGGCGCTGCTTATCGTACCCACAACATGCATGGGTGCCACACTGCCGCTGTTAGCTCGCTTTGTCACTACTCATATCGGCGGAGTCGGCTCGCGAGTGGGTATGCTCTATGGTGCAAATACATTTGGAGCTGTCTTCGGGGTATGGCTGGCGGGCTTCTGGCTACTGCCCACCCTAGGTCTCTCGAGAACCCTATTGATCGCCGTAGTCGCAAACGGCCTACTGGGCTTTGGGGCAATGTTTCTGGCTAACTGGACTGGTGAGAGTGAGTTGCCAAGTGTAGAGAGCCTTCCCAAATTAGAGAAGTCAGATAACCACCTCATCTCAGCGGATGTGAAGCCTATACTTCTAATAGCAGCAGCCTCGGGCTTTGCCGCGTTGGTATACGAGGTCGCATGGTTTAGACTTATGGCCCTCATCCTAGGTGCTAGCACTTACGCCTTCTCAGTTATGCTCCTGGCGTTTCTAATTGGTATTGGCTCTGGTGGCTGGATCGGAGGTCCTGCCGCCGATCTGTTTCACCGCAAATGGAAGAAAAACGGCGTATTATGGGGTCTGTCTGGGCTACAAATACTGATAGGACTATCTACGTTCGCTATGATGTGGCTCTACAGGGAACTCCCATATCTGTTCGTGCAGCTTTTCGACGAGTCCGCTGCAGATTCTGGGCTAACTTGGGGGCGACAGATCTGGCTCGCAATATTGATAATGACTCCTCCAGCTGTACTAATGGGGGCCACATTTCCCTTTATGGTGCGGGCAGCCACTGGGCGGGAAGGCACCTCTCTTGGAAGAAATGTCGGTCGAATATATGGCGCAAACACACTCGGCTCCCTCTTTGGTGCCGTGGCTGCAGGGTTCTTCTTGCTGCCCATATTGAACGTCGTGGGAGCTGTACGGGTAGCCGTCGCAGTAAACATAATAGGTGCGCTAGTCGCTGTATTCGCCATCACAGCTTTTGCAAAGAAGCGAAACCGCGCAATAGGAACTGCCGTTGCTGTAGCAACATGGGTTGGGATAACAATGACTCCACCGCCGTGGGACCCACTGTTGATGACATCTGGCATGTACAAATACGTCTCAGACTTAAACGGCAGTACCCAAGCGAACATCGACCGGTTTGCTATCGCTGATTTTGAACTGCTTTACTACGACGAGGGCTACTCAAGCGTGGTCACAGTTGCACAATCAAGACGAAGCGGCAATATCTGGCTGGCAAACAACGGTAAGGTAGACGCATCATCTACCCTGGATATGCCAACACAGGTACTCGTCGCCCACCTCCCATTCTTGTTCCACAGCGACCCCAAAGTTGCCGTAGTTATTGGACTCGCTTCCGGGAGCACTGTTGGGGCGACCACACTACACAACAGCCTAGAACACATAGAGGCTGTTGAGCTAGAGCCTGCAGTAGTCCAGGCCTCCCATTTCTTCGACGACTTCAACCATCGCCCCCTTGAAGACGACCGAGTAGAGCTCTTTCTAAACGACGGAAGGAACCACCTCTTACGAGCAGAAGAGGGGTACTACGACATTATTATATCCGAGCCGTCCAACCCGTGGATCACTGGTGTCTCAAACCTATTTACCCGCGAGTTCTTCGAAATGGGGAAAACTAGGCTCGCCCCCGGTGGGGTTTGGAGCCAGTGGGTACAAGTCTACGGAATGCACCCTGACGATCTTCGTTCAATACTAGCTACATTTGCCAGTGTATTCCCACACACCACACTATTCGCTACAATAGAGGACTCTGATCTAGTTCTTATTGGTTCCGAGTCTCCCCTTTCACTCGATATAGATAACGTCAGAACTATGCTGCAAGACCCAGATATTGCAGATGAAATGAAGATCATAGACGTCAACAATGAATATGACCTACTAGCCTATTATCGACTCGACCAAAATGGTCTTACACAGTTCATAGATGGCGCCGTCCTCAATACCGACGACAATATGCGTATAGAGTATTCCGCGCCCAAACATCTCCACGATGCGACGATATCAGACAACCTGTCCGCACTAATGCGAGGGCACCACGTGCCTGACCTCGAAAGCCATGAGGATCTGTTGAGCTTGGCTAGAGCATATGGAAACAACGAAGACTGGATAAGGGGCATGATTGCACTGCAGAGAATTAGAGAATCCGCAGAGGAGAACATACAGGCGGAGCTACTCCACAGATACTTCCGACGCCAGTTCGAAGATTCAGAGAACTAACAGTACTCAGACCTTACCAAGTAGACAGAAACCTATCAACCTCTTCTCGCTCAACCAACCCTAGAGCGAATTTCAGGCAGTGATTGCAGATCTGAACGCCTTCGTGATCAAAGACCCTCTGTGACTCGAGGTGTGTCTTACCGCAGAATGAACAGTTGGCGTCATCGGCGGCTCTCTGCGAACGGCGATTTTGCCCTATATGTACTACACAGTGGTCACACATCACAGCGGATGTACCAGCCATTAGATGTGTAGCTGCGTCTGATGTTCTACCACAAGTCGTACAGTGCACATCCTCATGGTCTGACACAGGACGAGGCTCTTTGGAGAGTGACTCAGGAGGAACAACCTCTGCTAGAAGCTTGCGAACCTGTGCAGCCGCCCCCAATTGAGCAGCGCGACCTGTTATAACTGCGGTCGACTCAGGATCAGCAAACAACGCCAAACCCGTTCTTGCCACCAACCCTATTTCTGGATCGGCGGTTTGACTCCAGCGCTCCAACAGGCGACGACCAGCCCTGCTTCTCCTAGAAGCAATGGCTAGTAACAATAGAGCCTGGTATCCGCGGGCGGCCTCACGCTGGGTCTCAACGTTACGCCTGTGGGTTTCCACGTCCTCGGCAGTTGCGCACCTAGCAACAGCAGCCCTCTTGAGATCCTCTTCTTCAATGTTTAACCCGCGCGTTAGCGCCTGTTCTGGGATAGCCTGGGCAGCTGTCAAAGCCGATTTACCCAACTGTTCCCCGTAGTGAACACCTGGTGAGCGAAGCCTATCCGCAATCTCGTCAGAGGCCGCCGCAGAGGCTAACCTACACGCTGATTCCCAAATCTGAAACCGCACACCTTCATCGTGGACAAGCTCTATGGCGTCAATCAAACTACTAACAGATGAAGGTCCCACAGTGTGTAGCTCCTCCAACAGAACAGCAATTCTACGCCTTGTTATACTGCGAGGCGTTGTATCCCCGGAAGCCAGCGGCAATCTGTCGTACTTACCAGCCTCTGTCACAAGCGCCTGAATCAACCACTTCACATCTTTTGCAAGACGCCTAGCCCTAGCCAACTCTATAAACGAAGGCATGTGCTGGGGGTTCTCTTGTAGAATTGTACGGAACAGCCTGACAGCTTCAACCCCACGACCCTCTTCTAAAAACGAACATCCGAGACAATACTTTGCTTGTACATCGTTTGGACGACCTAAGAGGGCCTTGTTTGCCGCCTCCTGACACTTTGGATGATCACCTATTTGCAGGTAAGACATCGCTATTTGGGTCAGTGCACGAGCATCGTCTGGGTGCTCTCGGAGAAACTGACGAAAATAAGTAATCGAGCTCTTGTATTTACCAAGCCCATAAGCCACCAATCCAAGGTGAAACCTCGCGACAGATTCAAACCCTGGGGACTCCCTCAAGCGCACAAAGAACCGTTCGGCATCTGAATATCTACCCGACTCTAAACACGAAACACCTAGATCCCGCAGAAGATGTGATGACAGCTCCGGAGTAGGTCCGCGCTTGAGCGCTTGGATCAGGTGGTACTGACAACGCTCAACGAGTCGGCGCTTACCGCCGAGTTTTCTTCCCAACTCACCGAGAGTCCTTCCTAAGAATAGGTGTGGCTCCCAATCATCTGGAGCAAACCTACAGGCATGCTCAAAGTGATGTATAGCCCTATCTAGGTTGCCCTCACTTCTGTATAGCGCTCCAAAAGAATAGTGAGCCTCCGCCATTTCTGGCTCTAACTCCAGAGCCGCCGCGAGGAATTTTCTCGCAGCCTCGGCCCTACCCAAGCCAACCAAAGCCGCTCCAGCCAACACCATGCCGGAGACATTATCCGAATCTCGGGCCATTACCTTCCTCGACATTGCGAGGGCTCTTGTGCAACCGTCTTCGCCACCACCGTGGTAAAGTGCCTTAGACAAAATGGCCCGCGCAAGCTCTACCTGATGGTCGAGATTGTTAGGTTGGTCAGCTACCTCTCTCTCAAGGCGGCTGATATGCCAGTCTAGTTGCTTATGTGGAAACATTTAAAATCGCGATAAACAGTTGAGTTCATGCTACCGTAACACCTGCACCGACGGAGAGTCCATGCGGAACCTAAATTGCCTCGATTTAAACGGTTACTCTATAAGAAACCGAAGGGGGCAAAGTAGCGTTGAGTACCTGTTGCTCATCTCAGTTTTGGTTATGGGACTATTCTGGCTATTAAGCGATGACTCCGTGTTCACGGGTAAGCTACAGAGCGGTCTTCACTCAATGCAGGACAACGTCAGCGGCTATGTTTCAGAAGGGGTTGTAGGGGGTGGACCTTGACCATATTAACAAGTTTTAGTTCGTCGAGTTATCGTTCGATCAGGGCGGGGCAAACAGTCGTTGAAGCTATGCTTCTGACCTCAGTGGTTGTAGTAGCAGTCGTAGCCGTGGGGTGGATCTTGGCGGGTGACGAGATGGGCGGCGGATTTATCGCTGGTATGAAAAACACAGCTGACGCCGTGGATGTTGTGTACTCCGAAGAGCCTGGATTACCCATACCAGGGAATTAGAGACTACTGTCCTAATAATCTCACCCCTCTTGATGGCACACAACAGCCCTTTGGTATCCTTCGAAGTCAAACTCCGGAGAGTTAGCCTCGTCGTGACAGCCCAAGCAGGTGTCTACTGTTGGTATTAGTGGTGGCGACGACCCACTGTCTGGGTGGTTTGCAAGTGGTCCGTGGCAAGCCTCGCACTGAATACCACCAAAGCGGCTTAAGTTGAAAAGGTTTGCTTCTGCAAAGCCTCCTGGTTCCCCATATCCAGTTGTGTGACATCCAAGGCACTCTGGATTTTCTTGTTCACCGGTAGCTGTTAGGTGGACAGTCGCTGACTTGTGCTCTGTAAATGTCCAACGAGCAAACTCACTTGAGTGGCACGATACACATCCTGCCGAGGTTTGATACGCTGTAGCCTCAACAGTCTCTTGGTCTACATCTGACAACTCCCCCACTGTTGCCTCTGCTATAGCCGAAACAGAGCGCAAGAAAGACTGGACTCGAACATGTGCGTGATTGTTGTCTTCATCTATGTCGAAAGCCGTCCCTAATGGCCTATCCTCTACGAGCCCTAGGTTGAGTCCTGTCGCCGAAGGTGACAACAACAACCCTCTACTTGAGAGGGTTTGATTCGAGCGCTCCAGAGCCTCCAAGGGCACCCCTGACCCAACAGACAATCCCAAGACTCGCCGTCGAGCCTCCTCCCACGAGTCAAAGTCGGCGACAGCAGAAACAGTGATTGGGTCGGATCTAACTGGCTCACTGGAGTCGCTACCTATACGCAGTCTAACTGTTGAGATGTACCTGCCCCGGGCCGGAGTCTCCACAACAGGGACAGTCCCTCTACTCTCGGAGCCTCCACCAACCCCCGATAAGATAATAGACAACCCCGGCACCTCTTCCGAAACTCTAGCATTATCCGATGGACTAAGGTTACTCACAGCGACTATCAAATCTACAGGAGGGAACCCGTCAACCTCACCAAGTGCGGCTCTCACAGGATCAACCCAATTTGGGGCACCGTCAACGTCACTGTCGCTGCTTACCGGCGCCGACAAGCCCACTACACCAATAGAGAACCCATCCCTCACAACAACCATAGATCCAGGGAAGATTAAAGCCCCATCGTCATCGGCCCAAGTTGCTGAAACAACGCTAAACCCTAGATCGCTGCCGAGTCGCTCCAAGCCTACCGCTGCGAAATCACTTGGACCTGGCACCATCACATCGACTCCGACTACTTTCATTAGATCCAGAATGGCCGAAGAGCGTTCGTTAACATAACTTCTGTCACTAGCGACACCCTTCAGAAGTGCGTCCCCAGCGTCAAACTGAAAAACTGGTCGACCCTCTTTTGCAAGCTGCTCCAAATATCGCTGGCGGCGGCTAAATCCACCATAGGGTACTGTCGGGCAGCCACACGGTTGAATTTCCCCGCGCAATTCACCTGTAAAAGCGATTGTCGCATGCCTCACTGGCAACACAACCCCCCGCTCTAACACCTCCACCGACTCTATCTCGGGTAGCTCCACAAGAATTAATCCTGAATTCTCTACAACACCGTCCTGGGAGCAGGCAACAGAGAGAATACCGAGGATTATCCAAGCTATTTTCGACATACTGGAGGCACAGATCATTTTCATACGGATTCAATTATAGTCAGGAACTTGTTGTTTTACATATCTTCAGTTGTGTAACCAAAAATTATAACTGATCATAACCACATCTGATAATATCGACAGGAAAGCACCTATGATCACATTTGTTATGCTAACTATTGCACAAACGCTGGCCTTCGCTCCCAGTAACGGTGGCGGCGACCAGATTTTTGTTGGTGAAGAACCCACACGTATCCTCACCTATCACAGTGATAGACAATATGAGATAAGGAACCATTCGGAAGGTTGGCAAAGCTTTATCGAGTCAGAAGGTCAGGGCTGGATGGCGAGATTTGATGAGCACACCCTCACTCCACACCGCATGTGGGGAGCGGGAATCGAGATAGGTCCGACCTCTACTGAAGATGAGGTCATCGAGGGGCTCAGGCGGTTTTTTGCTCGCAACGCAGATTTGATTGGGGTCTCCAACGGCGACATGCCTTTTGTTAGCGCTGGGTATGTGGATAGAACAGACACTTGGATCGTGCAATTCGGTCGCCTTGTCGATGGGGTGGACGTCTGGCGAGGAGGTATCACAGCTAGGATTCAAGGCAGCAAACTCGTACTGCTAGGCGCCGATACTCACCCTCAAGCCTCTTACAGCTCCACAGCCCCTGAGATCCAGCAACAACGAGCAGAACAGCTTGCCATTGCTCTTGGACCAGCACCAAACGCCAACCATGAAGCCCTCTCCTCATCCCTACTCCTAATCCCAGTAAACGGAATTACGGGTCTTACTTACAGGCTAGTTTGGCAGGTAACCAGCGAAACTGAGAGCCCCAGAGGCCAGTGGCTCACCAACATAGATGCCTTCACTGGCGAGCTATTCGGATACTTTAACAACGTTAGATTTTGGCAAGGCAATATCTCAGGCACTCACGATACCCGTACAATTGATGGAGATACAACCTCTTCACCACTGCCTTTTGTTTTCGTCTTTGACGAAACATCTAGAACCTCCGCTGACGAGAATGGAGATTTCTCATTAGACACCGAGTCGGAGCTCCTCTACACAGGATTTCAAGGGGACTTCGTCGCTGTCAGCAACGATTCAGGGGATAATGCTCGCTGGTCTTTCTCGAGTGACGATCACCAGTGGGTCACGAGTGACAACACCTTCACTATGGCGGAATTAGACAGCTACATATTCCTCCATCAAGTTCGTGACTGGGGGGTGGAGTTCGCCCCAGAAGTCCGAATGACGACAGACTACCTAAGAAGCACCGTCAATATCGACAGCTCCTGTAATGCCTATTACGACGGAGACGTAAACTTCTTCCGAGCTGGCGATGGTTGTAATAACACTGGGCGGATAGGCGACGTAAACTACCACGAATGGGGTCACGGGTTTCATTATTACAGCCTACTCGCTGGATCATGGGATGGTTCGATGAGTGAAGGCATCGGCGATGTCATCTCCGCTCTTCAGACTGGCGATAATGTTCTAGCGCCTGGTTTCCAGACAAACGGCAACGGGATCCGCGATCTCTCCCCTGACAGAGCCTATCCCGATGATATTACAGGAGAGGTTCACGCCGACGGTCTAATCTTTGCTGGAGCAGTGTGGGATCTCTGGGGCATACTCGAAGAGACAATGTCCGAGGAACAAGCCCATAACATTGTCTCTGGTTTGGTAGTTGACTCAATAAAGAGTGGTCCAACTATCCCAGATATCTACGACGAATTTATCGCCGCCGACGACGATGACAATGACCTCTCAAACGGAACCCCTAATCAATGCGAGATCATAGAGGCGTTTCAGCCTCACGGTCTTGGACCAATGGGTTCAGAGTCCCTGGTCTCTATCGAACACGAGCCCATTGAAAACCAACCGTCTGGTCTTGGAGATTTTCCCGTCATCGGCGAGTTAATAAATCTAGCGCCTGCTTGTGTCTCAATTGATGACGTTGAAGGTGAGGTCATATACTCAATTGACGATGGTGACACCTGGGAGAGCTCCGCCCTAACTGAGGACGAAAATGGAGAGATCACAGGATCAATACCCGACATGCCAAGCGGCACACTAGTACATTATTTTATCGAAGCAAACACAACTGACGGAAACCTTTTTCAGGTTCCATATGGCGGAGAATTCAACCCTCATAGCTTTTATGTGGGGGAGTTAGAAACGATCCTCTGCGAAGACTTCGAGAGCGGTGATGGAGGGTACACCCACGAGCTGATCCAAGGTAGCAACGACGAAGGAGCTGACGACTGGCAACTAGGGACTCCTGCGGGACTCTCTGGTGACCCTAGCTGGTCTTTCTCTGGTACTCATTCGTGGGGAAACGACCTCGGTTGGGACAATTACAACGGCGCCTACCAAGACAGCAAGCACAACAGGCTCAACTCAGCAACAATCGAATTGGGTGATGATACAGGTCAGCTTGTTCTTCAGTTTAGGCGCTGGCTGACTGTAGAAGACGGCTTCTACGATTCTGCATCAGTTCTGGTAGACGGGGAATCCATCTGGAGTAACTATGGCACTAGTGCAAGCTCAGGTGAGCAACACCACGAAGATCTAACATGGGCCCTTCACACACTGAATATCGAAGATGTAGATGGTGACGGAGAGATCTCGTTGTCGTGGGACATCGAGAGCGATCAAGGGCTCGAGATGGGAGGCTGGAACATAGACGACGTCTGTGTTTACAGGCTAATACTACCAGAGGTGCCTGAAGGTGAACTGTACGATACCGGCGCTGTAGATGATGATTTTGCCGGGGTTGACCTAGTCGCTGGCGGATCTTGTGGTTGCTCATCGACCTCCAACAAGGGAGTCCCGAGTAGCCTATTATTGATGTTTGCAGCCCTGTTCCGCATCAGGCGCAAGGAACGATAGTGCTCCTAGCTTTTTCGTTTTATTTCAATATAGCGATAATGCCGGCTCCATCTTATCGCGATTCACTCATCGACAGAGTCATAGAGGCGGCTGAGCAGAGCATCGCCGCTGGTGATGCTGTATCCGCACTCAACAGACTGGAGGCTTTCCGCTACGAGGTGACCGACAGCTCTAGGTTAATGTACGAAACAGGGCTAGTTCACAGAATTCTAGGTAACGACAACAGCTCAGAACCACTATTCATAGCCGCCACCATGGGCGACCCAACACTAGCTGCCGCTTGGTATGATCTTGGTGAGATATATTTGATAGGGGGAAAACTAGAGGATGCTATGCTCGCATTCTCCAACGCCGCCGATCTGACAGAGGAGCACCCAAACGGTTGGGCCGGACCATACAGGATGGCCGAGGTGGCTGGCTTACTCAGTGACGTCGTCAGATTTGAGCAGTCCTTGGAGCAGGCTATTGACCGCGGCTTCCCACTCTCAGACGTAATCGCGGGAGACGAGAACTGGGGATCGTTCTTTGACGATAGGAACTTAGAAGACGTTATGATGAGGATTATTTCAGTCTACGGGTTCTCCTCAGTTTTGGATTCTTGGCAACTGGATCAATAATAAAACTCCGCGCGGTCTGTGCCTATTGTCAGTTTTCGAGATAGAGATTTGGACAATGAGACTAATAACTAAAACGATACTAGCCGTAATAATTGGGCTAATCCCTACAACCGCAGCCGCAGAGCCCCAATTTCCGTTCTACTTTGAACGTCCGGTTGGTCTTGGAATTGGCGTAGTTCTCGGGGTGCCAACTGGCGTGTCCATAGCATATAGACACGAAGAGGGACCTTTCTACGACGCAGCAATTGCATGGAGTGTCACAGAGCAGAGCCTAAACGTACACGCGGACTATCTCGTTGAACTAACACAGCTCATTGACCCCCACGCACCGGACGCGAGATTCCCATTATATGCGGGTGCTGGTATACGCTTAGCCTTCAAGAACACACAAACCAGAGCCAATCAAGTTCAGATTGGGTTGAGAGTTCCAGTTGGTATTAACGTGATGCCCCAAGGGGTCGACATGGACATTTTTGTAGAATTAGTACCTGTCATGTCCCTATTTCCAGAGACGAAGATGAATTTTGAAGGCGCCGTTGGCGCACGATATTACTACTAATTCTTCGCGGTCACAGCCAAAAACACAAATCCCCCATCCTTGGTGACCAAAGACGGGGGAGCTATGTTTTAGTGTAGCCTAGACTACTCTTCTTCTTCTGAATCCTCAGCGATAAGAGCTGCAGTTGTCAGAAGCAGTCCAGATACCGAAGCTGCATTCTGAAGAGCGGTACGAGTCACCTTTGTAGGGTCGATAACGCCCGCAACAATAAGGTCTTCGTAGTTACCAGTTCGAGCGTTGTAGCCAAATGCTCCCTCGCCTTCACGAACCGCCTGAGCCACAATAGATGGCTCACCACCAGCGTTGCTGACAATCTGGCGCAAAGGCTCTTCTACAGCCTCTTGAACGATGCGCAGACCAAACTCCTCACCTTCTGTGAGGTCCAAGTTGTCTAGAGCCGAAGAAGCCCTAAGAAGTGCTACACCGCCTCCAGGGAGTACACCCTCTTGTACAGCTGCTTTTGTCGCGTGAAGAGCGTCTTCAACGCGAGCCTTCTTCTCTTTCATCTCGATCTCTGTCGCTGCTCCAACCTTTATAACAGCCACACCACCGTGGAGTTTAGCTCGGCGCTCTTGAAGCTTCTCACGATCATAATCTGATGATGAAGCCTCGATCTGCGCTGAAATCTGAGCGATTCTACCCTTGATTGCATCGGCAGTACCTGCGCCATCAACGATTGTGGTGTTGTCTTTTGTTATGACGACGCTCTTAGCTTCACCGAGTTGGTCCAGAGTCATGTTCTCGATCTTCATACCGAGCTCTTCTGAGACCATCTCGCCGTTTGTAAGAACCGCGATGTCTTTGAGCATCTGCTTGCGGCGATCCCCAAATCCAGGTGCCTTTACAGCAGCGACCTTGATCGTGTTGCGCAGGCGATTGAGAACGAGTGTGTAGAGACCCTCACCCTCAATATCTTCAGCGATTACCAAGATTGAGCGCTGTGTGCCATGAACCTTCTCAAGGAGAGGAATGAGGTCCTTAGCAGACGATATCTTCTTCTCGTGACAGAGAATGTAAGGGTTATCCAAGACGCAAGTCATGCGCTCTGAGTCAGTTATGAAGTACGGTGAGAGGTATCCTCTATCGAACTGCATACCCTCGACTGTCTCGAGATCAGTCTCGAGAGTCTTGTTCTCCTCAACTGTAATGACGCCATCGCGTCCGACCTTTGCCATAGCATCAGAGATTATCTGACCAATCTCCTCATCGCCGTTGGCTGACACTGTCCCTACCTGCTGGATCTCTGTTGCGTCATTGATTGGGCGTGACATATTGTGTAGCTCAGCGACAATAGCCTTTACTGACTTGTCTATTCCGCGCTTAATGTCCATTGGGTTGTGACCAGCGGCTACTAGCTTTGACCCTGTACGAAAGATAGCTTGAGCCAACACGGTCGCGGTTGTTGTACCGTCTCCAGCGACATCAGAGGTCTTGGATGCGACCTCCTTTACCATCTGAGCGCCCATATTCATGAACTTGTCCTCAAGCTCAATCTCTTTAGCTACTGTAACGCCATCTTTTGTTACTACAGGTGCTCCCCAAGACTTCTCTATTACGACGTTGCGACCCTTTGGTCCCAAGGTAACCTTTACAGAGTTAGCTAGTACGTCTACGCCAGCTAATAGCTGAGCGCGGGCTGAATCATCAAACACAATCTGCTTTGCAGTCATTGTTATTTCCTTTGTCGGCAGTGGACGCCGAATCTGTTGTGTATACTAAATTGTAATGTATGGATTTTTCGCGAAGTTATTCGATTATCCCGAGGATGTCATCCTCACGCATGATCAAGCGCTCAACGCCGTCGAACTTTATTTCGGTTCCGGAGTACTTACCGAAAACCACGGTTTGCCCTACCTCAACTTGAAGCGGGGTCAGCTTGCCGTTGTCGGTCACCTTACCGGCTCCGACTGCCAAAACAGTGCCGCGAGATGGTTTTTCCTTCGCGCTATCGGGAAGAAAAAGCAACCCGCTCTCGCTCTTAGTAGGCTCTTCTTGTCGCTCTATGAGGACTCGGTCATAAAGTGGGCTAACATTCATTTTTTGAATCTCCTAAATATCGGGCTTAAGGGCGCCGATTATTCCTTTGTGCGGCTGAACTTAGACACATAGCGTAAGCAGTCAATAGGTGACGCCTAATTTTTTCCACATTTATCTGATCACCCTAAAATAATATCGAGATTCAATAATTTTTACCGAGCTAAACGCCTAGCACTAGATCATAAAAGGGAGGACAACTCATGACAATAAACACGATACAACCCAACCTATTCGACTTCTTTTCAAGCGAGGTCGAGAGTGTATCCATTTCCCAGCGTACTGGTCTCTCTAAAGAAGCACACATATATCTCGCCAATATGCTTGTAGAGCTAGGTGACCCAAAAGGACCTTTTCGCAATGACGAGATCAACACTTTGGCCGACATGCACCTCATCGCCGGTAAATCCCCCCCAAAAGAAGCCCTGCGACGATACAAGGAGCTTGGCGATTACGCGCTGTGTATAGGGGGATATTTTCCGGAATCACTCGAACGAAAAACCGTCGGAGTTGAGTATTACGCCGATATGGGAGGAGCAGCATACCAAAGAGTTGCTGGTCTTTCTGCCGTAACAGGTCATTTTTGCCAACTTAGCGATCTCTTTGAGGAGTTAGCTATGGCTTTTCGAACCTGCTTAGGCGTGCTCTCACAACTGGGTGAAAGCGGTCGACCAAAGCGATCCAAAGATCTTGGGAGACTCTACGAGAGGTGGCTCACAACAAAAGACCCACACACTTACTCTCAACTAGCCGCCCTGGGTGTACTCCCTACCGATTTCCTGTCTGACTCTTAGGTGCGGCTACCAAATAAAGGACACCCTGCAAAAACAACCAGCGCTACATAGACTAAGAAACGCACACCTTATATTGAAGCATGCGCTGGTTAGCCTGTTTACCATTCGCGAAAACAATCTAGACTGATGTATGGTTAGGCATAAAACAGCCTTGACTAATCCACCTGCCTATCATAAAAGGGCTGGCTAATACGCACACGGAGGCCATGTGGCACGCATTACCGTTGAAGATTGTCTTGAGAAAGTCTCAAACCGTTTCACTCTAATTTTGGTCGCAGCAGAGCGTTCAAAACAACTTTTGAGCGGCACGACCCCTCTTATTGAGAACGGACAGGGAAACAAAGAGGTAGTTACTTCACTTCGTGAAGTTGCAGCCGGAATGGTTGCTCCCGACATGTCACTCATGTACGACGACGAGGCACTCATCCGTCTCTCAAACGAGAGAGCTGGTTACATGGAAAATGCGGCTCCTGTCGCTGCGGAGCTCACAGATCTCCCTCCAGAAATCGACGCTGAACTACCACCAGAAGCTTAGGAAAAGACCATGCCAAACGCACAAGAACTCGATTTAGAGCTATACGATACTAGAATCGCCGAACGAAATATTCTTGAAGGCAGGCTAGATCGCGCTACCTGGGATGCATACCTAGCGGCACTTCCTGACGACGCTGCGGATGCTGAAGAGACCGAGTGTCGAATGGGTGTTGATGGCGAGCCAGACTTTGGCCGCGCGGAAGCACTAGAGGCTGCTGCCGCTGCCGCTGCTGCAGAGGAGGCGGAAGGTGGCGAAGCTACAGATACTTCAGATGACGTCGCTGACGCAGATGACGTAGTTGCCGCAGAGTAGCTCAATGGAGCCTGAGCTTACCTGAGAAGCTACTCAAATAAATCTACATAAACTACGCTGTCTGTTCGATAATCTCTAATAGGTAGCGTTTTTTGTTTTTGCCACCGACTGCGTGTACAATCCTACGGATAGCGTCGGCGTGAATACCTTTGCGACCTATGACCTTGCCAACGTCACCAGGCGCCACCTCCAACTCGATGACTGAGGAGTGCTTACCGCTTACTTCTCGGCAAATAACTTCTTCTGGATGGTCGACTAGAGCGCGAACAATTTCCTCTACAAGCTCTCTCACATCCATAACGGGACTGTCAGTCTCCACAAGTACACTCCCAGATCACAAGAACAAATTCTACTGATGTCTCTACAACTAATTCTACCGGCCAGACAAGCCTAAAAGGCTCCCCATAAGATAGTTTCCCAGCTTTTCATCGTGACGTCAAGTGTTGTCATCAGACATGTCACGAAATCACGAGACAATAGTCGTTTATTAGAGACATCCTTTGACCAATAAATAGTTCATTTCGACGTACGTTAGTAGTGCGACAAAGGGGTCGTACATAAACAAAACAGGCGGAAAACAAAGATGACACAGACTACCTCAATGCAGATCAAGTGCCCAAACACCAACACAACGCCACGAGTTGATATAGATCTCGACATAAAGACAATGGCTGAAAAAAGCCGGGTTCAAGCATTCGACAGTTTGGTCTCAAGGTATCGAGCAAGACTCTATAGGCACGCGATCTGTATAGTAAAAGAGCCAGAAGCCGCATGGGACGCGACGCAAGAGGTCTTCGTCAAAGCGATGAAAGAGAAGAGGCTTTTTGAGGTTGATTTCCAAATAAAGGCGTGGCTATTTAGGGTCACAAGCAACCTCTGCTACAATGTTGTGAGAGACAGAAATCGACGACAGCGACTTCTAAACAAACGAGAAGACGAGGCTCGACCGACAGATCAGAGCCGGTGCTCCACTTCAGAAGTATCCAACAAGGCGGCACGCTCAACTATTTTAACGGCAATGAACAGCCTCACAGACAACCACAAGAAAATTCTGTTTCTCCGTTACTACGACGATCTCTCGTATAGCGAGATCGCCGAAAAGCTGCAGATAAAGCTTGGCACTGTCATGTCTCGACTATCGAGAGCTCGCAATTCTCTCGGTGATATCATCGGACCAGCGCACCCCTTAGTCATGGAGCTAATCTGACAGACTTCAAGGGCAGGCTCGTTATGGAGTGAACGCATTCACAACAAATGATATCTTCTAATTATGAAGGAAAGCCTACAAACCTTACTATCGCCCAGCGATGCAGCCAATGCATTCGTTGGGCGTCTTCATTTGGAGACGGCAGATGGAGTTGGCGTAAACCTATTCATTATGAATGGACAGATCGTTGCGGCACACGCCGAAGATGATCGTGAGATCCTCACTCGACTTCTACAGAAGCATCAAGCCCTAACACCGGAACTATCCGAGGTCTTAGCCAGAAGCAACGGGGCGGACGCAATTTACAGAGTCGTCGCTGCTGAGGTTCCAGAAGTAATAGGGCACGAGCTCCTATACGAACGTTTCAAGCAAAACGTAGGGAGGTTTATTGAGGAGGGCTCTGACGGTGACTTCACCCCCATGGATGCCGTAATAGTACCCAATATTCATCTTACCCACTGCTCTCAGTCCCTTGTGCAAGAGCTATCAACTCTATTGCAGCGCACGTCCAAGCTACGCAAAACACAAATGGATCTCCAGATAGCGATCGGTGAGCGGAAAATAATTCACGCGCCTGAGCGAGAGGTAGCCGCTCTTTTTTCGACCCCTAACAGACTGTCGACAGCACTACACAACTCGCCATACGAGCCACTACAGACACTCGATATTGTAAACGACATGCTCACAGCAGGATCCTTGGTTTTCCTATCTAAAAGCGAACCCGTCAATCAAAAAAGTAGCTCTCACGAGGCTCCTAGGTTCGCAAAAAAAGAGGCACTAGAGGCCATCGAGCGCGGTGCTGCATCGATTAAGCTCATAGCAGACGCGGTAGAGAGAGACTCCATAGGTAAAGGTAGAGCAATGCTGAGGATCAACTTAGACGGCGGACCCTCGAAATTCGCCACACTCTTTCACGGACTTTCTTTCTCACATAAAAATTATATAGACGACCTTGATCTGTTTTCTCGACTTCGCAAACACGACGCGGGTCAACGTAGAGACCTATTGACTATCGGACTCTCAAACCTCATAGACCGCACGCTTTCAAGCGCAGACTCACAACTGAGCGACGACGACATGGAGGCGCTGTTACAGGCGCTATCACAGTAAATATTAGGAACCGCGAGTGCTTATTACACTATTAATCGCGACTGCTCTGGCAAGCGAATCCATAACAGTCACCTCATCTGAATCCGCCGCTATCAATAGCCATGGAACACTCTCAATCGGCGAGAGGCTTATGCTACACAGCGACGACTGGGTCGGTCTACCTTACGGGGAGGGGGCGTTTGGTGAGGGTGGTGGTGAGGATTCAGATCCTATGATTCGAAGAGACATGTTTGACTGTCTTACGATGATCGAAGAGGCGTTAGCGCTTAGCCTGGCACACGACCCTGTCGCCGTTCACCGCGTTAGAATGGGCTTGCGATACAGAAACGGTGGCCCCGCAACCTATGAGAACAGACGACATTTCATGCTGTCAGAGTGGATACCTGGCAATATAGAGGACGGCTGGATGCGGGACATAACTGGAGAATATCCCGGCGCCATAACCGTAGAGCGCCGGGTAACAGATGACACTTGGTCTAATTGGTCCCGAAGAGGTCTTTTTTCACTGAGTGACGATCGACTGCCTACTGGCTCACAGACTGTCACATACCTCCCTGTGGCAGCGGCTCAAGCCTCGGTGAATGAGATCCCTGAAGGCGCTATCATCTTCACCCTTAGAGAGATCTATCCGCACCTACCAATAGCCATCACGCACGTTGGAATGACAATACCTGGGGAGAACCCAACAATCCGACACGCCACAAAAATAGGAGAAGACATGGTGCGAGACCATCCACTACTGTGGTACTTGCAGCACTTAGAGACCTATGTGAATTGGCCAGCAGCTGGTGTGATAATATTAATGCCACAAGATTACGGACCAAGACGCCTATAAGTGGAATGGTTACCATTTTTATGCACAACATCGGCTAGCTTTAGGCTATCATGTGGTACATGATACGCTTTAGCCTTACATCAATCCTGCTTTTACTCACCTCATGCATAGGGCTTGATGCTTTCGACAAAGAATCCACAAGCGACAGCGCCCTAGAGCCTTTCGACTCAAACGACCTCACACCACTAGATTCTGGATCGGAAGGAAATCTTAGCCCTGAGGCCGATGCAGGTGACGATATTACTGCGGGAGTAACGGACGTAGTAGGTCTAAACGGAACAGACAGCTACGATCCAGACGGAGATGAGTTCACCTACCTATGGACCATAACTGGTGCACCGGTGGGCTCAACGGCCTCCCTGGTAAACGACACATCACCGTCTCCATCTCTCTACGTAGACCTCTCGGGAGTCTTTACTGTAGCCCTTATGGTCGACGATGGAGAGTTCCAAGACGTCGATAGGGTCAATGTCACCGTCAGCGAGCCTAACGGAGACCCCATTGCAAATGCGGGATCGGACAGGAGCGTAACAACCGGTGACACTGTGCAGCTTGACGGATCTGGAAGCGTAGATCCCGACGGAGACCCCCTAAACTTCCAATGGGCGATAGTCTCAGCACCGAGCAACTCTACATCAAGCATCTCAAACGGCTCTTCCGCGCTTGCAGTATTTGTAGCCGATGTTGATGGTCGCTGGGAACTCTCTCTAGTGGTCGACGACGGCACCACATCATCGAATCCCGATACTCTAATCGTCAACGCCTCTGAAACTGGCGACTCTATTCTGGGGTGTGACTGTGGCGCTCAAGCTAGACAACGTTGGGAAAACGACCCGACGATAATCACCCAAGCTAACAGAAGTCACCTATTCGGGGTCCCCTTTCTAATGGGACTTTGGTGGGGACGCAGACGCAAACGCAGTTAACACTACCTAGTCAGCAAGTAGGGACAATAGCTCGCCTGAGCCCGCCACGCCGATGTTCAAATGGGCCCAATTTACAAGGCCACCTGAAACAAGCCCTAAGGCATCCCGACCCAAATATGAAACCACCTCTGTGAGCGATCCAATATTGAGCTCTCCAGATGAGGCTTTGGCGATGATCTGCGGCATCGTGATCTCAACGAACTCAATTTTCTTCTCAACAGAGAGCAGCTCTGAGAGAGACAGACTCCAAACAGGTAAATCAATATCAACCCTACGCAGCATTTCTAAAACAAACTCGTGAGCCAACCCCTTAGCTTCGAGGTTGAGCTTATCGGGGTCAGCGCCTGGCGCTCCCGAGACCTCCGCGTACACCTTAGTCTTGGGCTCGGTACCAGATGGGCGCACAATTAAACGTGCTCCTCCCTCCAATTTGAGCGCTAAGACATTTCGAGAGGCCTTGTCAGTGCCCGACTTTATAGTCCCGTGTGGACCATCTGGTGACTGATGATCCACAAAATCTACGACGCTCAGCCCCCCCACCTCTGTTGGTGGGTTAGCACGAAGCGATGCCTGAATAGAGTCAATAAGAGCTCTCCCTGCAGCACCGCGCATGACTGTCGATGTAAGAGTGTTGGCTGTAGGTCCGACCTCATCCCAAATCGAACGCAAGGTCATTAGAAGATCTCGACCGCTCTCTTTCTCAACTGACGCCAATTCAGCCAAGATAAGCGCAGCACCAGCGGCGTCCTTATCCCTAATATGGGGGGTAACCAAAACGCCGTGACTCTCTTCAACACCGACCAAAAAGTCCTCGGCTACACCCTCAAACCCCGCGAAAGAGCCGCGCTCGTCAAGGTGTCGTATGGCTTCTCCTATGTACTTGAACCCGACAAGCAGATGGTCTACAACTCGGGCGCCACGAGCCTCTGCAAGCCTCGATACTACCGATGTGGTCACCTCTGTTCTAATTACTATCGGCAAGCGACCTGACGCCCCCCTGCGAGCCCCGCCCCTCAACATCGCGTGTACAACCAAGGTGGCAATCTCATTACCTGTAAAACTACGCCATCCGCTATTGGTTTTAGCAGCCAACCCCAGCCGATCAGCGTCGGGATCACAGGCCATTACCAAGTCGGCACCTATGGCGTCCGCCGTCTCAATCGCCCGATGCATCGACTGAACCACCTCAGGGTTTGGGGCGGCAAATGGAACGGTCGGGAAGGAGCCATCCGGATTTGACTGTGAGGGCTCTAAGTCTACTTGAAATCCTGCGGCTCTAAGTACGTCGCCAACATTTGAGTCACCCGTCCCGTGAAGGGGGCTAAATAGAACTCTGGCGCTACGTGCAGAGGGCTCTCTTGAGACCCCGACGTTAAGAGCGACGTACGCCTCGTGAAGCCCATCGGGAAGATCGCAAATAAGCCCTGACTCTATGGCGTCACTCCACGGCATATCCTCAATCTTCTCTACCTTCTCTACTGCCTTTACGAGCTGCTCGTCTACAGGGGGAACCTCTTG
>CAWVYO010000014.1:0-27997 GCA_963934385.1 uncultured bacterium
AGTGAAGACAGTGAAGACAGTGAAGACAGTGAAGCGGTACCCCAGACAACTACAGAGATTGAAACAACCGTTACGAGCTTCAAGGCTGGAACAACCCTCCAGACCCTCATTGATAATTTAGCCCCCCTAAACGCCAAACGCTCCATTGTGGCTACAGACTCCCTAGAGTCCTTCGGGCTAGATTCAGAATATGCGACCCTAACATTGGTCGCAGGGAATGAAATGGAGTCGATCAACCTTGGTGGCGCCGCATATCGCACACAAGATCGATACATCAGCGACGCCGCCGGCTCCATCTACATACTAGACTCATCTCCACTTACCCCACTAACCCGAAGCCCTAGATCACTTCAGGATCGAAGTATTTTTGGCGTGGAGTTAAACGAGATTGTTGGTGTCGCCATCTCCAGCTCTAATCGAGACTTCCTAGAGGTGATGCAAATTAACGCAGACGATGAAGAGGCTGCGTTCTGGGCTCGCGAAGGAGAGCTAGCTGGCTCACCCCCCATTCAAGACTGGATGGGTAAGCTGCTAAGAATCAACGCTGGTAACTATGTACAAGAAGGTGAAGAGCCCACAGACACCAGCGAGCTGGCCTCCGTAAGAGTGCTATCAGTAGCCGGCGATACTATTGTGATGTCGATAATAGAAGGTAAAAATTCAGAGGGCGAAGATGCTTTCTACGGCTCATCGACCCACACTCGAGGACTTGTGATGCTAGAGCCATCTCGTACCGAGAACCTAATTGCGGACTTAGAAGCCGTGACAATGTCGCCGCCAGGAAGCCCAACACCCTAGTCCGTAGCCCCTAACCTATCCGAACAACTGCCACAGTTACGTTATCGTTGCTGCCTTCGGCTATTGCGCAATCGGTTAGCGTCTGCGGTAACTCCTCTGGGTGGGTCTCAGAACAGATCTTCTCAATCCGAGAGTCATCCAGCGAGTCGGTCATCCCATCGCTACACAATATCAGTACGTCACCTGACTCTAAAGTACGAGAGCTAACATCAGGCTCTACAGAGCCATGATAACCGACACTCCTTGTGAGAATGTTTTTGTGGGGCACTACTCTCGCGAGCTCAGGTGTAAGCCGACCTGCGTCGACCTCCTGCTGAACTAATGTATGGTCGCGGGTCAAAAGTTGAATACGACCATCTCTAAACAGATATGCCCTCGAATCACCCACATGCGCCAAATGCGCCGTGTCATCCTCAATTAACAGAACAACCAGTGTAGTACCCATGCCCGAATATGAAGGTGTGAGTTCCACCTCTCGACGAATGCGCAAAGAGGCTTGATTCATAGCGTACCTAAGGCGTTCCCTTAGAAAATCAGTTGGATCCATTACGTCCATTAGGAGCCGCGTTTCGTCGGGGTCTTCGCCCTCCAACATGACGTCGCGTACTGCCTCTACCGCCAAACGTGACGCAACCTCACCCGCAGCATGCCCTCCCATGCCGTCGGCGACGACAAAGAGACCCTCGTCTACATCCATTAACCACGAGTCCTCATTGTGCTCCCGCACAGGTCCCGTTTCACTTACAACAAATCCGTCAAACTGCATGAATCTTTCATACCATGGGTTGCGACTTTGAGTGGTACAAGTATTCTGCTTAAGGGAGAATCAAGGCCCCAAATGCTAGACTTTCACAACAACCGAGCCAAACCAGAATCAATGCAACGAGCAGGTGCCCAATCGGGTGACATCATAGGAGACTACACCGTTCTTGGTCAACTCGGCCAAGGGGGTATGGCCACCGTACTTAAGGTTGAGAAAATAGGCTCTAGAGAAATCAGAGCATTAAAACTTATGTCACCATCTAGCCGAGATGTAGAGGCGCATGCGCGATTTGTGGCTGAGTTCAAAGTACTCTCCAATTTGGAGCATCCAAATATCACTAGGGTGTTTGAGTGGGGCAACCATCACTCACGCGCATACTTCATCATGGAATACGTCGAAGGGCGCACCCTTAGAGACGAACTAAAGCAATGGCAGAACATATCCCCTCAGAAAAGGTTCAATGAATCCGAGAGGATCGTCACTAAAGTAGTACAGGCGTTGTCATACATACACGAGCGCGGCATAGTCCACCGTGACGTCTCACCTGGCAACATAATGATCTCCGATTCAGGGGACGTAAAGCTCATGGACTTTGGGGTTGTGAAGACACCTGGTGCCGAGATGACAACTGTTGGTGAGATGGTAGGGACCGTGGCATACATGGCTCCTGAACAGATCCGCGGTGAGGCTGTAGACGCTCGAGCTGATCTCTACTCGCTGGGAACTGTACTCTACCTGATGCTCACAAACAGACGACCATTTAACTCTCGAACCCTCGCTGGGTATCTAGAGAAGCACCTGAACCTTACGCCCAGACCTCCTAGAGAGATCAACCCCAACATCCCTCACCACCTCAATGACATTTGTTCACGGCTACTAAAAAAACAGCCTACGAACAGATACGGCTCAGCAAACCACCTGCTATCGATTCTGGACCGTAGACTAGCGGGCATAAAACAGGTCGACCTCGCAAACTGGCCACCAAGACTAGTAGGTAGGCAGTCGGAGAGGGCATACATAAGGGAGGCGATCACAAAACTAGATATGGGTGAAGGGGGCGCAATTCTATTAGAGGGACCGTCTGGTTTCGGGAAGTCGAGATTGTTGGAAGAGGCCGTACGCAGGGCATCAGAATACGATCTTTCGGTATCCATGAGTAACTGCAACACCAGCGGTACTCAATTCAGCGGATTTGAGACTATTATGCACTCGCTTGTAGCAGAGGGTGAACCACTCACCCCCGCACTAGCGGCGATATTCAGGCACGAAGACAACGGAGTGATAGAACAGTACGCTATACACTCCGAGTTTAGAGAGATGCTACAACGCGGTGGTCCCAGAGTTGTCATAATTGACAACATCCACAGGACAGACCGAGGAACAATTGACCTCCTTGTCTATCTCCTCCGCAACACCCTAGAGCTAGACCCACAGCCAATACTCTATCTAATAGGGCGCCAGGCTCACACGGGCGCCGACAGGCTAGCCGAGTGGATCGACAAGCCTTCGGGACACCTCAGGTACCTATCTCTCAACCCTATTTCAATCACATCGGTAGAAGAGCTATTGACGCAGATCGTACCTGAGAGCGACAAGGCTCGACGATTGGCGCTTCGCCTTCACAGAGAGGGTGAAGGTAACCCCTATTTCATAGCGGAGATGATACGCGGCTTGGTTGAAGAAGGTGTGATTCAACTAAAAGCTGAGGGTGGATACCAACTAATGCTATCCCCCGAAGAGGTGACTCGAGCAAAACTGCCTCTTCCAAGCAATATCCGAGAGGCTCTACGTGAGAGAATCGAGCCCCTGAGCGAGCAGGCAAAGAAAATAGCGTGCATGCTCGCACTCTGCCGGCAAGAAACCAGTATTGAGATACTCCTAGAGGCGCTTGGAGAGACAGAAGATTCGCTGCTAGACAAGCTAGATGAGCTGATCAGTGCTGGTGTCGTCCGCCAGAGGGTAGTCGGATCAGAGGAGCTATACGACCTAGCAAAACCCCGTCTAAAAGACATTCTAACTGATGATATGCCCTCCAGAGAGCGCTCGATGATGCACCGTAAACTCGGTACAGCAATGGAGCAGCTATTTAGGCACCGCCTATCGGTTGTCTACGCTCCACTAGGTCGCCACTTCGAGCTTGGAAACGTGCCAGCCAAAGCCTACCCCTACCTAATACGCGCCGCTGAGAGGCTGTGCGACAGATCATTTATGCCAGAAGCTCAAGAGCTTATCGAGAGGGCAAAAGCAATCGAGAGCGAGGCTCGCGAATTTATGGTGTTAGACGAAGCAGACAGGCGTCTCGCAGAGCTACTACTCCTTCACGGCAGAGTACTAGACCACATGGGTCAACACGACGAATGCAACGCGAGTTTTGAGAAGGCTGACGCCTTGGCAAGAGTGGTAGCAGACCCGAGCCTACAGTCAAGAACGGCGGAGGCCTTAGGCAACTACTACCGAAGGTTCGGGCGCCTTCAAGAATCGAGCACCCACCTCTCTGAGGCTTTACTGTTAGCCGACCAAGTTGGCGATCCAAAACTTCGAGTGGCTCCTCTATATGGATTGGGATCCCAGTATTGGGCCTTGGGCAACCTAGAAGAGGCGAGACACCACTATCTAAACTCACTAACCGTCGCGGGAGCACTCAACGACGACCGCTACTTAGGGCTGGGGTATGCGGGGCTAGGTTTAGTGGCAATCTGTAAGGGAAAACCAACAGACGCCAGGAAATACCTCGAGCAGTCGGCCCAGATATGCGAAAGAGTAGGAATGCTTGGACCTCTCTCAACAGTGAGAGTCAATCTTGTAGAGCTGGCGCACTTCACTGGCAACCTTCGAAAAGGTCTCCAATTATCGGAAAAAACAATTCAGAGCTCAAGAGAGGTGCAGCACCCACTCGGGATAGCCTTAGGACTACGCTATAGAGCTATGATCCTAACTGACATAGGGCGCTTTGATGACGCACTTGACAACGCCAAAGATGCATTGGACATCGCGGGCAGAGTGCAAGACCATGAAGAGGAGATAGGAGCCATCGTCGCTGTGGCGAGAATTCACCTAGCCAGAGGGGCATGGGTCGAATGTATAAACTCAATGAACGATATTGACGCGCTGCTGAAGGATGGTGACATCGAAGGTTACGCAGGGGTTGTAGAGGGGTGGAGAGCTCGAGCCTATGCAGAACTTGGAGACACCGAAGCCGCCGCAAAACACCTATCAAATTCACAGACTATCTCAGGTAGGAGCTGGCCCCACCAGATCATACGCACCCAAATGGTATCGGCTAAGGCTCTCAGGGCATCCGGGAATATTGAGCTCGCCATAAAGGCTGCCGAAAAGGCGTTGAGAATGTCAGAAGAGGCAGGATATCGCCTATATTCCCTCAATGCCCACGAGCTACTTGCAAATTTAGTTGCCTCCGATGCCCCCAAAGAGATGCACACTAGGGTCGCTCAAAATCTTACAAAATCACTATCTGCAAATCTCTCCAAAGAGGACGCAAAGAGCTTTGTAGAACTCCACAGACGCCAACAGAGCTCTGAATAATGGAGACAAAAATAGAGCCGGGAAGTGTGTTTGGTCCTTGGACAATCATCGACGAGTTGGGGGCTGGCGGCAACGCCACCGTATACCGGGCAACACATGCAGATAATGACGATATAATCGCGCTTAAAGTACTACACGGGCATTTTGCGCCTGAGGATCTTGGCAGATTCAAGCGAGAATACAACGCTCTTCGCATGCTGAAACATCCAAACGTCGTTGAGGTGTTCGACACTGGAGAAGAGTCGGGGCGGCGATGGATTTCCATGGAATTTATCAAAGGCGAGACCATTACCGAAGTAGCGGCACGAATAACGGGCTCTTCGAGACGGTGGGATCTCGTCGAAAAGATCCTGAGAGGGCTGTCTATGGCGCTCACACACATCCATGAGAAAGGGATGACCCACCGAGATATTAAGCCGGCCAATGTGCTTGTTACTGCTAGTGGAGATCCAAAATTAATGGATTTTGGAGTCGTAAAGGCTCCTGATCTGTTCTCAACCGCCCTCACAATAGCGGGTAGGCTGGTGGGAACCGTAGCATACATGGCTCCAGAACAAATAACTGGTGAGTCCATAGATCAACGAGCCGATCTATATTCCCTAGGCGCAGTACTGTACGTATTACTAACCAACAAGAGACCTATACAAGCAGACACTATGGCGGGTTATCTGGCCAAACAGCTGTCCTATGCTCCAACAAAGCCGTCACTATTAGACTCTGCTGTCCCACTTCATCTAGATATGATCTGCATGAAACTCATAAGAAAGAGCCCGGATGAGCGGTTTTCTACGGCGGCGGAGATCATAGATGCTCTAAACGACAGAGATGCTTTTACCCAGCCTGCTCTACAAGGGCGTGACTCAATAATGGCTCAAGGGCGCGAGTTAATATCAAAACAAAAAACTGACAGTATTAGAGGCTCATTTGCCGTAATTGGTCCAACTGGATCTGGTCGAACAGCTATTCTTACTCGCCTATTTCAAACATCCGAGAAATTTGGACTAAAGAGCTTATCATTTCCAACGGATCATTCGGGTATCAACGCTGCCCTCAAGTCCATCGGAGATAGTGATACTGTCATCTTTTTAGACGACCTAGACAAATGCACGAACGATGAAATCAAGCAACTGGCAGTCGCATTAGAGCAGGATCCCAAAGGGGCGCTTCTGATATTCTCAACGCGAAACGGTCACGAAAACATGAGGTCAAAAGTAGATCCAATCACCTCATCTCCAACAGCCTGCATCGGAACACTTCAACCCCTCACTCGCACAGAATTAATATCCACACTAAAACAACAAGGCATGACGTCAGGCACGGCCGCATTAATCGGGCGACGCTTCCACGCAGAATTTCACGGACTTCCAAAACCTTCTATGGAACAGCTACAGGCTCTTATTGACGCCGACTGGTTATTCAGGAAAGAAGACGGAACAATTAAGCCTAAAATTGGACTAGACAGGATTAGAAATGGCGTACTTCCCCTCCCCGCCGACATTCAGAGAGAGGTAAAGGGTCGTCTAAAGATGCTCGACACGGTAGAGCGAAACCTGCTGGAGTTACTCTCGGTATTAGATGGCGAGGCCAGCACTGATCTTCTGTCAGAGATGAGTCGATTTAGACGAATTGCGCTTGAAAAGCTCAACAGAACAGGTGTCGTGTCGACACGGTTAGAAGGGCTCCACGAGATAGTCTCGATCACATCGCCTCAGCTAAAACAATTCACCTACGATGCGCTCTCAGTGGATCACAAGGCAACGCTACACAAAGAGGTCGCGTTTGGCTTTCTCGCCCACAACCCCAGAAGGGTAGGGTCAATCGCTGAAGTGGTCGCTGACCACTTACTCTTGGCGAACGAGCACGCACAGGCCTGGCCTTTGTTGGTTCAAGCTGCCAGACGTTCAGCCAGGAAAAACGAACATCTAGCCGTAAAAAAACTATGTGAGAGAGCGCTAAAAGCGGCGGTGTCTGCAAAGGCTGCCAAAGATGACCCGGCGCTCTACCTACCAAAGGCCATGCTAGGTAATGCGCTGGTAGCGACTGGCGTTTATGCCGCCGGGAAAAAGCTACTTTTAGAGGTCTTAGATGGAAACCATGAACTAAAGCCGTCACTCATTGAGGCGAGTACTTCTGCGTTGGGGCTATCTTTAATCGAGCTGGGAGAGCTTAAAAAGGGCGCCCAAATAATAAGTGATCACCTAGACAAAATAGAGCCTGGGAGCCCATCTAGACCCCGAGCTATACGTGCGTATGGGCGATGCCTTAGGCTCCAAGGGCGGTACATCGAGAGTATCGAGATCTTCAAACAAGGTCTCCAACTCGCGCAGGACCAAAAATCTAAAAACCAAGAGGCACTGTGTCTACTTGGGATAGGCAAGACTCTGCTCGCTAACGACCAAATAGACGAGGCACCAGAACACCTTCAACATGCGGAGAGACTATTACGTGAGACAGCAGGAACAGCATGGGCTGAGTCATTAGTCCAGCTAGGAGAGCTAGATTTCATAGATGGAAGATGGCGCCAGACCCTTATTAGAGCTGAAGAGGCCTCTATTATTGCTCAATCCGCTGAAGACCTCGACATATCCGCCAGAGCCATAGATCTCTGTGCTAGATCACTGTTCGCTGTTGGAATGATAAGGGACTCTGCTAGACTACACGACGAATCTATTGGCATAACAAGGGCGCTGGAGGCGGAGTCGTCACTACCTGTACAGGTAAATTCACCAGTCGTGAAAGCAACCAATGAAACACTAGCAGAGGTCCTTTTGCTAAAAGAAAAGGGTGAACCACAGTCCGCAGTCAAACTACTCAGGGCTGCATTGGCTAGCTTGCCAACAAATGGAGTTCGCGGACTTAAATTATCTTTATTGGTCGCACTTGCGACAATCGACAACTCCGTCAAACAAGAGACAACAAACCTCATCGAAGAACTCGCAGCAGCACTTCCGATGGAACTAAAACGCTCATTCCGAAACAGGTCTGATATAAGTGTGTTAACGGCATAAAGTACGGACTGAAACGCTATTTACCTATAGAAAAGACAACACAGGAGGGTCCCTTGGCAAGTGTACTCGACAAAAATGTCCCCCTAAAAATAGGCGGTTTAGAGTTTAAGCCTGGCTCCAGAATAGGGTCTTACGTCTACGACGCCATGATCGGCGAGGGCGGAATGGCCCACGTTATTCAGGCCAGAAGTCCCGACGGAAGAGATGTCGCACTCAAAATACTAAAAGCATCTCGATTTAAGACGGGGCTGACCAGGTTTAAACGAGAATTTAGAGCTCTATCTAGAATCAATCACCCGAACGTAATCAATGTCGAAAGCTACGGAGATATTCACAACCACCCGTTTATTGCGATGGAATATGTCGATGGTATAGATTTGCACCAGACAATACGAGGATTTCCACGTGACGATGACAAAGAACTCCGGTGGGAGCGATGTGAAGAACTACTAGTGGATATATGTCGCGGATTGGCTCACGTACATCAGCGAGGATTGGTCCACAGAGACTTGAAGCCATCAAACATCATGGTGACTCTAGAGGGTCACGCCAAGATCTCCGATTTTGGAATAGTAAAAGACCTCGACTCCAGAAACGACCCTTTCGCATCCCGAACACTTGTTGGAACCTGGGCATACGCCTCACCAGAACAGATACAAGGCTCTCCTCTTGACCATCGCTCAGACCTCTATAGCCTAGGGATTATTCTGTTCGCAATGCTCACTGGTAGACGCCCATTCTCCGCTAGAGACATGATGGGCTACAGGAAGGCTCACCTAGAGGTTAAGCCCCCGAATGCCAGAGACCTTGACCCAGATGTTCCGGCTCACTTGAATGACATCTGCACCCACCTCTTGGCAAAAAACCCAAGAGATCGGTTCCAGTCCGCTTTGGAGATTTTATATAGACTAGAGCAACTCGAGGAAGGCGGTACGGTTAGTTCATCTGGTGACTGGGAGCCCCCTCTTACTGGGCGGAAAAATGAATACGCCAAAATACAGAGGATTGTAAACGGACTAACTCAGAGTCGAGGCGGAGTTATCACCGTATCTGGCGGTGCTGGGGTGGGCACATCAAGGCTTCTACAAGAGGCAATAACCATCGCAAAGTCGATAGGTATCAACCACACATTTATTCGTGACAACCGCGATGCTACAGGGCTGCCAGTAATAACAAAACTAGCGAACTCCACAGCTAGAGACCTTGGGAACAGGTGCCCTGAATCCCTCACTAGTGCCCTCGCTCAATGGACAACAGTGGACCAGAGAGGCGTTGATTCAGCATACCAATTGTTGGACGCTATAACTGACGGAATCTTTCTCTTGCTGCAGGATGGACCAAGGTTGCTAGTCATTGATGACTTCCACCTCTCATCAGCGCGAGAGCTTCAGTTACTAGGCGCGATGTCGCGAAAACTGGTAAACAACAACTCTGCATTCCTCACGATTATCGGATACCGGAGCGACAAGACAACTAGCGCCTTGACCAGATTTTTAAGTTTAGATCGCCTCGGTACAAAACCCAGCACAATATCTCTTGAGCCTCTGGACGAAAACAACACTTCTCGCTTAATAGAGTCCCTCTTAGGTGTTGGGAAAAAGGCCGACGTATTAGCTAGGCGACTCCACGAAGAGACCGAAGGAAACGTCTTCTTCATCTCGCAGTTCCTACAATCACTTATCTCGCTCGGAACTCTAATCCCAAACAGCCTGGGACGATGGCACCTCGCTGCCGACGTCGAGGAGATCGCGACTGGTCACCTTAAGATCCCAGTGAGTATCCGAAAACTTGTTAGAACTCGAATTGAGATGCTAACCGACGATGAGTTGGCAGCACTACAGGTATTAGCTGTGGCCAACCAGCCACTAGAGATCGACCTTCTAATAGAGATCCTAAACGTAGACGAAGACGACGCGCTGGATCGTCTTGAGCCACTCATCGAGAGAAAGATTGTTACCGAGCAACGCAACAACTCGCTTGTACAACACCATATCTCACACAAGCTAGTTCAGGAATTGGTATACCGCGATCTTCAACCCCAACTTCGCTCCTCACTACATTACGATGTAGCTCGCTCCATTGAGCAGAGAATAAACACTGTACATAGCACCGCTGACATAGTGGGCGAACACTACAGGTTGGCTGGAGAAGCTGGCAAGGCCTTCTCATATTTAGCAAGAGCCGCCGACACCCTTTGGAAACAATCCCTCCTGTTCGACGCGTGGAAAATAAGCGACAAAGCCATGGCCATAGCCGATCTGGCAAAGGTCGATCTGCCGGCCCATAAAATAGCCGAGCTTCGCATGATTTTATACAAGCTTAGGGCCGACGTTCACTACGGCAGAGGGGAGTGGGACGACTGTAAGAAGAACCTCTCAAATCTACTAGAAATAGCCGAGAAACAGGGCGACAAATACATGATCGTAACGGGTCAGTTGGAGCTGGGACGAGTCCATACGCGCATCGGTCTGATGACTGAAGCAGAGGACTTGCTAAAAGAGGCACAAGCATCTGCCCGACAATTAGGTGCGCAAGAGGAGGTGGTAGAGGTCTACTTCGAGCTGGCGGCAGTCGCGTGGGGAAGAGGTGACCTAGAGGTATGCAGGGAGCTCGCAGAAGAGGGTCTCGTCTTAGCGGTTGGTGAAAGTATGCGGAAGCCACGAGGAGAGCTCCTGTTAGCCCTGACAGCCGTACAAGCCTTTAACGGGCAACTCAAAGAGGCGGCGGCTGGAATAGAGGAGGCGCAGGTAATCCTAAGACAAATTGGTCACAAGCGACTCTCATGTGTCGCGCTATGCAATCTATCTGAGATCTACGTTTGGCAGGGGCACCTTGCACTAGCTAACGAGAAGGCCAAAGAGGCCCTAGAGTTAGCTCGCGAGCTAGATTATCGCGTAGGTAGAGCTAACGCTGTACGAATGATCGGAGAGGTCCTAATGGAGATAGGACGGTTTGATGAGGCTGAAAGACAGCTTCGCCAGGCTCTAGCGCAAGCCAACCGAATGAAGCTAGATCCAGAGATCATCGCAGCACGCCACGCCCTCGCCAGACTATCTACCATCTTGAATGAAACAGATAACGCTGAGGAGCACACTACTGTGGCAAAAGCAGCGGCAGACAGAAGGGATCCCGAACAGTATTTACCTGCGTTGTTTGCCATATCAGCCTGGACTTGTGCAAAAACAGGAGACCACCATGACGGTAAAAGGATGCTCAAAATTGCGGAAAAATCTCTAGATAAGCTTCCCGCTCCTCGTAGATGCCAAATTTTACTAATGTCTGCTCGTACTCACAGGGTCATGGGTGACGAGAGCACAGCCATTAAGATCGCGACAAAGGCTGCGGGTATGTCTGGATCGAGGGGGTTTGCACTTCAAAATCTGGAGGCAAAGTGCTTCCTAGCCAAAAGCACATTTAGTGACAGCTCGCGGAAAGTTTGGGAAGGCGAAGCCAATACCTTGATTGAACAGATTGCGGGGGAGCTAGAACCAGCTGACGCCAATGCTTTTACCAGGAGATTTCCAAAAATATCCTAGGACTATCATAGTTTTTATGGAGGGTTAGTCAGCTAACTCTCACCTAACTATGCTCTACGGCGTAACAACCCAACTAAGCCCAACAGCATCCAAGCCGATGACTTCCCACCACTCACAGGGGCAACAGCACAGCCGCCGCCAGCTACAAAACTAGATTCAGGTCGAGCTGGCAACCCTCCGACAAATTCACCCGTATCGATTACGGTATCTGTCTCAGTGTCCTGAGTGTCAGTGTCTTGGGTATCAGTGTCTTGGGTATCAGTGTCGGGATTACCGTCCTCAGCATAAACAAATGACGGGACATAGTCTTCGAACCAGCTGAGGTATTTATCAACCCTCATAGCACCGCCAGCCGCACCGCTGAGGTGGCAATCAGGGTTACCCCCGTTGAGATTAAACCCAAACGAGACAACCCCTACAAGCTCACGAACGCCGCCATCTTCCATGATAGCCGCTCCACCTGAGTCTCCGGAGCAGATATTGACCCCCTCGGCGTAGGTGTAAATTACATTCGAGTCATAGCTATAGATAGGCACATCAACTGTACGCTTTATACCAGAGTCGTCACGATCCTGGCGAGTGATCCCCCAGCCAACCCAAGTGATATCTTCACCTACCCAGCTATTTCGCACCGAGTCATCGTTTACGGCCATGGGATCCAGCTGGCCAAGCGACGTTTTTAGCTCTAAAAGACCCACGTCGTTGGAATACGATTCGTCGTTGTAACTTGGATGCATATACATATTTTGCACGGTCGAAACCGCACTTATGCCAGAATTTGTCTCGGCATTATTTCCCAGCGCGAAACAGGTGTCCAACCCATCGCGCTGCTTATAGTCTAAACCCGCCTCCACACAGTGAGCAGCCGTAACAACCCAGTCTTCATGGACAAGAGTGCCTGAACAATACCAGCCATACCAATAATTTCGGTCGCAAATAGCGAGTAATCCTACTTGATCATAATCACTAGTTGTCTGACCGCCAACAATAGGCGGAGCCTCTTGAGCTAGAGCTGAATTCAACAAAACAGGGCTTGCAAGTGACAATGCGAAGGACAAGAACATTATTAACACTCCACGGGTCAACCCATTGGCTCAACTTCGGCTCTAAAATAGACTCTAATTAGCAAATCTACAAACATTACTATGGATAAATTTATCTCTTTGCGATTCCAAATTCTGTAACGTGCAGGTAGATTGTCCTAAATCAGCCAAAACTACTTTCGTACAAGACCCAGATCTGCACCGGCGATTACCATCAATCCTCGCGGAGCCACCTAGCAACTTCAATGGAATGATAGGTGAGTATTATGTCTGCCCCAGCACGCCTAATGCTAGTTAGGGTCTCTAAAATTCCTCGTCGACGGTCCATTAGACCTTCTCTGGCCATCAACTCAAGCATCGCGTACTCTCCGCTGACACAGTAGGCGGCGACGGGTAGGTTAGTCAACTCGCGTACATCTCGGATGATATCCAAATAAGCGAGCGCTGGTTTGATCATAACCATGTCAGCCCCTTCGTCGATATCTGCTTGAACCTCTTTGAGAGCCTCCAGACGGTTCGCGGGATCCATCTGATACCCGTTGCGGTCTCCAAACTCAGGGGCAGATCCTGCTGCGTCTCTAAATGGCCCGTAATATGAGGACGCATACTTGGCTGAGTAAGCGAGAATAGGAATGTCTGTAAACCCGTTCGAATCCAACCCTTCCCTGATCGCGCCGATTCGACCATCCATCATGTCTGAAGGAGCGATAACATCCGCTCCAGCTCTAGCCTGGGATACTGCAGTCTTTATCAACAACTCAACACTTTGGTCGTTTAATACCTCACCGTTACAAACATGTCCGCAGTGTCCGTGATCCGTATACTCGCATAGGCATACATCGCCCATAAGTAGCAAGGGCAATCCCTCAGACTTGATTGCACGCATTGCGCGCTGAACAACACCGTCTTCGGCATATGCCTGTGTACCATCAGCATCTTTGTGGTTCGGTATTCCAAACAGCAGCACTGACCGGACTCCTGCATCAACAGCATCCTCACATTTTCTGAGCAATGAGTCGATGGTGTGGCGCTCCTGACCTGGCATTGAGGTTATTTGTGATGGTGCTGATGTCTGCTCTTGTACAAACATCGGGTAAACGAGGTCATGTGCGTGTAGGCGATTCTCGCGGACGAGATCGCGCATGGCAGAAGATCCTCGCAATCGTCTAGGTCTATGAGTGGGAAACATTACTGGGTCGCCTCCTATGGATGGAATCTAAAACCTGCACCACGTATGGTCAGGAGGTGTTTGGGAACTGAAGGATCAGGTTCAAGTAATTTACGAAGTCGAACCATATAGTTGTCAACGGTGCGCTCATGAGGGTACTGATCCAAACCCCATACTTCCTCAATGATATCAGCCCGACTCAACACAGCGCCATTAGCACAAACAAGCAGAGACAGTATGGCGACCTCTTTGTCACTTAGCACAACGGTGCCTGTTGAGGTTTCTGCATGCCTTGAAGACATATCAACTCGGCACTCCCCAACCATAATAATTCGGCTTGAATGGTGTTCGCGCTCTGCCTGAGCCCGACGCAATAGTGCTCGAACTCTAGCTGTCATCTCGGTGACATCAAACGGTTTAGGCAAGTAGTCATCGGCACCCAAATTGAGGGCGCTGACCTTAGAGGAGACATCGGAGCGCGCCGTAAGCATCATGACTGGTGTACCGATTCCAGCTTCACGCAATGATTTGAGTACATCCAGCCCACTTTCACCTGGCAGTGAGATGTCGAGAAGAAGCAGGTCAAATGGCTCAGCAAGACCAGTCGACAGCCCCGTTGACCCGTCCCGACACCAGACAACGTGGTAACCTTCACTCTCAAGATTCAGGCGCACCATGGTCCCGACAAGTTCGTCATCCTCGACAAGTAATATGCGGTTCATGCGCTCAACTCCTTGTCAGCCATTAGTAGCGTCACCGTAAATGTCGCACCACTATCGAGCCCGTCGCTATGAGCCTCTAGACTTCCTCCCATTTGTCGGCACAGATCTCTGGCAATTGATAGCCCTAGACCTGTCCCGTGCTGGATAGTGTGCCCCTCAGAAAGAGCTCGCCGATAAGGCGTAAAAAGAGCATCATTTTGCGCAGGATCAAACCCGATCCCCTGATCAGAGACCGATATTATGACGGCGTGCTCTTGACTAGTAACCGTGATCTCTACCAATGGATCAGGTCCACCATATTTGAGCCCATTGTCGACCAGATTATCCAGTATGACTAGCAGTAGGTCTTTATCGACGAGGACTAAGAGATCATCACCGCCTGAGTCAATCAATCGAACATCCTCAGGACGACCAGCAAGTGTGTGTGCACGTTGATCTATATACTTGGAAAGAAGAGGCTTTAAATCAACTGAGGTCACATGTACTTGTTGCCCACCTGTCCTTAGTCCACCTGCTATGAGCACGTTCTCGATTCGACGCTCCAGTCGCTGACAACCTTCAAGCCCCAGATCTAACAACTTGTCGCGATCAGCCTCTGGAACTCGTCTCGCACGCAGGGTTTCAAGAAGTGTCTTAATGCCTGTTAGTGGAGTCTTCATCTCATGTGTGGCGGCGTGGAAAAATGACTCCATACGGGCAGCGTGGCGTTGTTGCTGACCAACTAGATAATAGAGCATGAAGCTACACACGGCGATAAGACCAAAAAGGAAGAATCCCTCACCCGTGACCATACCGTGGCGTCTCGCAAGTCGGTCCTGAATCTCTATTATAGTGGAAGTCGCTGGCTGAATGCAGGTCTCAGGGTGGTAGGGTATCAGCTCGATTGCATTATTTGCGCTACCATCGACACAGTCCACCAACTCCAGTGTGTCAGAGAACCCAAGTGTTGGAGCTAAGGGATTGTTCCCAAGTATGACGGCCTGCTGGTAAGAGGACACCAACAACTCAGATTTGGCGACTCGCTGCTCAAGCACGACCGCGTTGTTCATAAAGATGGTCCACCAAATGACCATTGCGCCCATACATACCAGCGTGAGGCCAAAAAGGGTGATTAAGAGCCAGTCGCGCCTCAAAGTTCTCTCCCAATATCAGCAATAGCGTTTACGAGTGAGTTTATAGCACTTTCAGTGTGGCTCGCAGAGAGAAAGCACAATTCATAAGCCGACGGCGCCAGGTATATTCCTCGCTCAAGTAAAGGTCCATGCATCGCATCGAGCCTGGATATGGCCACTGGATCAATGCTGTTTGCGTCGCGAGGAACCTCCTTATCTACTAGGTGGAACCAGAACAATGACCCCAATCGGCGCCACCTAAGCCAAGGGTATTGCTCCCGTTTGGCTGTCAGCGCGTCATCTAGAGTCTGCCCTAGCTTCTCCAGTCTCTCGTAGACTGTGCCGTCCTCAAGGAGCTTTAGCGTTGCTATACCTGCTGCCAGCGAGACAGGGTTACCGCTGAGCGTGCCAGCCTGGTAGACACCTCCAATAGGTGCCAGTTTTTCCATCAAGTTACGAGAGCCGGTCAGCGCACCGACAGGCATTCCGCCGCCTATGATCTTACCGAGCGTAATGATATCAGCTTGCACACCCAGTGAATCACCGTATCCACCAAACCTAAGCCGGAACCCAGATATAACCTCATCAAAGATAAGCAGTGCGCCGCTGTCGGTACAGAGTTCACGAAGAGTCCGTAACCACTCTGGACGCTGCTCAAGTAATCCATTGTTTCCAGGTAGAGGTTCGACGACAACAGCCGCCAACTCCGGCCCGTACTGGGCGAAAATATCGGCTAAAGCCTGCTCATCGTTCAAAGGACAGACAATGGTCTCTGATGCTAGTGAGCTAGGTACTCCAAGACTTGAGGAGGTGCCAAGGGTCACTAGACCAGAACCCGCTTTGACCAACATGCTGTCGGAGTGACCATGATAGCCGCCCTCGAACTTGAGGATCTTGTCTCTTCCCGTGGCCCCTCTAGCAAGCCTAATTGCGGTCATCACGGCTTCGGTACCGGAGCTGACGAACCTCACCTGCTCCATGGAGGGAAAGGCCTTCAATAGCAGCTCAGCTAGCTCTACTTCATTTTCACAACAGGCTCCAAAACTAAGACCATTGACCGCTGCTTTTTGGACTGCGTCGATGACCATTGGGTGAGCGTGACCCAACACCAGAGGTCCCCATGACATGCAGAAGTCTATGTAGTTGTTACCGTCTACATCCTGAAAGTGATCACCTGACGCGTGTTTGAAATAAATTGGCTCTCCACCAACTGACTTGAAAGCCCGCACAGGTGAACTGACACCTCCAGGCATCACCTTTTTGGCACGAGTAATGAGGGTCCTTGAGTTTTTGAGATTCATGGTAGTTGCTCCAGGTTATGCGTGTTGCTGTTTGCGCTCATCCAGACTCTAGTTAAACTTTTAACCTGTTCACTGAGAGTTGATGTATGCTCCAAAAAATCCTCGACCCCAAGCGCTCGCAGAGCCGATTCCGTTGTCGGTCCTATAGGTAAAAAAGAGGCGCTTTGAAGCCAAGGTAGGTGATTTAGTAGCCTTTGTGCAGCAGATGGCGCAGTAACGAATACAGCAGCGACAGGGAAAGGCTCTTTCGTCCCCATTGGTGGCTTAATATTCTCGTACACAGTCACATCACAGACAGGTTGTCCTAGCTGGGTCAGCGCTCTGTATAGTTCGCCCTTTACAAGGTCACCATGTACAACGAGCACCTTGCTGTCACCGCCATCTAATTTGTGAATAGCCTCGGCGAGCGCAAATCCAGTTGGAGTGTCTGCAATAATCTCAGGCTCTATGCCTTGATCTCTCAGGCTCTGCGCCGTAGCCTCGCCCACTACTGCAAAAATGGTATTGCTCGGAGACAAACAAAGTGTCTCCATTAGCCCTGCTTTAAAGAACCCAATGACACTCCGCCTACTTGCGAACGCGATGATTTCAGCCCGCTCTGGTGTGTTACTCGGTAGCCGCCAGCGAATCTCCATACAGGGCAATTCGCGAACTACCACACCATTGGCTCGCAGTAGCGTCGCCAACTTGATGTTGTCTGAGACCTCCCTAGTTAGGAGGATACAGGGAGAGGGCGACATAGCCACTCCGTTGAGTTGTTGAGTTCAGACATCGGCGGTGCCCCTTTGGTTAGCCAGCTCACCGCTTCCTGAACAGCAGCCTCTAGGTTGATCCCTTCAAATTGGCTCAAGCGAAACCCATGGGTGTCATCAAGCATAGCAATCGTAATATTGGCTTTAGTTGATTGAACCTGAGCCAGTGCACCAAAAGCGCTGTGACAACCACCACCTGTTATCTGTAGAAGCATACGCTCTGCATCGACACAGGCGCGTGTCTCTGGGTGCTCCAGACAGGATATTCTGGTAATAGTATTTTCGTCTCCCTCGCGTACCTCAAGACCCAGTGCACCCTGTCCTGGGGCGCAGGGCCAACGAAATGGGTTTAGCTCAAAGACTGCTAGATGTGAGAGGTCACACTCAAGTCGATGCAGACCGGCGTGAGCTAAAATGATCGCGTCGCACTCTCCATCCACACACTTGCGTAGCCGTGTCGGTACATTGCCCCGTAGATTAACCGCCTTGAGGTCTGGTCTGTAGTTCGCAGCGAGCGAACGTCGTCGGCTTGATGATGTGCCAAGTATAGCATTGTGCTTAACCGGGAACTCCTGCTCCAAGTCAAGTGCCTCTTTTCTAACCAAGAGTAGGTCTGCGGGAGGAGCCCTCATGGGGATAGCCCCCATACGCAGACCAGCAGGCTGCTCCACCGGTAGGTCCTTCAAAGAGTGCACTGCCAGATCGATCTGGTCGCGCAACAATGCTCTCTCCAACTCTTTGGTGAACACGCCAACTCCACCAAACAATTCAAGGGGTGTCTCCTGGTTGTTGTCTCCAGTGGTTTTTATGATGGTCAAGCTTGTTCCCTCGCCCAGTGCCGCCATAACGCCGTTAGCCTGCACCAGAGCAAGAGCGCTTCCACGGCTCCCTATTCGAATCATTGAGGTCACCTCGGCTCCTGAGAGGTGACTTTTACACCTCCACTAATAGTTTGTAGAATGTCGTTTGTATATTCAGCCAACAGAGTGCTCAGGTCACCCTCGATCGCTGCCCTTACATCTGGTGACATGTCAGAGAGTCTGTCATCCAGGAGCGCTCGCATCTCAGTTCTTAGCAACATGCGGGATCGACAGCGCACATCGTTGATGACAGGCGCTAGAATAGTAGGGCTGGTGGTGCGCTTATACTCAAGCAGCGCACGAGAAACCATCTCTTCAATCACCGCTTTATTGTTATCGGGGTTTCCATTGTCTTTGCTTTGATTCCACAAAACGAGCTCATCAAAACCAACTCGTTGAACCTGTGTACCAGAGCAGTCACTGACAACCTGCTCTGGTATACCAAGGTCAACCACGACTAGAGGTTTACCTGGATTGCAGAGAATTGGGTTGTATATTGGATTGCGAGAGGCGGTACAGAAGATTGCGGCGTCTACATTTTGAAGCACTTCAGGTAGCTCAGTTAACGGCTTCACATGTGAGCTCGAGTGGGTTGTTCGGTTGAGTGCTACCACACTGAATTTAGGATCGTGATTCAGACTCGTCCACGCCAGACGACCTATCGCCCCCATGCCGATCACTGCCACTCGACGGCTATCGTTAGGCAGGTGTTCTCGAAGCCATGATATAGCGAGGCTATGAGCACCAACTGAGGATGCTTGAAGACATCCAAGGTGTTTCGCAACCCTCATAAGCTTGCCGGTTCTAGACTCAAGCTCATTCAAATTGCGGGCACTGTGGCCACTCTTTCGGGCCTCCGTGAGGCTCTTGAACAACTGCCCTGATATCTGTCGCTCTCCGACTACTAGTGACTCTTGCCCTAGCGCTACTCGAAAGATGTGACGAGCAGCTGCCTCACCAATATATGTATATGGAGTAACTTCTGCGCGGAGATCGGGAGGTAGTAGCTGTTGCATTCGGCTCTTGAGTAAATCAGCAGCCCATACTGGATCATCGGAGCTAACCAACCACTCATTGCGATTACAGGTATTCAGGAACGCTATCCCATCCGCCCATGTGCTATCTGTCAGATTCCTAGCTAATGTTTTCTGATCCTCAGCACTCAACACAAGCAGAGATCTAGCGCTGGCTGGCGCGATTCTAAAATCGCACCCGATAACAGCTAAAGGCAAAGTAGCTGTCATCCTGTTGACTCCATACAAGCCTTGCTAGCTGCTAAACCGCTGTGCACAGCATCTTTAAGACCAACACCTGTCAGGTAGTTTCCAGCCAGATGTAAACCAGGGTTATCGGCAAGCCCCTTTGAGATAGTCGCTATGCGTGAGGCGTGTCCATCTGTAAACTGTGGTATGGCTGATTTATAGCGTAAAACCTGAACAACCTCTGGGTCGCAACGAAGCCCAAAAAGGTGATCTAGATCTCCCTTTACGCGCTCGGTTAAGGCTGCATCCGGCAGGTCGATAGCTACTGGGTTTCCAACGCCACCAACAAATGCAGAGATAAGCTCACCGTTGGCTGGAGCGCGGTCAGAGAAGAGTCGGCTTGGAAATAGTATACCTAGACTATACGTGGACTCTTTAGGGGCCACCAACAATCCAAACCCATCTGGGAGCGCGGGCTGGCGGTCGCGATAACCCAAGTGAACAACCGCTATTGGAGCCATTGGAATCTGTTGTAGCTGCCCTGCGACAACAGGGGAAACATTCTCCAGTAGAGATGAAGCGCAGTTAGGAGGTACAGCCAGTACAACCTGTTTTGCCGAGTAGGTTGATTCACCACTTGTCGCCAACCACAGACCATCAGAGAACTCTAGTGAATCAACCCGCTTGTTTGACACAAATCGATCGTTCAAAGCCGATGCCAGTGCAACAGTGAGTCTCCCAATCCCCCCCTTAAACGAAAACAGCCCTTTACGAGGCGGCTTATTAGACTCTGCTCGGTCTCTTTTTAGTTTACGAAAGTGCCTCCATGCTCCAATAATCAGACTTCCAGCGCCCTGCTCGAAGCTCCAAAGAAGCGGAAACGCTGATCTAGCTGAGAGTTTGTGAGCATCCCCAGCGTAGACGCCGTTCACAAACGCACCCCCAAAAACTGTGGCTGCTTCTTCTCCGATTCGTCGGCTAAAGAAGGAATGAACCGTATCGCTTGGATTCACCTGACCGCGCCTTAGAGGTTCGGCGATCATCGCGAACTTTGCTCTCCAGCTTATTAGGCGAGTGGTAAAAAGTGCCCATAGAGAAGAAGGCACTTTGTGCACCTGACTATGTCTAACCACGAAGCGTACACGACCAGCCTGAGCTGTCTGCATTATGTCGCTGTCTAAGCCCAGTTGGTTTACGAGTGAGAAAATCGCCTCTGCCGATGCTGGAAAGGTATGTGGTCCATATTCATACACAAAGCCCCCAGATGACTGACTCTGAGTGTTCCCACCAGGCGTTGACTGGGCCTCCAAGACGACCGCATCGACCCCTGCTAGCTTGAGCTGGTAGGCACATGTCAGCCCTGCAATGCCGCCGCCTACGACGATGACATCATGGTGAGCAGTTGTCATTAAACAACCCTCTCCGAGAGACCACCAGCTTTATACATTGCCGAATGACCTAACTCTTGTAGCGGCTGTTGAAATAATGGGTCCGTAGAGTTCTTCTGCATTTATTAAACCGTCCGTGAATAGCGGACCTGATTGCCGTCTTGTTCAAGGTACTGATCAAACACCATGCAAATGTTTCGCGTGAATAGCCTTCCACGCTCAGTGACGAAGACCTTATCCTGATCTCTCTCTATCAAGCCATCCCCCTCCAAAATCTGCAGGCGTGAAATACTCTGAGCCAAAACAGCGGGGACATCTACGCTGAACACCTCGCCCAAGGACTCAAAGTCGACCATCAAGTTGCATGAGATCTGAGTGATAACCTCACGGCGAAGAAGGTCTTCTTTCGAGAGTAGGAACCCTCGCTCCCAAGGCATCTCGCCAGCCTCTACAGATTGGCGCCAACTGAGAATATCCTTGTAGTTCTGAGCGTAGGAGTCGCCAACCCAGGAGATCGCGCTCACTCCCAAACCGAGAGTATCAAGACCTTTACCGGTGGTATACCCCATGAATGTTCGACGCAATGTGCCCTGATTCATCGCCTCTACCAGACTATCATCTGGCAAGGCAAAGTGGTCCATGCCTATTGGCAGGTATCCCGCCTCAATCAACCCTCGGGCCATGTAGAGGTAGAGGTCGATCTTCTCATCTGGGTTCGGGAGCCCTGTTTTTTCAAGAGCAGTCTGATGCTTCATTATCCATGGCACATGGGCATATGAATATAGAGCGATACGGTTGGGGCGCAGCTTCCTAACTTCACTAAGTGTGAACTGGGCGGTCTCCATGGTCTGGGCTGGTAGTCCGTAGATTAGGTCGAAATTAATGGCATCGATGCCTCTGTCGCGAAGGTGGGCGACCACCTCCTGTACCCCCAACAATTCTTGGTTTCGATAAACTGCTTTTTGAACATCGGGATGCATGTCCTGAACACCTAGAGAGAACCTAGAGAAACCGTTTTCCAATAGCGCATCGAGCTTACCAGGGGTCGCCATTCTAGGATCTACTTCAACAGACCATGCGGCATCTGGACTTATCGCGAATTTCTCGCGTATCGAGGCGATCAGTCGCCCTGTTTGTTCAACCGTAAGGTAATTTGGGGTTCCACCACCGAAGTGAACTTCCCTTACGGGAGTCTTTCCATCCACAACAGAGGACGCCAGGTCCATCTCCATTTCGAGTGTTTCAAGATAATCATCGACTCTGCTAGTTGTTCCGCCCAATAGAATATTGCAACCACAGAACAGACATCTAGATTTACAAAATGGAATGTGAATATAAAGGCACAGATCGGTCTCTGAGCGCTCAGTCCAGCAACTCACCAAGTCGGATTGTGGAATTTTATGGAAGTGGGGTGCAGTAGGATAGCTTGTGTATCTAGGTCCGCGAACATCGTACCGGTCTCGCAGGTGCGCATCTACGCTCCTTGGATCTAGTACCGTAGTGTTACTCATGGGTTCACTATAGCGTTTACATATGCTTCGATGCCAGACGGGGGGAGGTCTGGTACGATTCCCTGTCCAAGGTTCGCTATGTACCCTCGACTCCCAGCCTGCCTGACCTGCTCCTGTACAGCTTGCTTGATGTACTCAGGTGGAGCCAGAAGCACGGCTGGGTCAAGGTTGCCCTGAATAGAAGTGTCTGGTCCTAGAACCGAACGAGCTTCTGAAAGAGATATGCTCTGGTCGATTGAGATAACATCTGCCCCAGCTGTTGCTGCCAACCTCAGGTGACTCGCAGCTCCCCGTAGGTAGAGAATTTTTGGCACCTTGAGGTCTACCAGGTTCGCGAACACTCGCTTGACCGCTGGTAGGGCTATCGCCTGATAGTCTGCCGGGTTCAACAGCCCAGCCCAAGAGTCGAACACCTGGACTACATCCGCACCAGCCGCAACCTGTAGTCGAAGTAGGTCAGCCACTTTGTCAGCAAGCCCTTCTAGCAGACGCCTCAACATGTCTGGATTGTTGTAGTGAAGCGCCTTGAGGTGACGAACATCTTTTGATCCTGATCCCTCAACTAAGTAGGCAGCGAGTGTAAGCGGTGCGCCAGCAAAACCAATTAGTGCTTTATCTGGATGTATGTGCTCGGAAAGCAGACTGACTGCATCGCCGACATAGCTAAGAGACGATGAGACATCGACATCATTGAGTCGCTTAATATCATCTTCACCAGTGAACGGACGTAACAGCCGCGGCCCACCTTTAGGGTACTCAACTCCAGCACCCATAGCCTCGGGTATCACTAGAATATCGCAGAAGATAATGGCAGCATCAACGGGATATCGCCTAAGCGGCTGCAAGGTGACCTCAACAGCGAGTTCAGGTGTTCTCACCATCTCCCAAAAACTGTGCTTTGCGCGCAGAGCTCGGTACTCTGGAAGATACCTTCCAGCCTGACGCATAAGCCATACTGGAGGTCGATCTACCGATTCTCCAGCGCAGGCGGCTAACATCCTATTTCTCGAAGTGAGCTTCATAGCAGTACCTCATTGTTTGGAGGCTGAATAGTAACTCGTAAATGTTCACGGTTTGTAATGACTTCTTCACGATTTGTAATACGAAAGAAGAAGTGGATTGCCAGCTGCAGACGTCCATAAGTCTTCAGGTAGCTGGTAAAGTCAATCTAACCACTCAAACAGACTCAAATTAGCAAACCTACAACCATTACTATGGATATATTAAGCTCTTCACGATACCAAAGGCGAGTTGTGATGCGGTTAGCGTAACGCATCAGCCCTAGGAGATTGAAAATGGTAATATCAAGAGATCAGGTTCACACACTTGCAGAAGCATGTTCAGACAACCCCGAGAGTTTTCGGGGAATAGCGACTAGACTTCTAAAAGATCAAAAAACGATAACTAATTTTCTAAACAGGAACCTAGGACATTTAGATGCAGGGACACGAGAGGTCGTGCTCTACATGTTCTCCGTATGCATTAGGGTTATTGACCAGTCCGGCGGGAAACTAAAACGAGCGACAACCAGTCAGATCGACGCTGCGGCAGCGAGAGTTCAAGAGCACACTGGAAAATGCTTACCTTTTGACGGTGACTTTCCTAGTCGCGTCCGCACCGTAGACTCAAGAGCCCAAGAACACTTACTAGACGAAGTACTTTGGGCTTTATTTGAGAGAGAAGAAAAGACAGAAGAAGAAGTCGATGTTCCACACGAACAAGCGGGACTAATATTTCTTCTTATCTGGGTAGCCGTTGAGGTACTGAACGAAAACTGGACTCCATAACCAAAGGGCTATGGCACCGGCGGGGAGCGAACAACACTCCCAACTTCCAGCACACGCACCCAGCCGCAATCATGCCCAAAGCGCTCGATCTCAACAAGGTCGAGCTCTTGAAGCCGACCAAGTGGCTCGCCATTGGCTTTATGAACTACGATACCACTCACCTCTTCGGGGTCCGTGTCCACATTATAGGTTCTTAGACCAAAGACTGGTGACTTTACAACACCAGCGTACGGTCGAGTCAATTGAGTATAGGCATAGGAACCGACCCAAACCTGACCTTCTGTGCCCGCTAAAAAGTCAGCCAATTCAAACATAGCCATCTCCGTCTCAGCGCCGCACATTGAGCCCTCTGGACCTAAGCCTACGGGTCTGTAGGTGTTCCACAAGGACAGACCTAATAGCGGTACACCAACGATAGGCGCGGCAGCGATACCGGCTACACCCGCCAGAACTGTCGGACCATTGAGGTACCTAAGGTGAGTCTCTTGACTCTCACGCTCTATTCCCCCCAAAAAGTTAACTGTAGAATAGAACAGAATATGGCTAGCCAAATATGAACCCACGATAACCCAGGCTCGATTAATGCCAGGGCGCACCCTTATTAAAGAGATCCCTACAAAAACGACAACCAACCAACGCCCCTGAGCACCAAATACAAACCAGGAAACATCGGCTAGATCCGACAACCAACCCAGCAGAGAGCCAGGCAGCCGTTCTGACCCGGCTAACGCCCAACCGCTTATGTACCAATGTACCGCCCCCCAAGCTCCAAGAGCCCCGATAGGGGCTAACCATGACCATGACCAGCGCCTGTCGTATATGACTACCGCAAGCGCAGGGATGGCCAACAGTACAGCCGGCTCCTTACACCAGACCGCCAAAGATGAAATCAAGCCAAACCGGACTAATCTTCGATCCATTAGAAACACGAGAGCCCATACAGACATCATTAGTACTGGGACATCTGTGTCGGCTGCTACCAACTGGGCCTGTACAGAGGGCAGCAACACTATCGCCGTGGCTCCCCATGGCGCCAGATTACCCCCCAATCGTCGCAACAACACCGCCACGCCCCAGCCAAATAGAGCTGCAACAGGCAGCACTGCTACATGGGCAGCGACGGCGCTTTGACCTAATATAGATATCCATAATGACAACCACCAGAACCATAGGGGTGGGTGTCCGTAATCGGGTAGACCATCAGACCATTGTCTAGGAATCTCAAGACCATCAACCCCAGACATTAAAGCAAAGGACGGAAGCTCTGCAACAAAAGACAATCCTGTCTCTGCTGACCACATAGCGCTGGGAAACCACCAAAATAGATCATCATCGCCCAACGGAACATTGAGACCCAACAACACGACACACACCGCAACCATACTGGAAACGATTGCAGCACATGCAAAGCTATTCAACCATTTGTCTATTTGAGAGGGCATCACCCACTAGACTATCACAAAGATAGTCAGGGGGGTCGAAACCACCCAAATGGGGTGAGGCGCCAACGGTTTGGACATGTTAAACGCGCACGGTAAGAAACGCTTGGAGCGAAAATGCGCGTACCTTTATCGATGATTAAAGCCATGGTCGACGTCAATGTCGATATCAAAGAGCTCGCTGTAATTATGAACGGTAGAATGGCGGAGGTTGAACATATCTTCCCGCCTCTCGACAAGGGGCTTTTTGGAGACTTGGTCATCGCGAAAATGATTGAGCTTTTAGACCAAGATGATGATTGGGGGCTCTGGAGTGTTGAGAGCTCCCACGGTGAGTGCGAGATCGTAGTAGGCAACAAACACGGTGTACAGGCTGGAGAACTCTACGGCGCCATTCTGGCAGGAGGAAAATCCCCTGACGGGACTGAGGTCACAAATACAACGGTGGGTAAATTCGAGTCTATGGGGATGTTGGTCTCGGAGGACATGATTGGTGTTGGTGCCGACAGCTCCAACCCTATCCCCTTCCCCACCGGTACGGATCTCACTTCAAATGTCTACGACCTACTCGAACTAGACGACCATATTCTAGAATTCGACCTAGAGCCCAACCGCCCAGATCTATTCTCCATTATTGGAATGGCTCGCGACCTATCTGCTATCTTCGAAACGCCATTACGCACCCCAAAGATGGCGAGCACCGACTGGGATACTATCCCTGAGAGCGAGCTAAAAGTCTCTGTTCAAGCCACAGAAAAAGTGCATCGTTACGCTGGGCTTCAGGTCAACAACGTTGTCGTATCACAATCGCCAATGTGGTTACAAAACGCCGTACGAAAGCTAGGAATGCGGCCAATAAACAACGTAGTTGACGCTGCAAATCTGGCCATGCTCGAGTTGGGTCAACCGATGCACACCTTTGACGCCGCTGCAATGAAAACCAACGAGATCGGGCTACGCATGGCTCGTGATGGCGAAAAAATCACCACTCTCGACGGTGAAGAGAGAGAGCTAACAGCTGAATGCCTGCTGGTTACGGATGGCGACACACCAGTTGCACTCGCGGGTGTCATGGGAGATAAACACTCAGAGATAAACGAAAGTACGACATCTCTTTTCATAGAATCAGCCACTTTCGAAATGGCGACCGTTCGGCGATGCTCAAGAAGACTCTCTCTTCGCACCGAGTCTTCCCTGCGCTTTGAAAAAGGTCTTCCCACCTCAAATGTCATCCCGGCAATGGCTAGGTTGGCACAACTGCTAAAGGATGTAGGCGGACCGGATGTAACAATAGGTGGTCACCTGGATCACTACCCGTCACCAAGCGGTAAAAAACAACTCCTATTTAGCGTAGCTGAGGCCAAGGAAAGAATGGCGCTAGATATCCCTGAAGAGCTCATTCGCGCAAGATTTGAGCGACTCGGCATAGTGGTCGAAGAAGGATGGAGTGTGACCCTCCCGGACTTTAGACCAGACCTCAAGATCCAAGCAGACCTAAACGAAGAGATGGGTCGAATCCACGGTTACGAACACGTTGTGGCTGAACCACCTGAAGGACCTCTATCTCCTCCAAGGGAGAACCCTGTCTACACAAAGGGTTTTGCTATCCGCGAGGCACTCACAGGCGCCGGATTTGATGAAGTGTACCTAGGTATATGGTTCGGTGAAGCCGAAATAAACGGCTACGATCTCGAGCGTTCACAGATGCTGGACCTCAAGAACCCACTTACCTCGGATCTCACACACTTTCGCACAACTGCGTTGCCTGACCTCCTTTCTGCCATTGCGCTAAACAGAAAAACAAACGAAGCGGTCAGGCTGTTTGAGATCGCCAAAATATACATGAGAGACACCAGCGGTGAAATAGACGAGCGACACCACCTCTCAGGAGCCATTAGCGTCGCAGGGAAAGATCCAAATGGGGATCAGTTCTTCGCTGCTCGCGACGCTGTTGTCGGCGCACTGGCTATGGTTGGAGTCGAGCACATCTCAATCACACGACCAGAAGCTCTGCCCCCCCAGTTTCACAAGCACACCTTTCACCCAGGACGTTGGGCAGCCATA
>CAWVYO010000015.1:0-27944 GCA_963934385.1 uncultured bacterium
GGCGATTGCTGAAAGCAGTATTCCGCGCATTTTAAAAGTCCGTATTGTAGATTATAAAAAAGACAGGTCTTTATTGGTTTAACCTACACTATTTCAGACTCCTCATGTGTGCATTAACAAAAATGGCACAAAAGCATTCCAAAGTGCCTGTCTTCCAAGGGCGAACATGGATAAAAAGGAGGTGTCACTATAATATTCTAGATATTAATTTAATATGGGAGTCACTATGTTAGCCCTAACATTCGACAGGAATCGTGAGAGTTGGGACAGCTCAACAGGGCTTGTTTTGGAGGAGGTTGAACGTCCATTTCTCGATGTCTCAAAGAATGCCGGTGATCGTTCAGGAGTCATAATTAAGGTCCTGTACGCTGGTTTTTGTGGCTCAGATAGAGGAATTTGGTGGAGAAAAGCCTTTGGTGACATGATCGAATCAAGCTTGAACGAAGATGGAAATGACAAACGCATTGTAGGTCATGAATTGTTGGGTGAAGTGGTGGATTTAGGCGAGCGTGCAGCGGAAAAGTATGGACTAAAGGTTGGCGACATTGTGTCGACGGAATCTCATATTATCTGCGGAGCTTGCTACCAGTGTAGATTGGGAGACTCTCATGTATGCGCTAAAGACAAGATTATTGGTATTAGCCAAGACGGCTGTTTTGCCGAGTACATTAAGCTTCCAGCTAAGGCTCTGTGGCCGACAGATATCACAAAAATACGACCGGAAGTAGCGGCTGTTCAGGAGCCTTTTGGAAACGCGGTTCATGCCTGTCAGGTACGGGATCTCCGGGGTAAGTCGGTAGTTGTTATTGGCTGTGGAACAATTGGCTTGTTTGCAATTTTAATCGCAAGGGGAATGGGTGCATCAAAAGTAATAGGGGTTGAAATGAACCCGAAGCATGCGGAGATGGCACGTAAGCTCGGATGTGATGAAGTGTTCACCCCAAAATTAAATCCAGACAATGATTGGGGTTCAGATCCAGAATTGGTCGCCAAAATAATGGAATACACCGATGGTGTAGGGGCGGACGTAGTACTGGAGATGGCTGGATTTAACAGCGCTTTCAATAACGCATTAAAATGTGTAAGGAGAGGGGGGGATGTCGTCGCCTTTGGCGTGAAAAATGGCAACATGATCATTGAGGATGGTCACAGAATTGTTATGAATGGCATTCAGATTCACGGAGTGGTTGGTCGTCAGATTTTCCGAACCTGGGAGATCACGCGCAACCTCTTAGAGAACCGAAACAACGGGATACATGATGCCGTTTGGGAGGTGATTCTCAACAAAGGAGAGGGGACAATTGTCGATATCTCCGATTGGGAAAAAGATAGCTTCGAAAAGATGATCAGCAACAACCCTAAGGTGGTTATCAGGTTCTCGTAGAAGTGATTTGACTATTTTGGGAGAGAAAATGTACGCACCTTTAGACGAGAGACTCCAGCGCGAACTTCAGGGAATACGTGAGGCTGGGACATATAAGAACGAGCGAGTGATTGTTTCGAAGCAGTCAGCCAATATTAAGGTGGCGGGTGGTCAAGAGGTGTTGAACTTCTGTGCTAACAACTACTTGGGGCTGTCGGATGACGCTCGCCTGATAAAAGCCGCTACTGATACTATGGCTAGCCACGGATTTGGTCTATCAAGTGTCCGTTTTATTTGTGGGACTCAGGATATCCATAAAGAGCTAGAAGGAGCAATCTCGAGCTTTTTGAAAACTGACGATACAATTCTCTACACCTCTTGTTTCGATGCAAACGGTGGTCTGTTCGAGACTCTACTCGGCAAGGAGGACGCTATCATCTCGGATGCCTTGAACCACGCATCCATTATTGATGGGGTTAGGCTCTGCAAAGCCCAGAGGTACCGCTACCTCACGGATGACATGGAAGATCTTGAGAGGCAGTTGATAGCCGCAGATCAAGCTGATGCTCGCATAAAGCTTATTGCTACCGACGGGGTGTTTTCAATGGACGGTACGGTGGCACGCCTTGACCTGATCTGCGACCTCGCTGAGAAGTACGGTGCGCTTGTTATGGTCGATGATTCACACGCCACTGGTTTTATGGGTAAGACTGGTAGGGGCTCGATCGAGTACTGTAACGTTATGGGTCGAGTTGATGTGATCACGTCAACGCTTGGGAAGGCTATGGGCGGTGCTTCCGGAGGGTTCACGTCTGGGCGCCGAGAGATTATAGAAATTTTACGACAGAGATCTCGCCCTTATTTATTCTCGAATACCGTAGCACCGGCTATCGTAGGTGCTGCCATAAAGGCCTTTGAGATTCTATCTTCGACAACTGAGTTGAGGGATCAACTCGAAGCCAATACTGCCTACTTTAGAGAGGCCATGACCAAGGCGGGGTTTGCTATTCCCGCCGGAGATCACCCAATAGTTCCCATTATGCTAGGTGATGCAAAGGTTGCTGGTGAGATGGCTGAGCGTTTGTTGACTTTAGGGATTTACGTAATAGGCTTTTCGTTCCCAGTGGTTCCAAAGGGGAAGGCTCGAATCAGGGTGCAGATTTCCGCGGGTCACACATTGGGACAGTTGGAGAAGGCTGTTTTAGCGTTTACTACCGTTGGTCGAGAGATGTCAGTGATTTAGTCTACAACAAACCGTGACGAACATGGTTGTTTTGGATATGACCTTTAAGAGAAAAAACTTTGGGAGACAATTATGGAAAAATCTAGACTATTTGTATTAGCCTTAGGCATATCGACACTTTTGGCATGCCCTTCGCCACCTGAGCAGACAGGAGCTGTACCTAATAATCAAGGTCCGGATGGTCAAGGTCAGCCATTTAACGATAACGGACAAGGGCAACAGCAACAAGGTCAGCCATTTATGGAAAATGGAGCTAATACCCCCGGTCAAGGTCCTTCAGGTAACGTAAACAATATGCCTCCTGGCGAGGCTCAAGCTATCACCGACACAACTGGTTTACCGAATTTCGGGGCTCTCATAGATGCTGGAGCAGAGACAATAACTGTTTCGGGTCAGGTTGAGGGTGTTACCGCGGGGTTTATTGACTTCCAGGTTGCTCACACACAGGGTGGATGGACTGTGCCAAAAATAGTTCATCAAGGAGCTGTAGTTGATGGTGCTTTTTCAGTACAGGCGCCTCAAGAGTACACAGTAGAGCTCTACATCGTAGTCGTCGACAACTCTAGTGGAGAGGCTCAGATGATTGGAGACACGTACGGTCCAAGTCCAGGCGATCAGCGTATCGCCTATCCAGAACCAGTTACTATTGGTACTGAGGATATCGTTCTCGATTTTAGCGCTGGTTCAACTGCCTCATGGGAAGGTCTGTTCTCGGCGTTACCAGATCTTGAAGATGGTAGCCCAGTGTTGGATGGTCCACCAGAAGGGGCTGACCTAAACCCAACTCCGATTAATCCTGCTCCCGAAGGCGCAGAGGGCAACCCAGGCGGGTTGGGAACACCTACTCTAAACCACATCCCCGCATCGGACGTACCATCTCACCTAGGTGGTCCAGGCGGCGATTCTAACGGCACCGAAGGCTCGGACGGCGGCGAGTAATCGCGCCAGACTTTCTGATTATGGATACGGGATTACTCCCGGACTGTTGACCACCTCATAAACAGCATGGTGGCCGAAAATAGATGGTTGCCCGAAGAGTTGGATAAGGATCTCTTCAGCGGCGGCCGTCCCTTGTTCGCCCCTTTCTAATTCTCGGTGGACTACTACGTGGCTAACACCTAGCTTGTGGAGTTGGTTTCGTTTTATATCGTTGATTCTTTCGAGTTCGGACATTAGCTGAGCTCTATGAGATTCCCTGTTTTCCGATGTGGCTATTAGGACTGTGAAGGTGCGGGCACCCAGTAAAGAAGAGGTGACAGCCCTGGCATCTGGTCGGTATGGAATTGATCGCCCGTGATAGGCCTGCATGGTGAGATATCTACTGGTGTCCATGCCCTCACCGACATTTCCTGGAATATCAAGTACCATTCCGAGGTGTTCGCTATCACGGATGTAGATTGCAGCTTCTGTGTCGAGAGGAGGTGCCGTCTCTACGGGCCACGGGCTACCTCCTACGGTAATCATCTCCAGAGCAACTAATGCACATGCTGCGAAGTAATACCTGTTATTTCTGCGAGATTTAAAAAAGTACATCAACCCGACAGCGGCTAAGCCTGCAAATAAGGCTATCCCTGGCATGGCTATTCGCAGCGAGTGGGTAAGAGCTTGCTGTGGAAGAAGTGCTTCAATCCAGATAAAAGGCATCGAAAAAGTACTGCCTGTTTCTGTTGTGACCCATTGCCCGTTGTAGAATAGCCGGGTTCCGAGACCCATTACGGTAGAGATAATTGCAGCCACAAGCCATTGAATTTGTCGTGACTTGTAGGCGCCGTAAAAGGCTAATATGATAATCAAATAACCTAAATATCCAGAATGTAAGAACGCCTCTCCTCGAGCAGCTAGATCAACAGACTGGAATCCGAATGGGGCAATGTAAGTGCGAGGATCAACAGCGTTGTGGTGCTTTAGTGCCTCAACCATCCCGCTCGCGCGCAACACCAGCGCATCTTCGGCATAAACAGAGGCCTTCATCACTACTGAAATAGGGTAGATTATCGCCCCACTTAGCGCTACCGAGGCTAGGCAGTAGCTCAAATCTCTCCTGGTGGGTCGAGAGAAGATCAGCCAATGTAGTCCAATTATCGCTACCACTATTACCGTACCAAGCAGGTAGTAAAGAGAGCCGAGGGCTGTAACAAACATAGAAATTGCTAGGTATACCCAGTCGCTCCGGCGGCCCCTGTTTATGGCTGTGTGGACGAGCGCTAATGAGAATATCGCTGGTGCCAGGTTCATAGCTTCTGAGATGCCGTTGTTTACTTCGCTAAGTAGGTATGGTCCGAAGAGAATCGCTACAGAAGCGATGAAGGTGTGCGGTCCAGCGCGCGAGAGCTTTTCAGCAAGTTTGGAGGCAGTATATGATACCATCGATAGATAGATGAGCAGTGTCGCGTTCCAAGCTCCAATTACCCCAAGTATAATTGTTAAGGGAGCCCCGATTGTAGCTCCAATTGGATCGATATACCACAGTACGCCCCCATCCGGACCATAGAGCAATTCAGTGTGCCAGGGTATCGTTAGGTTGCCGATTGAATGCGCAAACCACCATGCCCCCCAAGCGTGATTCCAGAGATCGGCACTCTCGTGACCAATAGGTGTGGACAGCGGCGCAGCCCATATTGGTGACAAGGCGACCATGGCCAATAGAACGTGTATAAGCGCGGTCTTTTTTAGAGTCATGGCCTTCCGTCCAAGCCGAGATCTTCTCTATCTGTGGCAACATCCACTCTCAATATTCGTCCTATGAACTCATTTGGGAGTGTAATCCTTTGAAGCTCTTCGGCGTTCATATACTCAAGCCATGTATCTCTGCCACTGTCTATTGGTCTGTATGCAGCGTAAACCAGAGTGAACTGAGCTGGCCCGAAATCACTCGGCGCGAAGGGGCCAGTGAAAATCTGCGCTCGACGGTCATTATTGTTCGGAGATGGGACTATTGAGGCGAAATTCCAGTGGTGTCCTAGCGCCTCTGCTCTCTGAAGAAATATTCCAAAACCCAGTTCACCTCCAAATTCCTCGAGCATGATGCCCACGGTGGCGTCATCAGTGGCACCGCTTGAAGCTAAGAGTTCAATAGCTTGGTCAATTTTCCAGATCTCTGGGTGCAAGGATGTGGGCTGGAAGCTCTCCGCAGCATGTGGCCATTCCCCCCACTCAGAGAGCCCCCAAGCCCCGTGACTGTGAGCCCTCTCTGCGGGTACCGACTGATTAGAGCTGGATGCCCGCGCGGTCGTTCCCCCTTGAATGATTGCTAGTGCGATCAGAGTAATAGAGACCAGCTTTTGACCTAATACATTGCCTCGTAGACACCCTAGTCCACAAGTAGCGCCAACGGCTAACAAGGGTAGGCTGGGAAACATGTACCTAGGTTGTTGTTGACCCATAAACGTTAAAATGACGACTCCGCCCACCGCTGACAGAAACGTAAGCCGTCCGTTTGGCGTAGAGAGACCACAGGCGCCCAATGATAGGATCAATATGGTTGTGGGCCACCCGTATGCATCTTTAAACACAGACAGGTAGTAAGCGGTATTACTCGAGCCTGTAAAAGAGCCGCCATCGACCATAGTGCTGTCGGAATTTAGTGAGTCAAACAGGTATGGAAGAACTCCTGTTAGGTGAGTCCCGTACCAGGGAGATGCGACCAACAAGAATAGACCAATAGCTATCCCAAGCTCTAAAAACCGTCGGTGCTTCACCACGCTAAAGGCGGTCAGGGTTACTGGGATAATCATAAAGAGTGGGAATGTGTATTTAGTGAGAAACCCTATACCCATCCAAACACCAAATCTCTTTGTGTGGTGTCGATTTGAAAGACCGTTGCTGGCTGATAGGTGACCAATACTCATCATTACGGCAGCCGCCGCCAGGAGATCCCAGGTGGTGTTTTCTATTTGTTGCCATGCAAATGGAGTGGCAAAGACTAAGAGTAAAGCCACCCAGGGCGATTTAGTTTTGTCATCTGAGAGCAATACCATGCCTCGCCAGATCAGGATCATTGCTACTGCACCTGTTCCTATTGGTGCAATTTGATCTAACCCTAGGCTGTAAAAGAACATTGGCAACACGTAGCCAGCAGGTGGGTGAGGAGCCAAGAGAGATGAGTAATTTACCCAGAAGAGCCCTATCTGACCGGAACTCAATTCCCAGGCGAGGCGATCAGAAATACCTAATAGGTGAGCTGCATCACCAGTAGCTACCCTACCCGCCACCCAAGTGACGCCGATTACAACGCAAAGAATAACTATCGCTGGTAGATGGCGGTTTATTGTCAATCGCAAAAGAGCTTACCCAGGAAGTGTTGGTTCGTTAACACAGAATACAGCTATAGTTTCACCAACTACAGCACCGACTGGGCTTGAGCACCCCTCCATGTCGCCTGTGGGTAGGAATTGCATCCATGGAGAAAAAGTGACGCCGTCATTCGATTTTGCACGAACAGGGGTGGGGTGTCCGTTGATTATTTTGGAGGCGAGGAGCCATAGTTCGCCATTAACCTCGAACGCAAATGGCACTGAGACACCTTGAAACCGCGAGACCTCTCTCAGGGGTTCTCCGGTGAACACTCCGCTTCTTCGTGCTGGCTCTGTTGTTGCGAATAGCAACTCTTTTCCGCCGTAGGATACTGGGGCTGGGTCACCTAATCCTTGCCCGCTCAATAGCAAACCTGTCGATACAAAGTTGTCGCCCTGGAGGACTGCGGTGTGGATCTCGTGGTGGTCTCTATCGTTTGGGTCTAGGTGCAGGTCTCTGTTTATTGGATCTACGTGCTGGTTCCCGGGGGCTCCGAAGTACCAGAGCACAATGCCGCTGTCAGTCTGGCGTATCTCTGGGTCTACAGGGTTTATGTTACCTGCCTCTTTTAGGCGCCACTGCAGCGCTCTCCAGTCGTTCAGATCCCTTGTCGCGATACCAAAAACTAGGGGGCCTTCGGTGCGTCGGCGCTCAGTCTCTACCTCATTTCCACACCCTGGCCACCAGCAGAGCCCAGTTAACCACAACTCGCCGTCGACAACACCCAGCCCTAAGCTCGACATGTCTCTCGCTATTGGTGTTTCATGTTGGATAAACCCATTGCCTGAATCAGTAAACATCCAGACCTGTCTCCTAGCGTTTGAGTCTGGAGTGAGTAGAACCTCTCCCGCCATCCGTGTAGGCTCTGGTGAGGAGCATGCGATCAGGCATACAGTCACTATTTGAGTTGCAAGTTTCATTAGTTGCCACTGTATCACGATATTTCTACAATGTAGAAAACCCCCTCGCGGGTGGTTTAAAAGAACCAAGCCGCGAGAGGGTATCTTTAGACAAATAGGAGAACCAACGCTCAATTAGAACGGGTGCTACCTCTTGTTCATCGGAGAAGAAGGAGAACCGACGAACAAACACTCAATCGGTCACAACTCAGATCCCTTTAGCTTTTTATTAAGACAAACTAAAAACAGTTCCTCTTTTTAACTTATTAGGCTCTGCCATTCTCTTTCAGATAAAACCTCAACCCCCAGCTTTTCGGCCTTTGAGAGTTTGGATCCAGCCTTTTCACCGGCGATTAGTAAGTCTGTTGTTCCTGAGACTGCGGACTGCACGTTAGCTCCCATTTCGCGAGCTAACCGTTTCATTTCGTTGCGAGTCATTCCTGTCATTTTACCGGTGAAGACTAGGTTCTTTCCCGCTACAGGGCTTTGGATCTCTGTCTTCTCAGAAAGCAGCGGCGTAACCTCTATGTTGAAGCCCATGGATAATAGGTGTGAGATGGTTCCTGTTCGAGCTGTAAGCCCTTCTGTAATTGAGATACTGGTGATGGGTCCGAAACCCTTTATCTTCTCTAGTTCGGCAGGTGTTATTTGGCAGACCTGCGACAACCTGTAGTGGGTGAGCAGCCTGCGAGACTCACCTATACCGAGGTCTTTAATACCAAGTGCGGAGAGGAACCTAGCGTCCTCAACTAGCGTGCTTAGGCTGATCTTTAGAGCTGCTAATATGTTTGTGGTCTGTCCTGGACCGAAGCCCATTGCGACCAAGTCGATCTCGGTCAGTTTGTAGATACGCTCAAGTGTAGAGAATCCAGCTTTGACTATTCTGGCTATGGTTTTCTCTCCCATTCCGTCTGCGCTACCGAGTGTCTTGAACCAATGTCTAATGCCACTCGCTACTTGACCTGCACAGGAAGATGCCGCCTCGCACCGAAGAAAATCATCGCGCCAAGTCAGGACACCTGCACAAGATGGACATTCACTTGGCAGGCTCACAGTGTCACTAGCTTTGTGCACAGCGATGAGTTTGGGTATTACCTCCCCACTTCGAACGATCTCTATTTCGGCACCGGCTCCTAAACAGCGCTCTCTAACCATCCCAGCGTGGTGAGCCGTCACCCGCGATATGGTTGCGCCAGATAGCCGCGTAGGTTCGACAATTAGAACTGGGGTAATGTTACCGGTACGGCCTGTCTGCCAAACGATCTCTTTGATGGTTGTCTTGGCAGTTACACCTTGCTCCTTTAGAGCGATCTGCCATCTATTATGGTGGTTTGTGGCGCCGAGTTCAGCCTTTATTGGGTCGCTTGTCACCTCTGCGACTAGCCCGTCTAAGGCGTAGTCGACTGAGTTCACCAGAGAGGCCTTTATCTGCGCTATATTAGATGTTAGTTCGAAACCGTTACCCTCCCACGCATTTAGGGTTGTGTATGGTACGAACCTCACAGCTCCCGCTGATAAGGCGGGCTTGGCGAATTCGCTCACCACGTCGGCAGAAATAATGCCTACCGCCATGTTTCTAGGGTGCTCGAAGTGTTCAGTGCAGTGGTTCTCGAAATAGCTTTGGGTGATAACTATTTCGCCCACCCCTAAGCCTCGCCCACCTACGGGGATAATCCCTCTATCAAAGGCAAATGTGATGTCAGTGCCGTCTCTTCCGTTTCCTCGTGTCGCGAAGATCTCCCCATCATCTCTGCCCGCGAGGCCATCGAGCTTTGGCGTCACACGAAACACTACCTCTGATATCCCGAGTTTAACAGCCGCAGTTTCAATGCGGTTTACCCAGTCTTGAACCTCCTTTTGAGTGTAGGCCTTTTGTGTGGACAGCATAGGTGTTGGGTGGCGTACACTGGTCTTTTCGTCGATTTCTTCCGGTTCAACTTGAAGAAGAAATGAGTTGTCCGGATCTACCTCTCGTAGAGCCTCTACCAGCCGATCGTATTCATCATCACTCACCGAAGGTTCACCATTTCGGTATTGCTTATTTAGCTCCACGAGTTTGCTGACAATTTGGACTGTGTTTGCTGGTTCGCTCACTTTGCTGATACCTCTCGCGCTGTTGTCTCTTCGTTACGCTCCTGTTTGGACCCGATAACATGGTGGGCTGTCCAAACCTTTTCGACCGCCGATTCATTAGGCGATGACTCAATGGTTGCGCTCACTGGCAGCTCCATTAGCCGTTCTTGAGTAGTAACAACTGGGAACCCGTAGTTTACGTTGCTGTGTTTAACCTCGCCAGATGCTGCGGTTCGTTCCAGTGTGGACTCCATGTGAGCTCTTATACGACGCTGGGATATCTCTCCGCTAGCTTCCGCCCCGAGTTGAATGTAGTCTGAGATCTTAGGGTGTAAACCGGCGTCGACTTCTACCCCTATGCTTGACCTACCAGAGGCCACAGCAGCCGCCATTGTGGTGCCTGTGCCGACAAATGGATCCAGCACAGTGTCCCCGTAAACGGAATACATCTGTATTAATCTCATCGGAACAGTGAAGGGGAAAGCGCCGCTTCTGTTTCTTGTCGCCTCACTGGCGAGTAGTTGGTGAATACCAGATATGTTTTGCCAGATGTCCGAGAACCAGCGGTTGCGCTCCTCCCAAAAATAAGCACTTCGTCTCCGGTTATGTTTTTCGGCTTCCGTGGCAAAGGTGCGCTTGCTCCCTTTCCTAAAAATAAGAATATATTCATGCTCGTAGGTCACGTATGCTCCAGGCGGGAGCATGCCCGATCCCATGAACTTATTAGGAGCGTTCGTTGGCTTTCTCCAGATGATGTCTGGAAGAGGTGTAAATCCAGCCTCGATCATTCCATTCGTTATACGGGCGGCATTTGGGTAGAGCCTAAAAGTTTCGTCGACAGTCCTGGTTGCATCTCCAATATTAATACATGCTATACCGCCCTCTTTAATCGCGGCGAATATGTTTGCCCAGACACCATCAAGTGCGTCGTGCATAAGCTCCCAAGCAAGCTGTCCGTCGTTGGAGCTGAGTGCTTCCTTGGACTTAGGAGCCATCGAAGAAAATGCCTCGTCCCACATAGCGATCATTGGATAAGGCGGCGATGTTACGACGAGTTCAAAACTCTCTTTGTCGAACTTGGCAAATCGGGCGTCGCCAGTAAGTAATTTGTGGGTGGTTCTCATAAGCTCCCAATATCTTACATTGGCCTATTTTTCACGAAAGCGATTTACATCGAGCAAACCTTTTTCTAGTTCGGTAAAGTGAACGCTCAATACAAATCTGGCTGGAGGTCTCATTGTTTTTCATCTCAATAAGTGCATTGGTTTTGTCGGCAATCGCTGGGGGACTAGCTCCACCCGTTGTTGGTGGTCAACTTTCTATCGAGGGAAGCTGGCCTGATGCAGCCTCCATATATTTTGGAAATAGCGTCGATTGCACAGGAACCCTAATAGGACCAAATGCCGTTCTTACTGCAGGGCATTGCGCTGGTGGTATTACCTCTGTGCGTGTTGGAGCTGTGGATTTTGCCTCTGGGTCTGGAGAGTTAATTCCGGTGCAGAAGGAACATGTCTATCCAAAGTGGTTCAAAACATACGATGTGACTCTTCTTGTCTTGGAGAGCGAGAGTTCTGTTACACCGAGAATCATTGCTCAAGACTGTATAGTCGATGAGAGTCTTGTTGATGGAGCGCTGACAATTGTCGCTGGTTGGGGCGCCAATGATCCAAGAGGTAACAGGTACGATTCCCTTCTCAGAGAAGGCTATATGGAGATAATAGACCACGACTGCTCCGAGACTGAACGGGGCTGTATGGTAGAGATTCAAGCCGATGAGGGCGAGTTAGCTGCATCAGGTGATGCAGATGCATGTTTCGGTGACTCAGGGGGACCTCTATATCTAGAAACTCCATCGGGATATTATCTGGCTGGAATTACCTCTAGGGGCTTCGATAATTCTCAGGGTTCGGCCTGTGGACCTGGTACGATATTTGTGCGTCCTGATGCGCTGATTGACTGGATAGAGGGTACGCTTGGTTATGCGCTTGAACGCCCTGTTTGTGATGATACTGGAACGACGGATACCAGTCTCGACACAGGAAGTGTGGAGACGGGAGAGGTTGATACGAGTGTTGACACCAGTGTGGACAGTGGAATATCGGACACTGGTAATGATGGCGAAAAGGCAGGGGGCTGTGGCTGCTCTTCGAATTCCGAAGGTAATGGCTTTTTTGGGTTGGCGGTTGTTATGCTCGGGCTTGTTACCCGAAGGCGTAAACTGTAACAACACCAACAAGAGAGGTACCCCCGACAGGATTCGAACCTGTGACCCACGGCTTAGAAGGCCGTTGCTCTATCCAGCTGAGCTACGAGGGCTTAGTCTCTTGCGAAAGCGTATTACGGTGTCTGAGTCCGGATGTCAACGCTATGAATTATCGCCAAGAGGTCTGGCCCGATTGATTCCACGTCAGGTTCGGGCTCTGGCGGTCCATAGCCATAGAGTCAATACCGCGAGCGAGGGATATTCCAAATTTTTTCGCCGTCACATTTCCCTCTTTGGCAAAAGAGGTGATGTATACCAAAAGAGGCGGCACAGTTATCGTCTCTTGAGTCTTTAGTGAGAACAAAATACGCTCGGCTAGAATACGGGCATTCTCGATTTTGGTGTGGGGCATGATAATTATCATTCGGCGGGCGTCTAGCATGCCAATGCGATCTTCTACGCGATTGTCGGTGTTGAGTACCCCCGCGAGAGCCGCCACTCGGTTTCCGTCTTCGGCGCTTGACTTTGTATGACGTGTGTCTAGTCCAATTGCAATTCCCGAAACATCATACCTGTGTCGCCTTGCACGCTTTAGTTCCCGGTCTAACTCTTCAGACATTACTAGGGGGCCAGCTACTAGTTCAAATTCTGATGAGGCACCCTGAAGTTGAGCATCCAGAGCAGAAATTTGAATTTCACTATCTGCGAGAGCCTCTGTTTTAGCCGCTAGATCCTTTTTCAATACGGCGAACTTCCGAAGGATCTCTCTAGGTGAAGGTTCTGGTGGTGGTAGCCATGGGTCACCACCGAGGTTCATACAGTCGCCCAATACCTTGGCAAGTCGCCTCGCCTCTTGAGTGATCGCGTTTGGCTTTGGGTTGGCAACTAGAGCAATAGACATCTCTTGCAGTGTCTGAAGTGAGCTTCCTCGGGGAGGATTCACGACAGCGTTCATACTCTTAGAGAGGCTCCATTCTTTAGATTTTTGAGCTCGTTTGTCCTGGGCTGATATTCCCATGACAGCGATCTGCATGGCTTCGACACGATCGCCTGGGATCTTATCGAAAAGAGTCCCGAGAACGTTGTCTCCCTCTTCTTTTAGCAGGAGCCAATGTCCCATTCTGGCTGCAAACCCAGCTGTGGCAGCCTGAAATTCCTTTACGATATCGCGCCCAATAGACCTAGACCTGTGGAGGGACATTGCAGCCGCGGCAGTACATATTCCCTCGCCAACCGCTTCGGGACCCTGTTCCACAAGAAGGTCGAACATTAGCTGCCACATAGCAACTTGGCGGATTCGCGCTGGGCCAAGCATTCGTGCTGCGTGACCGGGATCTTTCATGCGACGTCCCATTCCAAGCTGCTGTGACGATGCTATCCGCTTGATACATGCAGCGAACTGTGGAGCCTCGCTCTCAAGTTTAGGAAAGACTTTGTCTAGTCGACCTGTGTCGTCTGAAATGAGGTAGTTCTGTATTGACCCACCAGGCCATTTTGAATAGGTCATTTGCTACTGCTGCTTACGAAAATAATTATGTTAGTGTTTATGTTATAGCAATATCGGGGCGCGTCGTCGCATTATTACGGGTACATTCGAACTAATGTTTATATCATTTCTTATTTTTGCGTGTGGAACATTGGTGTCTTGTCAAAGCGGTGACGATACCCATGACAGTGATGATTCAGGTTCGCCCACGGTAACTGAAACTGGAGAGACAGGTACGCTACCGCCAGAGCGAATAGAGATGTCTTTGAATCAGACGGGGTTTTTAGAGCACCTTCTTCCGACGGCGATGGCTGTTGACACAAACAATGGCTTGGGTTTTTCTGTCTCATTGTCGATGTCGACACTCTCTATGTTTGACATGAACACCGGTGTTCTGTTGGATGTCGTAGATTTAGATTATCAACCAGCTTACCCTAGAATTTCAGTAGATGGTGAGGGCACTCTTTGGCTCTCAAACTCTAGAAACGATGCTGGCTTTGGTTATGTGCCAACCACTCAAGAGGTGGTTGAGTTGCCTTCTGGGTTCGTGAAGACAAACGATGTGTTGGGGCTACCCGGTGGTGGAGCTGTTTATGTGGGTGTCTTGGCTGATGGCTCCTCAGTCGTTAGGGCAGTAGGCGGCGACGGGCACCAAGTTGCTCAGGGACTCTATGAAGATGAACTGCTCCGGACTGTAGTGGTGGCTAATGATGGAATCGGAGTGCTCGCTGTCTCACCTGATGGCGCCGCTAGAGTTGTAGTGTTGGGACCTGGGAACTTAGAGGAGTTGTCTGTTTGCGAGGGTCTCAGGGGTGGTAGTTTTATGGTTCAATTACCTGACGAGAGTTGGTTGGTGTCCGATACAAACGCCCTCTTCCACAGTGACTGTCAAGGCGGGACAACAACTGTTACGGTTGGTAACGAGAACCACCAAGTCTTTGTGATAAACGATGAGATTGTATTGTTGGACAGGATTGGGGATCCAGACATTGCGGGCGAATCCTGGGGTGTAATGCGATACTTATCGTTGGATCTAGAGGTTCAGCCAGAGGTCCACTCAGTGGGGAAAAATTCAGGTTTTGGAGGGTATGACCACAGGCTTGATCAGCTCTGGATGAACTCTGAGGGCACGGGCGAAGTGTGGGCGATTGAAGTATCCACGGGTACGATCAACCATCGGTTGAGGCTAGGTACACATTTGGATCAGATGGCAATAGATCCTGCACAGGAGCACGTAGTTTGGGTGGCTGGTCGACTCAGTAGTTCTGTTATCCGAGCAGACCTCTCTACAGGTGAGAGGGTATCCTCCTACAATGAAATAGATTGGCCAGTGGGACCTGTTTTTGCTGAAGGATCCCTCTGGGTGTTGGACGGTCTCAGTACAGATATTTTTCAGCTCAACCCAGAGACTCTGGAAATTGATCGAGTAATAGACCTGTCACTGCCAGAGAACCCGCTCTTGGCTATTAGCGACATGGCTTGGAGTGAGGCTCGAGGATCTCTGTTCCTGTCTCACGGGGCGACGAACAGGCTCTATGAGGTGGATCCAGTCGCAGGAGAAGTTGTAAATAGTTGGGGCTTGGCTGGTGAGCTAATCACAGACACTGAAGATGTGGGGCTGGTGGAGGTTTTTGTCGATGGTGATTCAGTCTATGTGGCGAGGCTGACTGATGGAGAGCTCACACGTGTAGATCCAGACGTGACAGACTCTGTGATTACGGGTAAAATCGACTCTGCAGAGCTGCTAGAGTTGTCTGGGCTTAGTTGGGACCTTCTGTTCGTTGAAGGTGAGAATCTGTTCTTTGGTCCGTTTGCTTTAGACACTATTGGTCTGCGTCGAACCCCGGAAAACGATGTCGCGGCGACTCATATTATCGGACGTGGCGTAAACGGCAGATATGGATGGAATAGAGATTGGGGTCAACTCATGCTGCTAAATGAAGCAGGAGGTTCTGTTGTGGGGGTAGATCTTGTCTCTGATGCGGACGGCACCCCGAGTTTTGCTTGGGCTCCTTGGGCAACTGAACGCCTGTTACACGTTGGGTTTGGAAGCTCTACCTTAACCTCAGAGCTAGTTTTTGAGTAGATGTGATTTGGTGGCGATCTCTCTGGTTTTGCGATAGCTGCCCACCTAAAGGGTCAATTGTTAGACCCTACTAGGAGAGATAATGAAGATTTCTGCGTTGGTTTTGTCTTTAGCACTTGTTGGTTGCGGCGGTGATAGTTCATCTGGTTCATCTACCCCAGAGACCACGTCTCAACAGGTACCAGCAAGTGAGCGTGGACCACGAGTACACAAAACAACCTTGGCATCTTGGTCAGACCAGCACATAAATTGGTTCGTAGAGGCGGGCAGCTTAAACGGCGAGTCAGTTATCCTCACGTCAGAGGCTAGGTTTAGCACAGGCGAAGATGGGAGTGTTGTACCAGACTCAGCGACAATGGGTGTGTGGAGAGAGACTGATGGAGTGTGGGAGCGTGGAGAGCTCGTAGACGAAGACGCAGTGGTCTTTCACAAGGCTGTTATTATCGACGACACTGTTCTCACTGTCTCAGGGGCATTGCCTCGCCAAGACGACGGATATGGATACCTCAAGCGCTGGAGTCTAAGTGAGTCTGGTGAATGGACATCTGAGACTATCTGGCGTCAGAGGTGGGGCGGAGCTATTCAGCGTTTTCGCGATCTCGAGATTGGCGATGTAGACGGTGACGGCGAAGACGAATTTGTAGTGGCTACTCACGATGCTGGAGTTGTGGCGGTTATTGAGAGTGACGGTACAGTCACAGAGCTCGATGAAAAGCCCGATACCTTCGTTCACGAGATTGAGATCGGGGATATTGACGGTGACGGTGTAGTTGAGTTTTTTGCGACCCCATCGGATCGTAACAGCGCGTCACATTCACAACACGGTGAGGTGGTGATGTATCGCTTTGTCGACGGTTCATACGAACGAGTTGTCGTCGAGTCTGGTTCTGGTACCCATGCAAAGGAGATCTTGGCAACAGACATCGATGGTGACGGCACCACTGAACTGTTTGCCGTCTTTGAGGCGGTAGTCGTTGATGGAAACATCACAACTCCTGTCGAGGTTCGCCAGTACACTCTAAACGAAGAAGGAGGATTTGATGCTTCCACAGTGGCTACGATTGACGATCGTCAGACTCGCTTCTTAGTGGCGGCTGACTTCGATAACGACGGTCGACAAGAGCTAGTCGCAGCAGCAATGAAGACAGGGCTCTACTTTATTGATCAGTCAGATTCTGGTGAGTGGAGCTCGTCCCAGTTCGAGTCAAATTCGGGTGGATTTGAGCACGCATGTAATGTCGCTGATATGAACGGTGATGGCACCGTTGAGCTTTATGTTGCCGCAGATGATCAAAAGCAATTGAATGTTTACGAGTGGCGGTAAGTCGCCGGAACAGGCGCCAAGCGGCGCCTTCTGATAAAGACTAGCGCTGTCAATGTGAGGACTAAGTACGCTGAGTTGGAGGGGCCAGTTCTGCACCCACAGCTGCCTTTGTCGTCTTCGATACCTGTATCATCTGTAGAGGTGTCGTCTGTGGAGGTGCCGGTGTCGCCAGTCTCGGTTGGGGTAGTGTCCCCAGTGTCTTGAGCCACGGCGTCAGCGTCATCACAGTCTTCATCGATTCCGTTCTCGGGTATGTCGATGGCGTCTGGGTTAATATTTGGATCGGAGTCATCGCAATCCTCGCCGCCACAGAGATCTTCTGAAAAGAAACCATCCCCATCGAGATCGCAGCAAGTAGCTTCGGCTAGGCAGTCGGAGTCATCACAATCCACAACTCCGTCTAGGTCATTATCTATGGAGTCGTCGCAATCCTCGGCACAACCAGTTGATTCACTTACGTCAAAGCTCAACGTATATGTAGGATCGAACACTACCCCGTCAGCAGTACCGTCGTCGGTACATGGTCCAGAGGCGCTATCTAAATGATTTGTACCGTAAGCCTCAACGACAACGTAGTAAACCTGTCCTGGGGCACAGCTAAATTCAACCTCGTCGTCTACGGAGTATGGTGCGGTGGATCCGTAAAGACACCCGCCTGATGGATCGCAGGTCGAGTCGAGCACGTAGATGTCTAGATCGCAAGGAAGGTCAGTAACGGTCATTCGAACGTTTCCTTCGTTTTGGCACTGAAAGCTGTAGACGTCTTCTGCGGCTAGCTGTGGCTCGTCGGCGTTAGGCTCCCCACATGTGTAGCAGGCATCGTCTTCGCACTCACCACCTAAATAACTCGGGTCCGATGCTGTCACGGAACCAGAGACACTTGAGGAGCATGTTAGGGCGCCTTCTATTGTTACTTCTGTTGGGCATGAGGCCCAAGCCCCAGTTGAAATGAGAGCTGCCGCAATAATTTTTAGTGTCTGCATTTTTTGTCCATATCTTGAAAGCAATTTGTCGTTGGCTGATTCTACCTCAGATTTATCGAATGGGCCCTAGGTTTTGTTCTCTTTCGTCTGTTGCGCCCGTCTTCTGTTATCCCTTTGACTCAAAACCGAAAAACCCCCGCCAGTCTGTAAACTGACGAGGGCTCTCCTAAAAAATGGTCGGGGAGACAGGATTCGAACCTGCGACATCTTGGTCCCAAACCAAGCGCGCTACCAGGCTGCGCTACTCCCCGATCGATTGGCTTTTAGCACCAATGGATTGGACTGGCAATACCTGAATTGCCCCATTCGTAGAGAATCAACTAACTTAGGCGTCGATTGCGGGTGAATATAGGCCTTACGTGGTAGATAGAGAGGTATTTTGACTATCGGAGTAAAACTATGAAAGCTTTCTTAACTCCTGCCTTTTTGTTCTTGGCGGCGGTGGTGATCTCTGTGGTGAACGGTAAGGGTGGCGCAGTTATTACTTTCCCGTTCATAGACTCTTTGATTCCGTCAACTCGAGGAGATCTTCACGCTATGGGGCACGCCTCTGTGATGCTTGTTGGTGGCTTGGGCTGTATTACACTGTTGAGGGCCATTATTCACAGATAGACGGCATCGCTCCTAGCCGATTTCAGAGATCATTGCTGGTAACGATAAAAGGGCTCTACCTCGGTGTGATATTGCGTCCTTTTGTTCGGGAGGTAGCTGTGCCATAGACCGACCTGGGGCGTCGTTTGGCATAAAAAGAGGATCGTAGCCAAACCCTTGGTCACCGCTCTCTGACTCCGCGATGATCCCTTCAACTGTTCCCCGCACTACCCTCTCACCTTTGTCGGTTACCAGAGAAAGAGCGCATACAAACCTGCCGGATCGCTTCTGTTTTCCTGCAAGTTCACTGAGAAGTTTTCTGTTGTTTGAGTCAGCGGTAGCTTCTGGTGTATAGCGCTTTGAGTAGACACCCGGTGCACCGTTTAGAGCATCTACCTCAAGCCCAGAATCGTCGGCTATGGTTGGGAGACCCGTTATCTCAAAAACAAACCGAGCCTTTTGTAAGGAGTTGGCCTCGAAGGTGTTTCCGGTCTCGGGTGGATCTGGAATCTCAGGGAACTCAGACAGAGGCACTACCTCAAACCCCAATGGCTTGAGCACGCGCCCTATCTCCACTAGTTTGTGGCTGTTGTTAGAGGCGACTACTAGTCGCTTCATTGTCCTAGCACCTCGGTCTGTAGAGCTGAGACCAGGTCGATAGCCGGGAGCCCAATCGCAATGAGCTCGTTTAGCTCAGCTATAGAAAAGGGCTCCTCTTCGGCAGTACCCTGAACCTCTACAATCCTACCGTCACCAGTCATGACTAGGTTTAGGTCTACTGCCGCCGCAAAATCTTCCTCGTAGCAGAGATCTGACATTGGTTCGCCGTTTACTATTCCCACAGATACTGCGGCTATTGAATTGATTAGTGGCAATTCGTCAATGTGCCCTTCCTTTACCATGTGATTCATGGCTAAGACCATTGCTATGTACCCTCCGTTAATTGAGGCTGTACGTGTGCCGCCGTCTGCCTGAAGTACGTCGCAGTCGATCGTTATCTGCCAACCGCCAAGAGCCTTCATATCCACAGCAGCGCGAAGCGATCGCCCTATTAGCCGTTGAATTTCAGATGTTCTGCCTTTTAGGGCGTCACCCTCTCTTCTTCCGCGAGTGTGTGTGGAGTGCGGGAGCATGCGATATTCGGCAGTGACCCATCCTTCTCCAGATTCTTTCCTCCATCGGGGTAATTTGTCGGTGACGGCTGCAGTACAGTGAACCTTGGTGTGACCCATTTCAAAGATACAGCTTCCCCAAGCGTACCTATTGACTCCTGATTTGCAGTTTAGGGCTCGTGGTTGATCTTTTGGTCTATTGTCGAAACGCATTTGTATTCCTATTTGGCAGGGTTCTAAGTCGCTTCCCTTTATCTCTTATATGGCAGACACGGTAGATACGAGATACCAATCTTACTATAATTCACCTGGAGTCGGAAATATGCGTAGTATAGGTTTTTTGTCGTTATTAATATCGCCGTTACTATTCTCAGCATGTGGAGAAGAGGCGGAGCAATTCAATCTTCTAGAGGAGAACGATAATCCACCAAGTCTCGACACATTGGCGGGAACTGAATGGATCTACGAGCAGATTCTACCCGGAGGAGAGGTGCGAGCTAACCCGGGAACAAGAGTAAGGTTCGTTGATCAAGAGGGAGCTCTACACGCAAACTACAACGTATCGTCTTTGGGTGACATGTACGATTTCGCATGTGAGCGCCGTAGTCGCGACGTGCTCTGTACCCAGGTTATGGACAAGGACTTTGTCTACAACACTTGGGCCTCATTTGTCATTCAAGACAAGGCGTGTGACACGGAAGCCGATGCAGCATGTGCATTGGCTCAGATGAAAGAGATCTCTCCAAGTACGCCAGACGAAGTGATAACCGAAGGTATCGCCAAGGCTAATACTGATATGGAGGCCATGAGTTCAGCCCAGAACACACGCGACTGGGATCAGTTTCAGATGCGTCACAACTACCTTGGCAACAAGCTCCAGTTCTTCTTTTATGTAGAGGTGAGCCGAACGGGTGATCTTAAGATTATCGATATGTACAAGACGCTCCACAACGGCGTTTGGCAAGAGGATTCAAACCCTGTTGGTCGAAGCACCTTTTTACCCGCTACAGAAGAGTATTTCTGGGGAGACTGTGATGATTACGCTCTGCTATCTCGCGTAGAATCGGAGTACCCATCACTCAATTCTCAGCCATCCAACTGTCAGATGGGTGCTGGGTGTACATTTGGTCTTGCCGTAGATGTGAACTACCTCTACGTGGGAAACCAGCCGTCTGACGTAACTGCGACTGAGGGGTGTACCTATACATATGAGACAGCTGCCGCCGGCATTGTCGTTGGTGGAACTCAGACAGCAGAAATAGTAACTGAGGGCTCGAACTCTTACGTCAACTGGGGCGCATCGCATGCCTTTAGTGAAGCGGGCGTTCACCCGTTTGCTATGGTGATGCACACAGCTTGCCCCGATGCTGAGCTGGTTGATTTGACCACCTGTACAGCGGTTAATGTTCAGTAAATAGACGCCTGTAGACGCCTACTCAATAACAGCCCTCCAGACTGAGCCTTCGGGCTTGTCCATTACCTCGACTGAATACGAGGCCAGTTCGTCACGGATGCGATCGGCTGCAGCCCAGTTTTTTTCAGATCGAGCAGTGGCTCTCTCAACGATGAGCTGTTCAACGGTCTCTATTTCGACCCCTTCAGCTTTCATTCGCTGAACCTTCAGGTTGTCGAAAAAGCTATTAGGGTCAGCTCCGGCGATACCTAAAACATTGCCTGTGAGCTCCATTGCCGAGACGACCATCCCCATGAGTTGCCCACCGCGTTTTTTAATGGACTTTACAGAAGCCGCGCGGTTTGTCTCTCTAATAAGGTCATAGAGGAGCCCCACTACCTTTGCGCTGTTGAAGTCGTTGTCCATAGCATTGTTGAAGCTAACTTCGAAATTCGAAGCGGCATCGAATAGAGTCTGGGCGGTAGGTCCAAGATCTTTTGCGAGCTGTTCTGCTGTTGTGCCGCTCTTGTCACTCGCCACAATTGAGATCGCAGCCTCTTTGGCTTGGTAGATTCTGTTTAGGCCTGAGACACACCCTGCGAGCTTCTCTGTGGAGTAGGGCAGTGGTGAGCGATAGTGTGCCTCAAAATAGAGCAGGCGTAAGGCCTCTGGAGGCACCTGTTCTATAATGTCGCGTATGCGCACGATATTACCTAGTGACTTTGACATCTTCTCTGTGCCGAAGTTTAGGTGACCGTTATGCATCCAGTAGTTTGCGAAACCATCGCCTGTGGCGCAGACAGATTGTGCGATCTCGTTTTCGTGATGGGGGAATAGGAGATCAATCCCACCTCCGTGTATGTCGAAGTTGGGACCGAGATGGTGCAGGCTCATAACTGAGCACTCGATATGCCATCCAGGTCGCCCATCGCCCCAGGGGCTCTTCCAGGAGATTTCTCCTGGCTTTACAGCTTTCCAGAGGGCGAAGTCTGCTGGGAATCGTTTGTCGTCTCCCAATGCCACCCGTTTTCCTGCGATTAGGTCTTCGACCTTTTTACCTGAGAGCTCTCCGTATTTTTCGTACGTCTCAACTGAAAAATAGACGCTTCCGTTAGAGGCGTAGGCGTGTCCCTTTTCTATCAGCTGTTCGATCATGGTGATGATGCCGTCGATGTGCCAGCTCACTCGTGGTTCATCATCCGCCGGAATCAACCCAAGGGCGTTCATGTCGTAGTCGAGTTCGTCGATAAAGAATTGAGCCAATTCAAGTGGGTCCCGACCTTGCTCCTTTGCGCGGGCAATAATTTTGTCGTCCACGTCCGTGTGATTGCGGACATAGTGCACGTCGTACCCACGATGCCGCAGGTGTCTCACAACCATGTCAAAAGAGAGCATCGCCCTTGCGTGCCCAATATGACAGTAGTCGTAGACCGTCATTCCGCATACATATATTGATACGGATCCTGGTTCCCTAGTCGCTAGGGGTACAAGTGACCTAGAGCGGCTGTCGTATAGGGTTATCGCTGGCCCCATATACCCTTCTAATCCTCGGAGGTATCGTTCTTTGGCGCATCAGACTCGAAGATGCCGTCGATCTCCCCGGTGGCCTGTTCTTCGTCAACCAGTTTTGCCAGAGCGACCTCTTGGACGAGTAGTCTGTGTGCTTGGTCGTACATCTTTCTCTCACCAAATGAGAGGTTTTTTGTTCTTTTCATGAGCGCTAGATCGCGAACAACACCTGCTACCTCTAAGGGGTCTCCGGTCTTTATCTTGTTCATGTATTCGCGATAACGACGGTTCCAAGTCTGGTTGTCAGGAGGGGTGTCCCTGTCTCGAAGCACGTCGTATATTGCGTCGATTTCACTGGCTTTCATGATCTTTCGCATGCCGATAGCTTCTGCTTTCTGCATGGGGACTTTTACGATCATGCCGTTATCTTCGATCTTTATGGTGTAGAATGTGAGTTCTTCACCCTCAAACTCCATTGTCTCGATATCAGTGATCGTGCCTACTCCGTGAGCGGGGTATATGGCGGTGTCATTTATCTGAAATTCCAAGGTATCTCCACGGTGATTTCTTACCTAAAACGCGACCCCCATTATAGCGTAGAGTGTGGATTTGGTCAATCATATGAGCGTATAGAGGGCTAAATGGGTCATTTTATCGCTAATAGGTATTTTTGTGCATCAATATGGCGCCCTTTCATAGCTCTGTTCGCTGTGTTGATTCTGATAGCAGAATTAGGGACAATTGGCGTAGAGTTGATCGGTGCCCCAGTTGTGCCAGCTGGGAACCATATGGGGTGGGTGTTTGGCGCCATAATCCCACCGTTGGTGGTGGAGGTGTTACCTATTGCAGCGATAATGGCAGTCGGGTGGCTCTCTAGTAGTTGGGGGCGCAAGGGGATTCTGCTCGGACTCAAGTCGTCTTCTGTTAAGGCTTGGGACTTAGCTCCTGCTCTGTTCCTGTTTGGTTGTTTGGTGGGGGCTGTCACGGGTGTAGTTGGAAGCTCAGGAGTGGATTGGAGCGAGTCAACGATGCGAAGGGTGGTGTCGAACAGTGCGGATTTACAAGGAGGAGGGGCGGTCTCTTTAGGCGGTTTGGAGGTGATCTCTATAGCCGTTGACGGCGATAGCAGTGAAGGGGCGATGTTCGCCTTCGGTGATACTGTCGTTACTGCAGGCGCTCCAAATATAGATGTGCTCCGCCAGCAGGTGACGACGGGTGCGGGGCAGGCTCATGTTCTGCTCAACTCGGGGGATAGATCTGTCTTTGCCACGTTTGCTACAGCTAGGACTCCTATGTTTCATAGACCAGCAGATATAGAGCGATCATATGCTAGGGCGATTGTTCTTAAGAAATATTCGTGGCCAATAGCTGTGGTGATGTTGATTGTTATTACAGGGGTGTGGTCTCTGTCAGGGGTGCGTTGGGCCGGAGGTTTCGCTTGGCTCTCTTATTGGGGGTTGGTTCGAGTTTCGGATCACATAAGCGCGACAATTGGTCCAGAATTGTCGGCATGGGGACCGTCGGGCATCCTGTTTTGTGCACTTGTAGTGTCGTGGTGTGTGAGGGAACGAATATGACGAGTTGGAAGTTCTGCACTCGGCAATTCGGGGTGAGCGTCATGGCTGTGTTGGCTGTTGGGCTTACTTTGACTCTCCTTATTGACTCTATTGAACGCTCAAGCCTACTCACATCTGTTGGTCCTGTTCAATTTCTAGGTTTTATTTTGTCGCGGTTGGTACCTCTTACAAGGGAGGTTTTTCCACTCCTGATCTGCTGTGGGGTTGCGTATGGTGTTGGGCGTATGCGCTCGAGGGGTGACCTTTCTGGCTTGTTGGCGACTGGGGTATCTCCATCGACGTTGCTTTGTGGTGCATTGACTGTTGGTTTGTCTTCGTCGTTAGTCGCCTGTATTTTGGATTCAGCCACACCGATAGCTAATAATCACGCTGAACGTGTCGCTGCACAGGCGTCAGAGCAGGGAGTCACTCCAGTTGAGGGTGAAGCGGCATGGGTCCCTATAACGGGCGGTGCATTGAGAGTAGAGGCATCAACCACAGGTGAGCTCTTCGGGCTGGAATATGTCTCTTCTGAGTCTGGACTATCAAGAGTTACCGCAGATTCAGCGGTTTGGGTTCAGGGTGAGTGGCTGCTTAGTGGCGGGTTGCTCTACGGTGCTGGAGATAACTTGGCTTCGGGAGATCCAGTTGCTGTCGTTGATCTACCGCCACCCGCTGCTCTCTCAGTGATCTTACAAGGAGCAAGGTTGTCCTACCAAAGCGTCTCGACGCTTGGAGCTATCGGGACAGATGAGGCAGGTGTCTGGTGGCACTACAGAGTATCGAGAATTTTGTTGGTAACAGTAGTCGCCCTTTGGGGCTTCGTCTTCGCCTCAGCCTTCCCTTTGGCACCAGTCTCGGCAGCTTCTCTTGCCACTATTTCTAGTGCTGCAGTCCTATCTGTTGAGATGGTATTAGTGCAGCTAGGCGCTTTTTACCTGTGGATATGGGGCGTTTCTTTTTTGGCGGTGTTGGCAACGGCCGTACTGTATAGACGCCGGGGGATTACTCTTGGTTAGCGCTATTCTGAAAAGAGTATGTGGTCTATTTTATGTAGAGGAATGAAGAGGGTCTTTGTAGTGCTGTTGAGCTCTTTCCCCTTCGAATTTTTGTAGCTGTTAGCCTGTATCTTAACGCCGCTAGAGAGGCTTTCTAGCATTTTGCCAGAGATGACAGCGACCTCACCGTTGGTCCCAGAGTTGTGCTCCTCTGTTGTGAAAAGGGGTGTGTTGAGAAGTACAGTTACAAGATCCATTGGGTTCTCCGCGGTAATTACTTATGAGCGAACATCGTTTATCTAAGATAATACGGTTTTCACGAAAATAGGAAAATAGGGAGCGTATTGTGAGAAGTCTTTTGATACTGTTGGCGAGCGTTGCTTGCGCATCTGGAAATAATACTGATGATCAAGCGGCTCTTGAAGATCAGATTTCAACTATGTCGACGCAGCTGGAAGAGGCAGAGAGAGCGGCATCATCTTTGGCGCAGCAGGTTGAAGCTGAGCGAGAGGGGGCGTCTGCATCAGCATTGGCTGCCGGTAGGCTAGAGGCTGAGAACGCCGCGTTGCGTAACGCTAGTGTCTTTGAAGGTCTTGGCGTGTCACAGGGCGATTTGGTTGCAGCGGTTCTTGAGACTTCGATGGGTGATATCACCTGTAATCTATTTTTCGAGCAGTCTCCTAGAACCGTGTTGAACTTTGTTGAGTTAGTCGAAGGAAATCGCGAATGGCAGGATCCTAGGACTGGAATGCGCCAGCAGACACCTCTCTACAACGGGACTATTTTTCATCGAGTAATCCCCGGGTTCATGATTCAAGGAGGCGATCCAGTTGGTAACGGTACTGGTGGACCTGGGTATCGCTTCCCCGATGAGTTTAATAGCGAGTTGAGTTTCGACAGAGGCGGGCTGTTGGCTATGGCAAATTCAGGTCCTAACACAAACGGCTCTCAGTTCTTCATTACAGAAGCTCCCACATCACATCTAACAGGTAGGCACACAATCTTCGGAGAGTGCACCCCTTTAGAGCTTATTCGAACGATTGGTGCAGTTCCCACTGGTTCTCGTAATAAGCCGTTAGAGGACGTCGTTATTAACAGTATCCAGATTGACCGCGGTGGCTCCGATCTCTGATACGTAACAGGTCGAAGTTTAGCGTAGGTCTCGTTCTTACTGCCTGCTAAAGGCTACTCTAAAAGGTTGAGCCGGCGCCAACACCGAGAGTCCAAGAGCTGTCGGATACAGTGCCGAAGTTCTCGCCGCTAACTCCGTCAACTATCGTTACGTCTCTGCTTGTTATGGCAAATATTCCGCTGACAAATATGCCGTCGATAACATCTGCCCCTAACTCAACGTCGATCCCTGTTGATAAGTGCTGACCGCCGATAAGCCCTTCGTTGATTGTGGCGCTAAAGAACACCTCGGTACCCATAAGGTTAGTGTCACCACCCAAGGATGCGCCCAGTGAAGCTCCGCTTACACTGAGTGGACCATATTCAACCACGGTTCGGTCTGTGTTTGGCTTCCAGGTGTAGGTAACAAAATCGCTGTACATGAAGCCTATTTTGCCTGCAAAGTAAAGGTTGAAGTTGCTCTGAGCCTCAAGTTGGTACCTAGCTACTAGGCTTGTTGAGACTGAAGGGACTACATCGGGAATATCTAAGGTATCACCACTAGGTAGAGGCCAGCCAGCAGCGTAACTTCCAACTGAGACATCAACTTCGACACCAAGCCAAGTTTGTGTTGGTACCCACATTGATGCCTGTATTTCCCCACCAATGTAGCTTGCTCCGGGGAGCTTTACTTCGCCGGTGTAGAGTGGGTTTGAGGTGGCCCCAGCCTCTGAGGTTTGAGTGTAGTTGTACTGACCATAGAACGATCCAAACCTTACTCTTATCATCTCACCTTTAGCTTCCTGTGTTGCTGCTGCTTGTGCTGTTTCCACTGCCGTTTCTATTGGTGGCAGCGTGGCGAGCATCATGGCGGCGGCGATTTCTTCTTCAGTAGGTTCTGTTGATCCTTGATCTGTTTCCTCTTGTGATTCAACCTCTGTTTGCCAAGCGGCGCCATCAACAGTTCTAATGTGCAGCATCTGGAACACTGAACCGTCTTCTGTCGAGATGACGACACGTGTGTTGTCTCTAGCTTCACTTGGAATGGATAGTGTTGTTGTGTAGGTGCCGTCTCCGTTGTCTTGGAGTGAGGAAACGCTACCTTGTGAGGCCATGACGTCGAAAGTCTGACCCGTAACACCTCGCCCAGTCGTATCTCTTGTACCTATAGTTAGAGATACTGTTCCTCCAGGAGCAGTCGCTTCTGGTTGTGCGGACACCTGTAGTCCCATGATAGTTCCTGGGGCAATGGCAGTCGCCACATCGACGACTGAGTCTACCCCTTCACGCGGTATAGCGGCTGTGGCTACGATGCCCTGCCACGCTTGGTTCCAGAACCGAGTGTTCTCGTTGCCACTTAGGGGCAGTCTGAAATCAGGCAAGACACTGTCTGGGGCTTGAAGTAAAGCTGTTCCACCAACAGCGCCATTTGATTCAGCGGAGATGTGTGCGATACCCGGTTGATTTCCAGAGGTATAGAAGATCTGTGCAAGACCCTGTGGATCAGTGGTGACACTGTCGGGGAGGCTTCCTCCTCCACCAATCACGCTTAGGTTTATCGGTTGGCTAGGCACGGGGTAGCCGAAAGCGTCGACTGATACAATAGTGATTAGCGCCGATGATAGCCCATCAGATCTAAGGCGAGATTTACTAGAGAACACGACTAAGCCAGCCAATGGGTTGCCTGTGGCTGTTGGCATGGCCGTGCCACTAACCTCTACG
>CAWVYO010000016.1:0-27514 GCA_963934385.1 uncultured bacterium
GCTACAGCGACAAAGAGGGGTCTAAGCTCTACAGCGCGGGTGCTGCGAAGATAAGCAGAATCACTGGAGAGGCGCCTGTTGAGTTGGCTGCTGGGACTGCTCAGGATTCAAGTGCACCGAGGGCTGCTAAGAAGAAGAGCTCTTCTGGCAGAGGCAGCGGGTTTGGAAGCGCAGGGACACGGACTGCAGCACAGGCGGCAGCGGCGAAGATGTCGGCCGCCGAGCAGATCGCAGCGATCCCCGATGGAACTCACGTCGCCTTTACGGATGGTGCATGTAAGGGTAACCCAGGTCCTGCTGGCGCAGGCGCTGTTGTGAAGGTCGCAGGTGGCGAAACGTTGGAGGAGGGTCGCTACTTAGGTATCGCTACCAACAACGTGGGAGAGCTGACAGCCGTAGGAATGGCGCTGGATCTACTCGAGGGAGCGGGGGTGAACACCGCTGATCCCGTAGTGCTATTTACAGACTCCAAGTACACCCTCGGCGTACTCACCCAAGGCTGGAAAGCCAAGGCAAACAAGGAGCTCATTCTGTCTCTGAGAGCGACCGTCGCCAAATGGCCAAACCTAGATGTTCGCTGGGTTGCGGGTCATGTTGGGATTACAGAAAATGAGCGAGCCGATGAGCTCGCAGGCAACGCCGTTATTAGTCGAGCTTAGGAAGCCCCTAGAAAACACTCCGCCTCAAATTCCCAATAAACTCCAAAATGGTCGCGGTCTTCACTTTTGAGACCCCTTCTCGCCGCGCCAGCATAACAGCGTCGACCTCGGTCCAATTTAGCCCGAGTTCGTCGGTTCTAAGCACGACCTCTGCGTCCAGAAACCAGTCAGTTGATTCGGGGGCTATCACCTCCCAAGCCTCTCTCGAGAAGATCTTTGGGCAGCCGTTTACATCCTCTGTTGAGGCACCTAGAATCTTCATAGTTCTATTGTAGACAGCGCTAATAACCATTCGCTGCCTCCCATCGTGCCGCTCGCGCCGAATCGCCTTCGCTAGGCCGTCGGGGTTATCGACCGCAGCTCTGTATGCCGCAACGACGACCTGCCCATTGATCTGTCCGTCTCCCCAGTGCCACCCTAGATACTCTGTCTTTAGTGAGCGCATGCCAATAAGGATTCCTCCTCCATAGCCAGCGTTGTCCTGAAGGTGGACGACCGAGCAGCCTTTTAGTTCGCTGGCGAGCCCGTTAAGAATGGCGGGGGTGTTGTCCGTTGAGCCGTTGTTTACGAGCGCCAACTGAAACGGTACCCTTTCTTTTTGGAGCACCTCTACCAGCTCACGAACTACGCGCTCGCAACACCCCTCTTCATTGAGGAACGGCATGGCTAATCCGAGCTTCACGCTTCTACCTCGTCGCGAAGGTTGTCAATGGTGCCCCATCGGGTCCTCACGCAACGGGGGAATTCCGTCCCTTCTTCAATAAAACCCTTGAGCCAACGCCTAGTTTTTGGGTCTGATGGGTAGCCTGAACCAATGTCACCCAAGACTCTGAGATCGTCTATAAGGCTGTCCCTGTGTACCTTTGCGAAGATACTGGCGGCAGAGCATGGGGGGTAGTTTAGATCTGCTTTAGGCTCAACAGTAAGGGTTGGCGTGTAGTCGAGTTGACCTAGCAATCGCTTTATAAAGTTTGGGATGCCTCTCGGGTGACAGGGGGCGTCGATAATCACGTGGTCTGGCTTGTGTCTCATAATGAGAGTCACAAAGGCCGCCTCCTCGAGTGTGTTTATGTTGCCAGCGTCAATGGCAGCCTCTGAAATTTCAATGACGTCAGCCGTCCCAATGGGTATCAACAGCTCGCGTAAGATTACACGTCTCTTTGCTGATAGCTTTTTGGAGTCTGTGGCGCCTGTCTGTATCACCGCTTCCACTTGATCACTCTGTACTACGTAGGCTCCTACGACCAAAGGACCAAGGACACATCCGCGTCCAGCCTCGTCTAGCCCCATTACTCTCATGTCAGCTCCCAAATAATGCTCTTGTGGCGACAGTCGTATCTGGAAACGAGACAACCCTCAACATCAAACCGCTTGCCTCTTGATTGCAGTATTTGTCAATACTTACCTAGCAAGGTGGAAATTGGGTGATTTGCGCGTCTCGCCAAGCCTGCATTACCTTGACTGTGGCGTCACTACGGAATAGAAAACCGCGATCCTATTTTGAGCCTTCACACAAAGGAATTCGGATGTCGTCAACTTACCTGCCGATATTATTATCAATTGCGATTGCAGTTGGCTTTTCATTGCTATTTGTGTGGCTGTCAAAGTCATTTGGCCCTAATCGCCCTAGCGCGACTAAAGAGGCTGTATATGAGTGCGGTATGCCGCCTGTTGGTACTGCTCACCAGCGCTTTTCAATAAAGTTCTTCCTCGTAGCAGTGCTTTTTATACTGTTTGATCTCGAGGCCGTTTTTATCTACCCTTGGGCTGTTGTCTTCAAGGAGTTCGTAGAGAACGGTATGGGGCTGTACATCTTATTAGAGATGGGATTCTTTCTCTTTATTCTCTTCTTGGGATGGCTTTACGTCCTCAAGCGCGGCGCCCTGGACTGGGATTGATAGAGCTTTTTTTAGTTAGTCTTACTAGAGCACCGAAAAAATGGTTCTCGCCTCTTAGGAACACAAATGGGTCTTGAAAACAAACTACCGTTTATGACAACTACCCTAGATACAGCTATTAATTGGGGCAGAAAGTACGCCATGTGGCCAATGCCGTTTGGAACAGCCTGTTGCGCCATTGAATTTATGGGGGTTGTTGGCCCTGAGTTTGACGTCTCTCGGTTCGGCGCTGAGGTAGTACGCTTCTCTCCACGACAGGCTGACTTGATGTTGGTAATGGGCACCATAACCCAGAAGATGGCCCCAGTGCTGAAGCAGGTCTACGACCAGATGCCAGAGCCAAAATGGGTCATTTCAATGGGTGCCTGCGCAAGTTCAGGCGGATTTTACAACAACTACAGCGTCGTTCAGGGTGTGGATGAATTGATACCGGTTGACATTTATGTAGCTGGTTGTCCACCGCGTCCCGAGAACGTGATCGACGCAATCTATCAGCTTCAAGAGAAGATCTCTCACGAGACCTCCTCGGATTACGCATAGATAATAGGAAGGCAGAGTATGGATCAATCATCAATAGCGTCGAAGGTGGCGGAACAGTTTAAGAGCAAGCTTGTCTCAAGCGGCGAGTGCGCTGGACAGTCCTTCATTACGATAAACCCCATCGATCTGGTTGAAATTCTGTCGTGGCTAAAAAGCGACACAGAGCTGAAGTTCGATCGCCTAATGGATATCGGTGGAGTGGATCTTATTGACCACCCAAGCGAGCCAGCACACAGATTTGAGGTCGTATATCAGCTTCTCAGCTATGAACTAGGACACAGGTTCAGAGTAAAGGTGGCAGTAAAAAACGAAAGTGTAGGGGTCCCGAGTCTTTGGACTATGTGGGGGATCGCAAACTGGATGGAGCGTGAAGTATTCGACCTGTTCGGCATTAACTTTGATGGTCACCCGAACATGCGCAGAATTCTGTGCCACGAGGATTTTGTGGGGCATGCGCTCAGGAAGGACTATCCAATCGATAAACGTCAGATGTTGAGCCGCCCTGTGGCTAGCGTAATGACCGAAAAGCAGGAGTGGGCATGAGTGTAGGTGAGACACCAGAGCTCGTCACAGACAAGCTTATTTTAAACATTGGGCCATCACACCCGATCACACACGGTACCCTGCGTATTCAGGTTCAGCTAGACGGCGAGACCATTGAACGAGCAGGTTGCGAGATTGGGTATCTTCACCGAGGCTTTGAAAAGCAGGCGGAGAACTGCTTCTATCAGCAGGTGATCCCTTTCGCAGAGCGCCTGAACTACATGGGGCCTGTGCACAACTCAAACGCCTGGTGTTACGCAGTAGAGCAATTGTTGGGCATTGAGGCTCCGCCTAGAGCTCAGGCCATCCGAGTGATTACCTCTGAGTTAGCGCGTATTATTGACCATGCCATTTGCCTCGGAACGAATTTGGTTGACCTCGGCGCTCTCACTAACTTCTGGTACCTATATGGATACCGCGAGAAGATAAACGACCTCTTTGAGGAGCTCTGCGGTGCGCGAATGATGGTGAACTATCCCCGCATCGGTGGTGTAATGGAGGATGTTCCTGAGGGTTGGCTCGATAAGGTAAAGGTGGTGATGACCGAAATGGACATCGTTATCGCCGAAGTCAAGGGTTTAGTCGCAAAGAACCGTATCTTTATTGACCGCACAAGAGGTGTTGGAGTCATTACAAAAGAGCAGGCTATGTCTTGGGGAGTCACCGGACCATGCTTACGAGCGTGTGGTCTAGACTACGATCTTCGCAAGCAGAACCCATACTGGGGTTACGAAAAGTACGACTTTGATGTCCCCGTTTACCAAAACGGTGACACGAATGATCGCATGATGATCCGCTTTGATGAGATGGAACAGTCTCGTAGAATTATTATTCAAGCAATCGATCAGATACCTGAAGGTCCAGTTGTCTCTGGGGACACCCGAATAGCTCTCCCAGATAAGGACAAAGTCCACAACACAATGGAAGGGCTAATCAGCCACTTTAAGATGATCATGCACGGCATACCTATCGAGTCGGGCGAGATCTACTCGGTCACCGAAGGCGGCAACGGCGAGCTGGGCTTCTACATAGTCTCAGACGGTAGCCCCAATGCTTATCGAGTGAGGGTACGACCTCCTTGCTTTGCTAACTACTCTGTATTTCCTCACATTATTATTGGATCCCAATTGGCGGATATTGCCGCAGCACTAGGATCTATCAACGTTATAGCAGGGGAGCTTGACCGATGAGCAGTCACCAACCCTCTCACCGCGAGGTCCAAAGTAAAGGACATGGTGAGATAGCATTCTCAGCGGAACAAGAGGCTGAGATCGTCACTATCATAGCTAAGTATCCAACAATGAGGTCGGCTGTCATGCCCCTACTGTGGATAGCACAACGTCAATGGGGTTGGATTTCTCACGACGTCTGTCGCGTTGTCGCAAGGCGTCTTGAACTACCGCCTTCACACGTTCTTACTGTGGCAACCTTCTACACTATGTTCAAGAAGACACCGACTGGTGAGTACCTACTTCAGGTCTGCCATACGCTTTCGTGTGCTCTAGCTGGCGCCGATGATCTCATTGCCCATATCGAAGACAAGCTCGGTATCAAAGCGGGTGAGACCACCCCAGACGGCAAGTTCAGCCTGATGCGTGTTGAGTGTCTGGCGTCATGTGGCTCAGGACCAATGATGCAGGTGAACGACGACTTTTACGAATGTCTAGATGACAGCCGAGTGGACGGTATTTTAACGGCAATCACAGACGGCGTTAGCCTACCAACCCCAAGACCGGAGGTGGACCAATGGACTCATACCCCCGTATCCTAACTAAGAACTGGGAGACTCCTAACTCGCACACTTTGGCTGAGGCCAAAAAAGCGGGTCAGTACAGTGTTCTGGAGAAGTGTCTCAAGATGGATCGCCAGGCTATCAAGCAGGAAGTACTCGACTCGGGTCTTCGTGGTCGCGGCGGCGCAGGGTTTCCAGCAGGGCGTAAGTGGATGTTCGTCCCAGACGTTGAAAAGCGACAAGGCAAGCCGGTATACCTCATCTGTAACGCAGATGAGTCTGAGCCGGGGACCTTCAAGGACCGCTACTGTATGTGGCACGATCCACATATGCTCATTGAGGGTATGATAATCGCTGCCTATGCACTCGAGTGCAAAACCGCGTACATCTATCTTCGTGGAGAGTTCAAATACATTCAAGATAGGGTTGATGAGGCCATAGAGGAGGCAAAAGCCGCCGGTCTTCTCGGCAAGAATATCTTGGGTACGGGCTTCGATTTCGAGCTCTACACACATCAAGGTGCAGGTGCTTACATCTGTGGAGAAGAGACGGCGCTGATATCCTCAATAGAAGGTGAGCGTGGACAGCCGCGCTTGAAGCCACCATTCCCCGCTGTTGAGGGAGCTTGGGGCTGCCCAACTGTAGTGAATAACGTGGAGACCCTCGCGGTTGTACCGTGGGTGATGGCACATGGTGCCAAGGCCTACGCCGCAATCGGAACCGAGAAGGCTGCTGGGACTAAGCTCTTTTCTGTCTCTGGTCACGTTATGAAGCCAGGCGTCTACGAGGTACCTATGGGTGTCCCAATGACCACTCTGATTAACGACATTTGTGGTGGATTGAAGCCAGGTCGGACTCTGAAGGCGGTAATCCCCGGGGGTTCATCGGTACCAGTCATGACCCCAGAGGAGGTCGGTAAGGCTACAATGGACTACGAGTCTATTCAGGAAGTCTCCGGCTCTTATCTTGGTAGTGGTGGAGTGATAGTCATGGACGACACCACTGATATGGTCAGTGCTCTATCCAATCTGCTTCGTTTTTACGCTCACGAGTCTTGTGGTCAGTGTACCCCTTGTCGCGAAGGCGTAGGCTGGATGTCTCAAATCCTCATTCGTCTCGATAAGGGAGGAGCCACAGAGGAAGACATAGAAACCCTCTTGGACCTCGCGAACAATATTCACTCCAAGACCATATGTTTCTTTGGAGCATCAGCGGCGATGCCAGTTCAGAGCTTCTTGCAGAAGTTCAAGCCAGAGTTTCTAGCTAAAATAGAAGCAGCTAAGGCAAATATTGTACCGGAAGTCGTCTCGACCACTAACTCCGAGGCCACAGGGTCCAGCGCGGGAGCGAAGTAATGCCTATTGTAAAGGTTGATGGGATCGAAGTCACCGTAGAAAACGGAACAAATATGATTCAGGCGGCGGCAGCTGTCGGTGTGGATATTCCGCACTTCTGCTACCACGAGGATCTGTCGATAGCTGGAAACTGCCGCATGTGTTTAGTGGATGTAGAGGCTGGGGGCCGCGGGCCAGACATCGCCTGCAACATGCAGGCTCGCGACGGTCTAGAGATCAGGACTGACTCCGAGAACGTTAAAAACATGCGCGAATCAGTGATGGAGTTTCTTCTCAAGAACCACCCGCTTGATTGCCCAGTTTGCGACCAGTCCGGCGAATGTACTCTTCAGGATCACTACACATCGCACGGTAACAACGGCTCACGCCTTTTGGATACGAAAAATCACGCGCCGAAGCGCCAGCCACTATCGGACAAAATAGTTCTGGATGCCGAGCGATGCATCGCATGTTCTCGCTGTGTGCGCTTTGGTGATGAAATTACCAAGACCGGTGACCTGCGTCTATTTGAGCGCACTGATCACACTGAGATTGGTCTCTTTCCAGGAGAGGCGCTAGATCACGGTTATCAAGGCAACCTAATAGATATTTGCCCAGTAGGTGCGCTCACAAGTCGTGAGTTCCGCTTCCAAAAACGTGTCTGGTATCTGAGAGAGACCCCCTCTGTCTGTATCGGCTGCGCCACTGGCTGTAATATTATAGTTGAGCATGAGAGCGGTGAGGTGTTTAGGTTCAAGCCTCGCCGAAACCCAGACGTCAACAGCTCGTGGATGTGCGATGAGGGGCGAGAGACTTGGAATGATTCCAACGATTTTACTCGTATTTTGATGGCTAAGGTAGACGGAAAACGCAGTGATTTTGCTGCGGCGGCGACTGCGGCAGCCGAGCTTCTCTCCGGAAAGAAAGTTGCTATAGTCCTGGGTACCAAGGGATCAAACGAAGGCAATCGCGCTTTGGCTCTTTTAGGCGCCAATCTAGAGGGCTCGAAGCTATTTGTTATGGAGGGCAACGATCCTTCGGACACCGTCTCCTCTGACAATATGTTGAAGGTCGAGGATAAAAACCCGAATCGCCGAGGTGCTACATTCGTGGCAGAACTTAGCGGTGGCGCGAGCACTGGAGTCGAATTGAAGAGGGCTTTGGATGCGGGTGAGTTTGAGGCGATGATCGTCCTTCAAGATGACGCTGTAGGGAGAATGGGGGGAGCTACTGCACCAACTGTTGTCTTTATTGGTACTCATGCCAACCAGACCTCCGCTGCGGCTCAGGTAATTATTCCCGCTTCGGCTCACATTGAGTTCAACGGTACTTTCATTAACAACAATGGTATGGTTCAACGCTTTAGGCGAGCGCTTCACCCTGTAGGTGATTCACTACCCGATTACTCGGCTGTAGATAAGGTGGCTAATGCCCTATGCGGTAGCGTAGTTGGTTCAGATGGCGCCGAGATCTTCGCGGGAATTGCCGAGGCTTCACCTGCTCTAAAGGGGGCATCTTGGGCCTCCTTGGGCGGCGCTGGACAGCAGATAGGTTCAACTCAACAAGCTGGCGCAGCAGCGCCTAGCAAGTAGGAGTATTCGTGCAAACATTAGATCCCAATATTTGGATTGTACTGGGGAAGTGCCTGTTCACTCTATTATTGGTGGTGCAGATTGTGCCGCTTCTAATCTGGGCAGAGCGTAAAGGCGCAGCCTTTATTCAAGATCGTCCCGGTCCAAACCGAGCCCAGATTCTAGGAATTCGAGCAGGTGGGTTGGTTCACAGTTTGGCAGATGTTGTGAAGCTCATCTTCAAAGAGGACATCGTACCTTCGCATGTCTCCAAGAAGCTATGGGCTGCAGCTCCTGTAATAGCGATGACCGTTGCCTTGAGTACATTTATAATCATCCCCTGGGGTGATTATATAGAGATCGGCGACACGGTAGTGAACATGCAGGTGACCCAGCTCGACGGCGGGGTACTCTACATATTGGCGATAACCAGCCTTGGTGTCTACGGAGTGATGCTCGCGGGGTGGGCGTCTAACAACAAGTTCTCTCTATTAGGTGGCTTGCGCTCTTCGGCACAGATGGTGAGCTACGAGCTCTCAATGGGTTTCGCGCTCGTCGTAGTCTTTATGATCTTCGGCACAGTCTCTTTGCAGAACATGCATATTGAAAATGGCGAAATTATCTACTCGGGCATCGTCGCCGGACAAGAGGGAGCCATTTGGAACTGGGGTGTGTTTAGAGGTTGGGGGACTGGTGCTGTTGCATTTATAGTGTTCTGGATCGCTATCTTCGCCGAGACAAATCGTCTGCCGTTTGACCTCCCAGAGGCCGAGGCCGAGCTTGTAGCGGGTTATCATACCGAGTACTCATCGCTGAGGTTCGCGCTCTTCTTTATGGCTGAGTACAGCAACATGATCGTTGCCTGTGCAGTAACAGCGACACTATTCTTTGGTGGCTATCACATTCCGTTTGTCACTGGTGACATGTTGAGAGGTCACACCGATCAGCTTCTAGTAATGTTAGGTTGTGGTGGTGCAGTAGCTTTCGCGGCCTTCTTTGTTATCGCCATGAAACGCAAGAATGGTCGGTTTTACAAGAGCCTACCCGCTGGCGATTTGAGGCTGAGAGAGCCTAAGTTCTGGATGGGTGTCTGGGCTGTGATGATAGTAGCTCATGTCGGACTAGCTATCTTGGGCTCGTCTGGGATGGTGGGTGCTACCGATGCTGGACCAGACGTGATCACGACTATGCTTCACCTGATGGCATTGGTCATAAAAATCCTCTTCGGTTGTTGGATAATGATTCTGGTGAGGTGGACTCTGCCAAGATTCCGCTACGATCAGCTAATGAACTTGGGTTGGCGCCGTCTCCTACCAATCTCAATGGGCAACGTGTTTGCTGTTGGGCTTGTGATGGTGATCGCTAACCACTTCGGTCTTTGGTACTAAGGGGGCGCTGAGATGTCTGATAATAAATATGAAAGTTCGTACCTAGGTGAGATTCTCAAGGGTATGAAAATAACTATGGGTCACGTCATTAAGAACGTGATGAATCCTGAGGGGATCCCCACTGTGGAGTACCCTGAGGTAAGAAAGGTGATGCCCGATCGGTATCGAGGTGCTCACCGACTAACCACAGAAGACGACGGGACTCTAAAGTGCGTCGCCTGTATGTGTTGCCCAACAGTCTGCCCTGCAAACTGTATTACCATCGTAGCAGGTGAGGGCGAGGGTGATGTCGAGAAGTACCCAGTGCGGTTTGAGATAGATATGCTCAGGTGCATCTTCTGTGGCTTCTGCGTTGAGGCTTGCCCTAAGGACGCGATTCGGATGGACACGGCTATATACGCCGTAAACGGCTTTACTCGCCAAGACATGGTCTACACGAAACCATACATGCAAAACCTTATGGATGGAGAAAAACCAATCTCAGCCGTCCACTACAGAGAGAACCCTGAAGACGCACCGGTGGGATATCGAGCAGATATCAAACCAGTCATACCTAGCGCCTCAGAATAGACTTGTACCAAACATTTCGGGAATTGAATTGGAAACGCTAATATTTACAATACTGTCATCCGTAGCCGTGCTTTTAGGCGTCGGTGTGGTGACAATGAGAAACCCAATCTCAAGTGCATTGTCACTGGTTGGCACGTTCTTCTGTCTGGCTGGTATCTACGCCATGTTGGGGGCTCACTTTGTGGCTGTCATTCAGGTGTTGGTCTATGCAGGGGCGATTATGGTTCTGTTCATATTCGTCATTATGCTTTTGCAGCTGCGTGATGAAGAGGACTACTCTTGGAGTCAATACGGACCTAGAATCATTGGGGGGATGGTCGTATCAATCGTGCTCTGTGGAGCACTGGTCGTATCTCTTTCAGGTGCTAACGAAGGGTTTGGCGCGGTCGGACCTGAATTCGGAACAATCAGACAGATAGGGTACCTACTGTTTGGCGATCCACAGTCCGGCACAATTGGAAAATATCTACTCCCATTTGAGGCGGTTTCAGCGCTCTTGACTGTGGGAGTCGTCGGGGCCGTAGTCCTCGGAAAGAGGAAACTATAATGGAAGCAGTTGGACTTTTCCCCGTGCTAACCCTGTCGGGAATTCTTTTCTCGTTAGGGGTAATAGGTGTCCTTACTCGTAAGAACATTCTCATTGTGTTCATGAGCGTTGAGCTCATGCTCAACGCCGTAAATCTGTCGTTCGTTGCTTTCGCCCGAGAGACCGGACAAACTGACGGTCACCTGTTCGCGGCGATCGTTATGGCTGTGGCAGCCGCTGAAGCTGCTGTCGGTCTGGCCTTAGTTATTCTTCTCTATCGCAACCGTCTGACCGTCCATCTGGATGAGTTGGACCTAATGAAGGGGTGAGATAGTGACTGCATCAACTCTCGCACTTATTCCTGCGCTGCCGCTGTTGGGCGCCGTAATTAACGCAATCGGAAACAGGCGGTTTTCTAGAAAAGTTGCCGGAACTATCGCTACTGTGGCGGTAGGGCTTGCGGCTATTATGTCGTTTGCCACACTGTTCTCACTCATGGGACACCACGGAGGCGAGCAAAACGAGATCGCCTACACACTCTACACCTGGATGAGTGTTGGTAGCTTCTCGGCGGACATAGGTTTCTTGGCCGACCCGCTCTCCGCCACCATGATGTGTGTCATCACTGGTGTTGGTTTCCTTATTCACCTGTACTCTATTGGTTACATGGACGACAGCGCTGACTCTAAGTCAGTCTGGCGTTACTTCGCCTACTTGAACCTCTTCATCTTCTCGATGTTGCTGCTTGTTATGGGTGACAATCTGCTGTTGATGTTTGTAGGCTGGGAAGGGGTAGGCGCCTGCTCGTATCTACTCATAGGCTTTTGGTTCTCCGACACAGCGAATGCAGTGGCCGGCAAGAAGGCTTTTGTGGTCAACCGAGTCGGAGATTTTTGCTTCGTATTGGCTATGTTTTGGCTCTTCTGGGCGCTTGGCGACCAAGGTACTTTTAGTTTCCACGGCATTCAGGAGGCATTGGCCGCTCACCCTGGTTTAGTGGGTGGTGCTGGTGGTTTCGCAGTGACTGGAATCGCGCTTTTATTCTTCGGTGGGGCTACTGGTAAGTCAGCGCAGATTCCACTCTATGTTTGGCTGCCCGACGCCATGGCTGGTCCAACTCCAGTTTCGGCGCTTATTCACGCAGCTACCATGGTAACCGCCGGTATCTACATGATCTGCCGGCTGAATTTCCTCTTCGTAATGGCTCCCATCGCTATGGGTACAGTGGCTACAATAGGGGCGCTAACCGCTTTCGTGGCTGCGACGATCGCAATCACGCAACACGATATTAAGAAGGTGCTCGCTTACTCTACGGTTTCACAGCTCGGTTACATGATGCTGGCAGCTGGTCTGGGTGCTTGGTCAGCAGCCCTGTTCCACGTGATCACTCACGCTTTCTTCAAGGCGCTAATGTTCTTGGGTGCCGGATCTATAATCCACTCACTCCATCACGAGCAAGATATGCGGAAAATGGGTGGGCTACGTAAGTTCATGCCAATAACGTTCATAACTTTCACCATGGCTTATTTGGCGATTATCGGCTTCCCAGCGTTCTCCGGATTCTTCTCTAAAGATGAGATCTTGTGGCTGGCTTGGTCTACTCCTCCTGAGTTTCTCGGTGCCTCTTGGCCTCTTACTAAGCTTCTCTGGGGAATCGGGTTCATTACGGCTGGTCTCACAGCCTTTTATATGTCGCGTCTCTACTTTATGACCTTCTTCGGAGAGTACCGCGGCGGCAGTGACGAACACGCGCACGGGGAGCATGGGCACCACGGTGACCCACATGAGTCAGGGCTGCTAATCACAATCCCACTCATGGTGTTGGGTGTCGCCTCTGTAATAGGTGGATATCTAAACCTTCCTCACTGGATGGGCGCTGCAAGTGGCAAACTACACCACTTCTTAGAGCCAGTGATAGGCGCCTCTAATCAGGTGCTTGTGGACTTGGCAGAGTCAGTCCATGTACACTACCCAGTCCACGGCGGAATGGAGTTCCCGATTATGGGTATTACTCTACTGTTTGTGGCATTGGCGGTGATGACCGCATGGAAATTCTATGGTAAGGCTGGCGGCGTCGCCCCAAGTCTTGGCAAGCTCACCTCCGGCTCCTACAACAAGTGGTATGTTGACGAGCTTTATGAGGGGATCATTATAGGGCCAATAGGCAAGCTGGCTCGCAATATCCTTCATGCCATCGTCGATGTGAAAATAATCGATGGCATAGTCAATGGCGCTGCATCATGCGCACGAGGGCTATCTGCCTGGTATTCACGTTCGGTTCAGATCGGTCAGGTTCAGGGTTATGCCCTGGCCATAGCGATCGGGACCACTCTTTTAGTTCTGATCTACGCGATGTGATTCTGTGGAAAACTTACTCTCAATTCTGATCTTTCTGCCATTTGTCTCCGGTGTGGCTTCGTTCCTTGTAAAGGACGATGCAGCGCGCAAGGTGGCTTTAGGTGGCAGCTTACTTACAATGGTAGCCTCGTTCCAGCTGTGGACCGGCTACAGCCCAGCAGGCGATGTGTTTCAGTTTACTGAAACACGTGCATGGATTCCCGAATTCGGCGTGAGCTATTCGCTCGGTGTGGATGGAATATCCGTGCTGATGATTCTGTTGACCACAGTTCTCATGCCTCTCGTAATTCTATCGGCAACGCCGGCTGTAGATAAGAAGGTCAACCACTACCTTGGCTGGATGTTGATTCTTCAGGCTGCAATGATTGGTACCTTTGCTGCTTTAGACACCTTCTTGTTCTATGTGTTCTGGGAGTTGATGCTCATCCCAATGTACTTCCTGATTGGAATTTGGGGAGGCAAGAATAGACTCTACGCGACCGTTAAATTCTTCATTTACACAATGGTTGGTTCGCTATTAATGTTGGTGGCACTTATTGCGCTCTATCGCATGCAGACAGAGCAAGGGGTGGCCTCAACCTCAATTCAGGACCTCTACGGACTCGATATTGCACACAACACGCAGATGTGGATGTTCGCAGCATTTGGGTTGGCCTTTGCAATAAAAGTTCCGATGTTTCCGTTTCACACTTGGCTCCCCGATGCCCACGTTCAGGCGCCGACTGGTGGCTCAGTGATTTTGGCAGGAGTCCTCCTTAAGATGGGAGCTTACGGGTTTATACGATTCGCTATGCCTCTCTTTCCAGATGCGGCCCTGTCGTTTACTCCGCTTATCTTGGTGCTCTCTGTAATAGGAATTATTTACGGTGCTCTGGTGGCGATGGCTCAAGACGACATCAAGAAGCTAGTTGCTTACTCTAGTGTGAGTCACCTCGGGTTTGTAATGCTTGGGCTGTTCGCCCTGAATTCAACGGGAATGTCTGGTGCTATTTATCAGATGGTGAATCACGGTATATCGACGGGTGCATTGTTCCTGTTGGTAGGTATGCTCTACGAGCGACGTCACACTCGTATGATCTCCGAGTACGGTGGGCTATCTAAGGTTGTCCCCGTCTTCGCGTTTGTCTTTATGATCGTTACCTTCTCCTCTATTGGTTTACCTGGTTTGAATGGCTTCGTAGGCGAGTTCTTGATTCTTCTTGGATCGTTCCAGTACAGCCCATGGCTAACTGCTGGCGCAGCGACTGGTGTCATATTGGGCGCAGTGTATATGCTGTGGATGTTCCAGCGAGTGATGTTCGGACCAAACTCAAACCCGGCAAACGCAAACCTGCCAGATCTCACTAGGCGAGAGCTTGTGGTTGTCGCACCTCTGTTGGTGTTGATTGTACTCTTGGGTGTCTACCCAGGCCCGTTTTTAGCTATTCTTGAGCCTTCTGTAGACAGGCTGGTCTTGGTTATGAACGGTGTACCAATGATTGAGGCTGTCGAGACAGTCGCGCAAGTAATGGGAGGTAACCAATGATCCCAATAATCGCCGGTGAAGCCGCCGTGCAAACGGCGTCTCTTTTCAACGACATACTTGGATTAGGTCCAGTCATACTGTTGTTCTTTGCGGCTATGGCAGTATTGCTTATTGAAGCTATGACAAAGGGTCAGGAACGTTGGCACTTAGCCGCTATTACCTGTCTCTCAATATTTGCTGCTATGGCGCTGGTGGTAAACAATACCGGGACTAGCACCATATTCTCAGGCATGGTCTCTGTAGACGCCTACGGGCGGTTCTTTACTGTAATGTTTGGCATCGCAGGGGTCCTGGTAGTGCTCCTTTCGCCGGATTACCTCAAGAAGATCGGTGTAGCGTTTGGCGAGTATTATTCGCTGGTACTGTTCTCGCTGATGGGCATGATCCTAATGGCTACCGCTAACGATCTGATGCTCATGTTTGTCGCCTTAGAGATAATGTCTATTGCCATGTATATTTTGGCGGCGATTAGACGAGACAACCCAAAATCAGTAGAGAGCGGGTTTAAGTACTTCATCTTGGGTGCATTTTCGTCTGCTATCTTTCTGTATGGTATTGCCTTTGTTTTCGGTGCTACTGGTACAACAAATATCGTTGAGATCGGTGAGGTAATCGCGCATGGAGAGGCTGGTTCTACGCTTCTAGTAGGCGCGGGACTTTTGTTAGTCGGCTTCGCCTTCAAAATTGGTTCTGTGCCGTTTCACATGTGGGTACCAGATGTATATGAGGGGGCTCCGACCACTGTGACTGCCCTAATGGCTACCGGTGTAAAAGCAGCATCATTTGCCGCCTTTGGTCGAGTGTTGTTGAGCGCTTTCCCCGGAATATCAGAGGATTGGGTCTGCGTGATTTGGATAATATCAGCGTCTACGATGGTGCTTGGTAATGTCGCTGCGTTGGTTCAAAACGATCTAAAGCGCATTCTGGCATTTTCATCTGTTGGTCACGCTGGTTTCGCCCTTATGGCGCTCGTCGCTTTCGAGGATGCTCATGCGATGCTCTTCTATCTATTTGGTTATACATTTATGACCTTGGGAGCGTTCGCCATCTTGAGTATGATTGATAGCGAGGATGGTGGCACCGACATTAGCAGCTTAAATGGGCTTGCTTCGAGGCACCCATGGCTAGCAGCTGGGCTGTCGTTGGTGTTGTTGTCACTAGCTGGAATACCTCCAACAATAGGCTTTATCGGAAAGTTCTCTCTCTTCGTTGCTGCCATAAACGGTGGGTTTGTAGTACTGGCTATTATCGGTGCTCTATCGGGAGCCGTCGGCGTCTACTACTATCTGCGCCCAATTATCGCTATGTACATGAAAGAGCCCGAGGGGGCGACATCTGTAACAGTTAGCCGGGCTGGCATTCTTGTTCTTGGATTGGCCTGCGCCGTAATAGTGCTGTTTGGGCTTATGCCTGATCTTATTATGCCAATGTGCCGAGAGGGAATCTCCTCTCTTACTGGGATTGTAATTTAGTAGCAGTCTCTCCTTTTCTTTAGTTATGTAGTGATTGTGAGAGAACTATTTGCCCTTGTGAAGAAATAGACACCGTTAGTTGGGAGTTTTTTGGGCTATACTTCCTCTGATTTAAGGAGGAAAGATGGGCACACTATCAAAAATTCCACTCGCTGGACTAGTGGGTACAATCTGCACGAGCCTGACAGGCTTATTGCTGACTTTGTTGTTTGTGGTCGGAACCGGCTGTAGTGACAAGGGTGACGTTGGGATTGAGACAGGAGAACTTTCTGGTATCTCGTATTTTGTGGAGCCTCCTGAGGCTGGTGTAGGTACAGAACTTTCTGTATCTATTATCGCAACTAGAAGTCACTTCTCGTTCGGTGCTAGCGAAGTTGACTTTGGCGAAGGGATCACCGTGAACTCGGTAATGGTTGAGGATGGCTGGACTTTGACCGCCAACATCTCAATAGACGAGACCGCTGAGACAGGACTCCGCGATCTTGAGGTCCACGTCAATGGTAGCAACGAACCTATACTCGACGGTTTCAGGGTGGTTAATTCATCTCTTTCAATCTCCCCCAGCAATGGAATGATTGGAGAAACTGTAGAGGTGAGCCTTATTGGAACCAATACCCAATGGTTAGCAGGAAGGACATGGGTAGGATTTGGCGATGCAGTCGATGTACTTGAATTCACCGTGATCTCCGAGACAGAAGCTTACGCTAAAATAGTTATACGTTCAGATGCAGCCCCTGGGTTGCGTGATGTCTACACCGAGGATGGTCAGAAGGTTGTTACTCTTCACGACGGGTTTCAGGTCGACAGGGTGGGTTTGGCTGCAGAGTTTGACCCAGTCGAGGCTAAGCAAGGACGTACGGTCGAGTTTTCAGTCTACGGTCGCGGTACCGACTTCAGGAGTGGGCAGATGTCCATTCTGTTCTACGATTCAGGGGATATCAACGGTGATGTAGTAGTGGATCAGATAACCGTGCTGGATTCGGAAAACCTTTGGGGCAGGATGACTCTATCCAACGCCGCCGCTCTCGGTAAACGCGACGTTTTAGTGACTGTGAATCGAGGCTTGGGCGATGAAGAGGGAGTAATGATAACCGATGGTTTCGAGGTTACTGGTGGTGATCTCGACCTTGAGGACGTCCGTGTCAGTATGAGCTTTACCGTCGTGAGGGGGACTGACAACCAGTCAGGGGCGCTCAATGAGGGTGTTAGCGCGTCAGTAGTGTTTTGGATTCCGCTTGATCCACCGTGTGGTGGTGGTGGTGGCGCTCCAGCCAGTGGTCCCCAGCCCTTTGACGTAAACGGTGTCTTCCCGACCCCTACAGACGAAGGAGGTACCGAGGACTGTCCTAACCCACAGACTGTTTCAGCAGGCGATTACGTATGGTTAGAGTCAACTGCCAATGTTGTCACACTTGAGAAGGTTGTTGACCATGCATCGGGGATGATCTCATATCAAGGTCGCAGTCTAACCATGGCTGACTATGTTCCGGGGCAATGGTACGACCTTCATCTTCAGGGCGATGAGAACGGACTCCCTGAGGAGATCGTTGACAGGGTTCAACCGACTGTACCGTGTAATTGGTATCTCACGAGCCCAGACCTCTGGGGCAACTACACTCACAACCGTGCGGAGCCTTTTGATTATACTTGGGGAGATCCAGCGGGCGGTACCTTGGGCGCATGTAGCTACCCAGATGCGATCTTCACAACATCTATCCCTGGTACCATCGAGGCAACTGGAGAGCCCGGGTTTGCGGGGTCTCTACCTTGGGATGACGGTGTACATTCTTACACACCGGCTGAGCTCACACAGTTGGCGCCAAACCCAACCTACTTCACAGCCTACAGCTACATGGAGGGACCAGAGTTCGGTCTCCGAGAGTCGAAGCACCAAGATAACGTAGCCCCTACCTATATCTACTACCAAGCAAGCTTGGTGTTGGAGTAACAGCGTGAAAAATAGAGCGAATATCATAGCTTCGTCCGTGTTGACACTCGGAATGTTGGTCAGTTGCACAAACGAAAACAACATCAACTCAAGACCTATTAATGCAATAGCGTTAGTATCAGGCGATTTTGACCACATGGGACAGACCCTAGATGGGTTACTGCTTGGTTATGCCTCATACGAGGGCTACATCTGCTGTGCAGCGTACGACCCAGAGATCAACCCGGACTCTAACGGTTTAAAGGAAGAGACACTCTTTACAGGCACAATCAATGACGGGCTTGGCAAAGAGTTGTTTCTATATGACGCCGTCTTTTTGAATTCGGGAGCACGTGGCTGGGGGGCTTGGGAGTACAACGGATTGGAGCCAGATGATGGTCTGATCAACGACCTCGAGGCTATGGAGAATATCCGCGAGTTTGTGGACAGAGGCGGTCGTTTAGTGCTCTCGGATTGGACATATGATCTTGTCGTGGCATTGTGGCCAGACAAGATAGACTTCTTTGGTGATGAGGCTGAACTAGACGTGGCACAGGTTGGCGTTCTAGCGCAGATTAACGGCACAGTGTCAGACGCTAATCTTGCTGAAGCCCTGGGCGATGAAACGGTCTCACTGGCCTACAACTACTCTAACTGGTCAGTGATTGAGTCGGTATCGGATGACGTATCGGTGCATATCTCTGGAGATGTAACCTACAGGATTTCGGCATCAGAGGGCTATGGCGACCTAACAGATGTGCCTCTCTTGGTGTCGTTTACACAAGGCTCTGGGCAGGTGGTTTTTTCAACATTTCATTGGATGGCTCAAAATCCCGACTTGGGTGAGAGGATAATGCTTGAGGTCGTTGAGGGGCTTGGGCGAGGATTTACTGGAGCAGGGGAGTGAGTTTAATGTCGGTTTCTATTTCAAATGGGTCAAAACGGCGCAAGAGAAACTCCTTTCTAGGGTTAGTCTTATCTTTGCCGATCCTTTCAGTCTCTTGTAGCGAGTACGATTTTTACACTCAGCAGCAGACAGATATTTTCCTGCAAAACAGCCGTAACATAGTTGATATCGTCCTTATTGTTGACAATTCATGTTCAATGGTTGAAGAACAGGACAAGCTCGCGGGTAACTTCAATAGCTTCATTCAGCACTTTGGTGGAGTGGATGTCGACTATAAAATCGGCGTGATCACCACGGACACTCTCCATGAGGAGTTCATGGGTCGCATGGTTGGAGGCGACGACGAGGTAATCTTGGAAGACTCATCTGGGCATGAGCTCGATCGCGTCGCGTGGGACCGGGATTGGGATATTGTGGAGGGAGCTTCACTCTCTCTAGATCCTCAATATATGATCCCAAGTGGTAATGACACGTCATCTCATTGGTGCCTGTCTGATGTCCCTTGGGACTCTGGTGATTTCGGTACGCCCGGAGCGATCAACAGTTCATGTGGCGAGACCTCAAACCTTCTTCCTGACACCGGCGCAGACACCGCAGATACAGGAGGTGACACGGGCATAGAAGAGGGAGTTGGTGATGCACCAGTAGTAGGGGACCTTGTCATTACAGAGATAATGGCTGACTCAGGAGCTGTAGAAGATGTCTTGGGGGAATGGGTCGAGATATTGAACGTCTCCGATAAGGACTTGGATTTGAGTTCGTGTGTACTTAAGGATGCTGGTCGCAACAGATTTGTAATCCCAAGCGGGACTGTGGTTTTAGCGGGGGATACTATAGTATTTGGGCGAAGCGCCGACACTAGCGCTAACGGCGGAGTAGCTGTCGACGTTGCAGTCGGTGATGAGTTTACCCTAAACAATAACATTACAGTTATTACAAGCCAGACAGCCGGCGCCGCCGAAATTTTTTCTGAGATGGTGGCTGTTGGAATTACTGGATCAGGTATTGAGAACGGGCTCGAAGCTGCACACATGGCATTCATAGAGCCGATGTTGTCGGGTGACAACGCTGGTTTCATTAGAGAGGAGGCGAACCTTTCGTTTATCTTCGTATCGGACGAGGACGACAGTTCTCCATACCCCGCGGTGGATTACCAACACTTCTTTACTATGCTGAAGGGTGAAGAGGCGTTTCGAGATCACTCCCTGTTCAATGTGTCAGCAGTGGTTGGTGCGGTTCCGCCGGAGTTTCCTGGTCAGCCCTCGTGCTCCTCTGATCACGGAGACGCAGTTTATGGACACAGGTATGTCTATTTAGCCAGTGAAACAAATGGTCTAGTAGAATCTATTTGCGACGAAGACTTCTCTGTTATCGCAGAAAAGTTGGGACTTATCCTCTCGGGATTAGCCGTGGAATTCGAGCTATCTGAGCTACCTAAAGAGCACACTCTGCAGGTCGCCCTCTACGAGTCGGCTGACTCAGATAGTAAGATTGCTGATTTGGTAAAAGATGAAGGTTACGAATACATTTCAGAGCGGAATGTGATCCGCTTTCAGGAAGACCAGATGCCTAGTTCAGGATGGTATATAGAGGCCCGTTATGACGTGCAGGCAACAGGCACGAGTGTAGAGGAGGGTACTGGTTCGACCTCGACTGATACTACTGGGGGCACCCAATGAAGCTCAGAACACTAATAGTCGGCGTCGTAATGGCCTTTGGTTTTGCGGTTGGTTGCGGAGGAAGTTCAGAGGCACCCGAATGTTCGGTTGAAGTGGCTTGTGAGTTTGGAGAGGTCTGTCTTTCGGGGAGCTGCGAGGTTGTCGGCTGTGCGAATTCGAGCCAATGTCCGATGGAGCACTCGTGTGAGTCGGGTAGCTGTACGCCAGGTTGTACCGATAACGACGACTGTTACCCAGGAGATTCCTGTGATACCACCACGGGACAGTGTTCCTCCGAGGGCTGCACCGATTCACATCTCGACTGCGGCTTTAATGAGTTCTGTAATGAATTTAGCGGCGACTGTTACGATGCGGGTGGCTACTACTGCAAGAAATGCAATGATGATACCGACTGTGGTGGGAACGGAAACCTATGTACTGGTTGGGGATATTGTGGCGTAACCTGCGAGACAGATAGCGACTGCCCAAGTGGATTAAGCTGCTTTCCGTTTGTAGATATTAACGGCAACATCATGGCATACCAGTGTCTTACTTACTGCTGGCTATACGATGACTTGGATGGGAGCCTGGACAGGAGTCGCCCTACACCGGCGATTATTGATCCTGAATTTCCTACTTGCCCATCAGTGCTTGAGGCTATCTAATGCTAACCAGAACCCTCGCTTTGTTCTTTCCGATTGTGATTGTAGCCTGTAGTTCCTCACCAGAAGATACGGGCGAGGTGGGATTGGCGGGTCCAGAGCTGACCCATGCTGTCCCCAGTGATGCCCTCTCAGATGGTGATTCAGTAATGTTGAGTGTTACGGCGTCGGATGTTGACGGTGTAGCTGGTGTGGAGCTTCTGTATAGAGTGCATGGTGCTGAGTACTACACAATCACACCGGTGTTTGAGCAGGCAGAGGGTGTCTACGAAGTTGAACTGACCTCAGTTGAGATAGAATCTCCTGGGTTCGAATATTACTTTAGATCGACAGATCTAGGTAGCATAGAGGCTATTTCTTATCTTCCAGTTGAGGGGGCAAACGATCCCTTCTCAATCTCAATCTCACCAAGAGGGCTCTCTTTGCCATATTTGGCTGACTTCGAAGGTGACTCTCTATTTTCTCTCGGTTGGGTCAACGTGGCCAATGGTTTCGCCGGTTACCCATGGGACCTTACCCCTTCGAGTCCGCACGGAGGCGAGACAGCAGTCTGGCATGCTCGCGGTTATGAAGGCATGTCTGAGATGGATGACATATTGATTTCTCCAGCCTTGGACTTCTCAGGAGAGAGTGAGCCACAGGTAACTTGGTATCATCGAGCGTCCGCAATATCGGGTGCCGTAGCCAATCTTTGGATCTCAACGGGGGCAAGAGACCCGTCAGAAGGTGATTATCAGCTCGTAGGTGAGATTGAGTTTCCCGAAGCAAATGAATGGGAAAGAGCGCCAGTCGTCAACCTCTCCGCATGGGGTGGTGAGCCTGTTGTGTATCTGGCTTGGGAGTATATCGGTGCAAACTCAGGTGACTGGTTCATTGATGATGTGGCCGTTACAGCGCTAACCTGTGACCTGATGGCAGAGTTTACGTGGTCTCCCGATACAGTGCACGCGGGTGAAGACGTCACCCTAAGCTTTAGTCTTACCAATGACGTAGATATGGCTTGTACAGATCTTCAAGCTAGTCTCTCATTGCCCGAAGGGGCAGGAGTGGTCACAAATGAGACCGTGACTATTGTTGAAATCACCGAGAGCGGGACCGCATCGGTTGATTTTGAACTGATGATTGATGCTGACTGGCAGGACAACACAGTAATGCCGTTTACGTTGGATATTATCGGAGCGGATGGCGAGTGGGTTAGCGAACACGAGTTGGTGGTTGGCTGGCTCTCAGAGGGTCGTCTTTCGGTTACTACTTTTGATCAGGGGTTAGTTCAGGTGAGTTTTGGTGTCGGAGACCCAGAGTTACCAGATTACGAAGAGCTAGTATACGCCGCCACAGAGCCGAATGGAACCGTTGAGTTGGCTGTAGACATCACCGATAAGATAGATCTACTGCCGCCAGAGGCCGGTAGTAGCAGGTGGTATGCACGTGTGTTTACGGACGCCAATGCAACCGTTGATCTCTTCGAAATAGACTACGGTAATATGACCTATATGGCAGCCACCGGTGAGTCTGTATCGGGTGGTGTGGAGAAAATAATATTCTTGCCAGAGCCGCCAGATTTACTTCTGTGGGGACTTGATACAACACCGATTCAATTGCAACCAGGTGACCAGGGAGTTCTTGTAGAACCCCTAATACTTAATGATGGCGCGAAGACAGATGGGGCGTTGAACGCTACCCTTATATCGAATGACGGTGATGTGACCGTGGATTTAGGAGGACCTTACGCGGTCGGGATGGGTCCTATGCTCCCGAACACCCTAGAGTCTCTATCCGATCCTTTTGTCGTCTCTATTAGCAGCGAGCACACAGACTCCTCTGATCTGGATCTAATCTTGTCACTCAGTGATAATATCGAGACTTGGGAGCAGGCATTGAGTCTATCTGTACCGTGGCCAGTTCTGAAGGTCATGGGGGTGGATATAGATGACTCGGACAACGGAGATGGTGATGGCCTCCTAGAGCCAGGTGAGTCAGCTGATATCTCACTCGAGATCTCAAATGTAGGAGATCTCGGTGCAGTTGGGGTTGTTTCTGTAGGTCTGTCACTCGGTGCTGGGACTACAGCTACTAGTTCAGTAACAGTCAGCGAGGATACCTTGGGCACAATGGACGAAGGCAGAGAGCGCGACGCTGATTTTTCAGTGAGCGTCGACAGCACGTCAGCCTTGGGCGATATTTTGGAGATGAGTCTACTGTTTGAAGACAACTCATACACCTACACAAGCTCTGTTGATATCGTACTGGGTGAGCGCCCTTGGATCGCCCTATCCAATTCTCAAGACGACGCAGGCGATCATTATCAGTCTGATTTCGACCTACTCAATGCTTTTTATCGCACTGATGGGACAATATTAGAGCTAATGATAGAGTCGGGTGAGCCCTATGTATCGTCTACAGCGTTTGTCGAGGCCTGGATGGTTGCCAGTGGCGGAGACTATTCCTATTTCAGGCTTGTTCTTCAGTCCGGTACCGCTAACCTACAGGGTTACGACTCCAGCGGATTCAATTCAATTGCTTCTCCAACTGTTGACTGGGTAGATGCCACGCATGTTGTCCTAAGTTGGGCTATTTCAGACATGGGTAGCGTTATAGGCGATAGTTTAGATGTCGGCTTCGGAGCGGGCTGGTGTGGTGTTGAGACCGATAGCTTCTGTGATCACTTCCCCAACGGCTGGGGCTACTATTACCACAGTACTTATTACCCCTTTAGTTTCTTCAATATGAGGTGGTAGTAAAGGGTGGCAATCACCGCAGGGGTTGTACAGGCTGCGATCGTCACCCATGAGGTAATGTCTGTGGGGTCTTGCAGGTACCTGTGAAATAGGCGCCCAGCGCCGACGCCCATCATGGAGCCGAGTATCCAGACCCTTGTTGCACTGTAGTTCATGAGCCTGAAGTGCACTGCTGAGTACTCAATGGTAGCCAGAGAAAGCCATCCAGCTAACTCGTACCCAGATGCTGTTGGCAGGTGGCGCCCAAAGGAAGTCGCGACCACAAGAATAGCCAGTGGCCAGATGGTAAGGCAGCGGCGACATACGTAAAACGGACCCACGAGGGTGCAGCGTACAGAGTCGCTGCATTCGTGGTGTGATAGCCAGATGGGCCACATCGTATTGTTAACTACTTAGCTTATTGAGGCATCAATGCTTCATCTGGAATACTGCGAAGCTCGACAAGATCCAGTCGACCAGCGATGCTGTCTTCTTGTTCGAGAGTCATGGTGAGCATCTCTTCAAACGTCCAGCCTTCAATAGTCTCGTCACCTTCGTCAACCATCTCTTCATATGTATATTTTGTGATGATACGAGCTTCATCAAGGTCACCGCTAGGTGGAATAAGTTGACCAACCCACACCATCTCACCAGCGGGGATTACACCATCAACCACTATCTCTCTAACCTGGACTTCATTGTCGTCCTTGTCCTTGAGAGTTGCCTTTAGGACCATGCCGGTCATGTCAAAGATAGACGTATTGCGTACCAACATACCGAGGGAAGTTGTTGTGGGGTCTGCAGCGTTCATTCGAACCCAGCCAGTGTTCTGTACTTGGAAGAATTGGTCTGGGTTATAAAGCTGCTCAAATATGTTTTTTACTTCGTCGTCAGCGTAATGGTAGCCAGGGGCCACGTCAGAGACAGAAATGTATCCATTCACACCAGTGCTCAGTTGAACGTGGTACCAATCACTGCGCTTTCCTACCAAAGATACGATGGTGTCTTTGGTTACCACTGTAATCTGCGAACCATCTGGGGAGTCCAGTACTATGGCGCTATCCTGCGTTACGATAAGCTCTGAGAGGCTAATACCGTCGTCAGCTATTGTTAGCCCCCGACCAGCCTCGGTTTCCATGTGTTTATCGTAAGCTAAAGATCCAAATCCACCTGCGACGGCGAGTAAAACAACAACAGTTATGATGCCGCTACCCTTCTTTTTGAAAACTATTTCCTCATCGGGGTCGTTCAATAATTGAAGTTTACCCTCCAAGGCTTCGATCTCACTCGCGTAGATCCATTCAGAAGTCCCTGGGGGTTGAATTAGGTCGTACATCCCAATTACCCCGCCTGTCGCTAGCTGTTGGAGCTCGGACATGTCCTTAGCTGAGAATTGTCGGTCTTTTTGACCAATAAGCCATCGTGCCATTTCTACCTCTCAATAAAGCTTGTGCGATAAGAATAATCCACGAGCCCCATGTGCCTGTCATTCATAATCAGAAGTATTGAAATGACACCTAAATGAGACAACCATTGACCCAAGATTGACTGGTCGTGTTAGTATGCGGGCATGCCGTTTAAAGCCCTGAAATTACTGATAGCCTACGATAACACCCGCGGACACTGTGGCCGCGTTGCCGGTCGCATGGCAAAGATGCTGGAAGACCGAGCATTTAGCGTCGAGTGTTTGGCCTTGTCCACTGGCGCCGAGCAGATAGAACTCGACGATTTTGACGGGTTGGTTCTGGGGATACCGGTTTTGGGACTGGGTCGTCAGGCGGGAGTTAGCGACATCATGAGAAAATTTGTAACGGGTCTTGACGATCTAGACGAGCTTCGAATCGCGCTATTCGTCACTTACGAATTTAGACACAGCACTGCGCTCGAACGGTTTTCAAGATTTGTTGAGGACGAGGGCGCTGAGGTAATAAGCGGAAGGCTCTACAAGGCCTTTTCAGTAAGTGAGCAGGAACACGAACTACCGACTGAGTGCATGATTCGTATAAGATAGCCATGGAAAATGGGCGACAATGCCCCGCTTAAGTGCTAATCTGCGACCATGAAGAGTATAGACAAACTAAAGCTAGGCGGCAGCTATCTTAAAAATCACCTCTTACAGGAGGTCGACCTAAGGACTGATGGGCATCGTTCGAAGCCCAATGTTGTTTACATGCACATTACTCCTACCTGTAACCTCAAGTGTATTCACTGCAATTTGCCGCGAGTAGACGGAATAGCACACGGGACATTAAGGCGCGTCACAGAGCTTAGTACCGATGATTGGAAGCGAACTCTAGACAATATGCGCGAGTGGCTTGGTCCATTTAAGCTGAACATCTCAGGCGGTGAACCTCTCGTTCGCAAAGACGCCTTAGAGATACTTCGTCATAGCTGTGACCTTGGAATTCTCACAGGTATCGTTACCAATGGTACTTTCATAAATGAGAAAGTGGCAAATGAGTTGGCTGAGATGGGAATGTTCAACGTCAACATCTCCCTAGATGGTTTTAGAAAGGAGACCCACCTTCACTTTCGAGGGAAGGACTTTGAAAAGACCATGAATGCATTTACTCTCCTTAAAGAGGCTAGAGTGCGTCATGGTGTGGATTTGCGAATACTCACCAAGTTTACTCTTATGGGGTACAACCTCGACGAGTCAATTGAGCTAGTTGAGTGGGCCAAAGACTTTGGACTTGACGGCGTGATGATGCAGCCTTTGGAATTGGCACACGAGGACACAGACCTCGTGTACTTGTGGCCACAGGACTTCGATCACGTTGACCGCACCGTAAAGAAATTGCTCGAGATGAAAAAGGCAGGGTATCCACTGTTGAACGACACCTCTCATATAGAGAAGTTCGGTCTCTACTTCAAATCAGCTATGCATCAGCAAGCGTCTCTCTTAGAGAGGACTGGGACATGTAAAGTTGGGGTGACCAACTTCTTTATTGGATCAAATGGCGATGTCGTAACTTGTTTTTACATGGATCCAGTGGGTAACTTACAAAATCACACAGCCAGAGAGATCTGGGAATCCGCAGAGGCAAGGAAGCGCCGTGAGGAAATCCGAACCTGTGAAAGAGATTGTCTTCTCACTTGTATGACTACTCGTAGTCTCAAGGACAAAGCTGAGATCTTCTTAAAAGTCGTTTAGTAAGAGTCTTTTAGGAATTGACGTTTAGCTTAGCGCTAGCTCTATCGAGACGTCTTTAGGGACGTTTAGCTTAGCGCTAGCTCTATCGAGACGTCTTTAGGCGCCTGTATTGCCAAGCTTACGTCACCGACCGTAATGATGGCGAGCTTCTTTTCACTGCCTACTACAACTGTCTGTTGAATAGTCCCAAGGTCGAACGCTTTAGCGACCTTTTCCATAGCCCATCTACCGGCGTGAGCTGCCTCAGACAAGGCGACGTAATCCAGTAGCGGTCCGTCAGATGCCACTAGGGATTCCCCGCGGCAGGCGAGTGCTAGCTCGATTCCATCGCCAGTTGCGACCCTGTGCACTAGAGCACCGAGAATCTTCTCTA
>CAWVYO010000017.1:0-26497 GCA_963934385.1 uncultured bacterium
GGCGTCTACGACGAGGATGAGCTCTCCTCAGACTCGGATGGCGATGGCTTAGAGGATCGCCTCGACGACGACGATGACAACGACGGCATCCGCACTAGCTATGAAGGAGACATAGACACCGACGGAGACGGACTACCAGATTACATAGATGAAGACTCTGACAACGATGGATCCTTAGACCTCGACGAGGGTCTCAGGGATGAAGACTGCGATACAATAGAAAACTACGTCGACTTCGATGATGGAGATGGCCCCTGCGCAGAGCCGGTGTGGGAGGAACTTGAGACAGGTCTTACAGACACATCTGTCCAAGGTGATAGCGAATACAAATCGTGCGGTTGCTCCTCGGTAAGCAGCACTCCTTCGAAAAAACTATTCCTGATATTCGCTACTATAGGCGGTATATTTTGGAGGCGAAGGGGGGCAACCTGATACTGGTTGGACCATCACGCACCCTGTGGAAAGGATAGAGTTATTTATGTTTACTTTGGAGCACTGGAATTGATTACATTATTCGCTCTACTCATTGGCTGTCCAGGTGAAGAAGAGGTGGATACCTCTGACACCAGCGGTACAGTCTTCTCAGAGCCAAAACAGTTCACTAACGCACAGATTATAAGCCTGCGAAGACACTGGCCACTCCCACAGGTGCCCGTAGAACCAACTAACGAAGTAGCGGACGACCCATACGCCGCACACTTAGGACAGTTTCTATTCTTCGATGAGCGGCTTTCAAACGGAAACGAGGTCTCTTGCTCTACCTGTCACGATCCAGAATTTGGGTGGGGTGATGGTGAACGACTTTCAACAGGTGGAGTGGAAGAGACTAACCGACACGCCCCCTCACTCTGGAACGCTGGTTATGTTCGCTGGGCTTTTTGGGACGGGAGATGTGACTCTCTTTGGTGCCAAGCGACGGAACCGATAGAGAAAGCTGGCGAAATGGGTGGCAACCGCATGGCTGTGGCCCATTTGATTGCAGATGATTCAGAATTGAGCGCCGCCTATGAGGCGATCTTTGGTACTCTCCCAGATCTATCAGATGATTCTAGGTTTCCAGAAAATGCCAGACCAGATGATGATCCTGAACACCCTTACGAGCTAGCTTGGAGCGCAATGAGGAGTGAAGACCGCGAAGAGGTCAATGTAATATTCACAAACATCACCAAATCAATAGCCGCTTTCGAGAGGCTCATAGTCTCTCGAAACTCGCCATTCGATGAGTTCGCGGAGGCAGTCTTGACTGGAGAGAACCTAGAGGGGCTCGACGCTATCTCTGACTCTGCGGCACGAGGGCTAAAGCTATTCATAGGTGATGGTCTCTGCAGCCTTTGCCATGAAGGTCCAAACTTCACCAATCAGGAATTTTCTAACATCGGGCTTGGACCGCGGGACTGGCTGCAACTAGGGGATCACGGACGTATGAGTGGGGCTCCGCTAGTTTTGGAGAACCCATTCAACGGTATGGGCGCATACAGTGACGCTCCAGAGACAGGCGCCGAACAGTTGGTATATCTAAACACGGGATCGGATTTAGATGGGCAGTTCAAAGCTCCGACTCTAAGAAACGTCACTACACACCCGCCCTATATGCACGGCGGGCATTTCGATACTTTAGATGAGTGCGTCAACCATTATATCAACTCCACAGAGAGCCCAGAATTTGGTCACAGGGAGGAGATTATTCAGGCGCCATTATCGCCAGTCACCTCGCTCTCTTCAGAGACAGATCTCCCTGACATTGTTGATTTCCTAGAGACACTCACATCTTCCCCGCTTCCGACAGAGCTAACTACGCAGCCCGACAGTCCTATTCTGGATTAGTTACGAATAGGTGTGAGAGTCGTGCCCATGATCGGATTGACACCACTTGGCAACCCTAGTTATACTGAACATATGTACAGTACTAAAAAACTCTCAATAGAGCAGTTACGCCAAAAAATCTCAGCTATTGCACCTACTTATGAGGTCAAAGCTCGAAAGCTGAGTACTGGAATCGCAAAACTAGACCGCGTGTTTGGGGGCTGGCCACACCTCTCAGAGATATCTGGTCGAATAGGTGCTGGCAGACTCTCTATCTTACAGCCGACCGCTGGAGCTATAACCAACAGGGGGGCTCTTGTGGCCATTGTGGATCCACTCTGCCTCTTCAATCCTGTGGGCTGGCCCCATGTAGATCTCGACAACCTAACTCTGGCTAGACCTCCCCTAACCCAGTGCCAGTGGACTGCTGAGCAACTGGCAGGCTCCGGCTGCTTTGAGATGGTGGTGGTGATCGACCCGCCAAACATAGGAAAAACAGGAGCCCGAATACTACGAGCCGCCGAGAGGGGTCTCTGCAGCGTGGTTATAGTCACAACCGATGGAAACAGCCGACTACCAGCCCGTGTACGCCTAGTCGTAGAGGGCTGGAGAAAAGGGGGCGTAATGGTGAGTGTGGAAAAGGGCGGTCGTGGGGAGAGGGTGGTAGTTGCTATTCAACCAGATTCCTCGACAAAATAGTCCCAATTAAGCATTATACCTGCGAAGTATATACGCATTATTTCGTCACCAACGGTAGGGTATTGAGGTGTTTTACCGTTGCGGTAACGGCCCTCTGCCGCCATCCGCTCGATCCTGTTGATGGAGCTCATAAAAGAACGAACTATAGAGTCCACGGTCATACGGCGCTCATAATCATCATAGTCGTCATCTGACCCGTGGTAGTTACCCAGAGATGAAAAGTTAAAATAGGACAAAAAGCAGTACCTACAGAGGTTGTAGCTGTTTTCGCCCGCGTTCAAATAGTCCGACTTGTTGACGAGCTTACTACACTGAGGACAAGCCGCTTTCTTTTGGCGCTGAAACGAGGCGAGCGTTTCCAAGCTCTTTACACCCGCCAAGAATGAACCTAATACCAGCTGTCGATGCTGGGCATCCTGATTCTCCAACTCTACAAAGGGTTGCCCTGGCACATACGCTGGCTTTTCTCTCATACGCTGAACTGAGGGATCGAAGAGGTCATGAAGCTTAGGTATCTCAATGCGACATAGCTCGTGCCACGGAGATCCAGATGAAGGAGACTCAAGTGCCTCCCTATTGTCATCCCCTTTGATGAGGCTCACCACCAGATTCCCGCTACCCTTCAGAGATTTAGATTTAGTATCCCAAGACAGACTTTGATGTTCAAAATCACCCCCCAGAAGAGGGTTAGGTTTCAGATCACTCGCCACTTTGAACAGCTGACTCTCTAGCTCTTCCAAGCTGCTAGCCATAATCGTGCCGCTACAGCTGTTTACCATCGAGAGCCCTTTTGGGTTCTGTGTAGTTGTCCCCGCTATTAGGCGATAAGCACAGCTTTCACCCGCCTGCCAGCCGTCAAAAAAACAGGCCTCGTATCTTAATAGCGGAGGCACACCTTCAGAGTCACCACCTAAGCTGTCGACTGAGACTACCGGCCCTTGGCTACGAAACAGCTGAAAACCTCCTACCCTTATAAGGCTGGCACCATCCGCACCGTCAGGCTCTACTGTGTGATCTTTATTTTTTTCCTCTCTTAATAGCGCTAACTTCTTTCGGCTTAGCTCACGATCCATGGCTTATATCTGCGAACATTGGACGGTGATCCTTTGGAATGCCGAGCCCCTGAGCCCACTGGGCAACCTCTGCGTCATTCAAAGGGGCAAGACCTGTGTATTTACCTGGTGTATAGGGGACAAAAGCCGAGGCTGCTGTGGCAATCTCGTGGAATGAGTGGGCGTCCATTAGGATTAAGTATCCAAACATAGCGAGCCTAGAGGCTGGGAGGTCTGCACCTACCAATGATGCGTAGTTCATAAAACGCCATGTTGTTCCTGATATTCCAGATCGCAGGGGCATCTCGAGTTCATCGCGAGCCTCTTTTATGAACTCACCCTCCTTGAGGATATTGGCTTTCCAGCCCTCCAAGAATGGGTCAAAGTCAGGTTCGACACCTTGAGCTTGCTTCTCACCCGCCGACAGCTCGTCTGGTCGATCTCTATCTCTAAGCTTTCTGGATCGATGCATTGGGTTGGACTCTCCTCCACCCGAATTACCGACAGCTTTCTGCTTCGCTGCTGCCTTCGCTGCTGCTGATGTTTTCGATGAGTCTTGCGCAGCAGACGCGGCATCGTCGGCACTGGCCTGCTGTGTTTCCGTGATCTTGCGGGTAAGCTCCTCTCTAATATTCTCGGTCGGAGCATCCTTACGACCCTCGCCAAGCAGACCAAGATTTCCCGCCTTTGCCATGAGTTCGCTCTCACTAAGCATCTCAAGAGGAACGTTAGGGCTCTTCTGGTCATGGTGTTCGCTCTTGGCGTCCAGGTAGCTCTTTTTGCCAGCCGCGGCTCCTGCATGGTCACCAACATCGCCGTCGATCCAGTCACCGCCAAGCAGCGCCTTATGCTCTCTACCCTTAGTGGCAGATCCCTCTGACAGTTTAGCCTGATCTTGAATCAAATCTTGTTGCTCATCAATCCCACCAGCCTTCAAGAAATCTTGAAGAGCCCCCGTGTCCGCCTGATAGACTGTCGCGGCAAACCACTGCTGGAAATTACCCAAGAGGGTGCACCTCTCACGGACGTTCCCGTTCTCGAACACACCCAAGAGTGCGTCTAGCTCCTTACCTACGACCCCAGACCAACCCGATTCCAAGCTAGAGCCCAACTTTAAAATGACACCTTCAGCCGCCGCTTTCTCCTTAGAATCACCAGCAGCATCTCTGATCTGAGTCACCCCGTCTGTAGCGTCCATTGGGAAGCCTGACTGCTGGCGGATCATACCAAGTGCGCTCTGGGACATATCCTCCACAACCTTTTCGGTATCTGAGTGTACGTAGGCCTTCTCACCGATCGCTTTTTCCAGCACATCAAGCTCCGCCCTGAAGGGCTCACAGTCACCACGGGCCCAGGCCATCGCAGCCTCCATCTGACCCCAGAGGTCCCGAATATTGGCGAGCTGATCCTCAGAGGGCCCCTCGGCCTGAGGGGTCTCTCCATCGACCTTTGGTACCTTTTTGCTGTTATTGTGATCCACCAGAGCCTTATACTCCGCGGTTTTAATCTCAATTTCGTCTGCTATCTTCGCCGCAGCACTAGCATCAGGCAAGGATCCAACCTTTGCCATTATTTGTTCTCTCGTAAACTTTATGTCCCCACGCCGTGCGTACACTCCTGCGATATAGTCAGTACTCTCAGCTTGGATAGGCAACACAAGCTCTGGCGACGCCTCTGAAGACTGACTCTGACTGTTCATCTGCTGGAGCGCAGCTTGATTTCCATGGGTCCCTTGTGTCCCCGCTAATGACTGCTGAGTGACCTCACCTGCTGGGGTGTCCCCTCCTCCAGAGTTGTTTGAGACAGCCTGATCTTGTACTTGCAGTGTCTCTTGAGCCGGATCCTCGATCTCAACTGGGATCTGTTTTTTCTGCACAGCTACACTCCAAATTCGATTACTGGGCTAGTCAGTTTATGCCACGTAGTAAGATACCACAATAGACTACACAACTTCAGACAAAACAGACTGTTTTACCGGCATATTCACATCAATGGTCCTGAGTATTTTGACTTAAAACCAGTGCCTCATCATGGCTTTCCAGCTTTTGTCATCGGGTTCTCCTAAAAAGAGAAACAGAGCGATTGCCAAGAACATCGTGATAGTGACGACTACTGTCACCTTCGATGGTGGAGTCTCGTCTGTCATAAAACCGTTTTTGTGACCATGAAGCCCATCATTCAAGGCTAATAAAAGATCCTCGCCATAGTGTCCCCAAACAGCACACAATAAGACCGCCACGGCCGCAAAGTTGAAATATGGAAGCCCCCAGCTAGCCACCAATGTTTCGACCTCAGCACCAAACAAACCCGAGCCACTCGGCATTAGAATATAGCTAAAGGAAGCCGACAAAATGGCGAGCACGGAGAGCCAAATCACCCCTCCCCAGCGGCGGCGAAAGGCCAAGAATGAAGCCACTGCCATAACTAGACCCGCAAAAATTCCAGTCATAAACTGAAAGCCTCTTAAAGACCCTGCCACAACCTCGAGGCGTTCGCCATCCACACGTTCGGTGACCATATCCAGTGACCACGGCATAAAAACGAGGACCATCGCGACCACCGACGCCATAAGCCCCAAGCGTTCAAGTGAACCTCTATAAAGATCAGATGATGGCACTGTGAGTTCGAACTCCGCAAGATCCACCTGGCTGTTATCTGTCACGACGATCTACTCCTGTGTGTCTACGATCGCTGGAACAGGCAGAACCATACTCTTCAAGACTGAGCCATCCTCACCAATAAACTCAACAAGAAGAGTCTCATCAAGCGGGTCTGCGGTAAACCTTGTGGTGTTACGAGCCGATAATCCCAGTAGGAACTGGTCGGTCTCGATCATAAGGTCGCCAATCGGACTTGCAGCGTTTCCTCCAGGTCCCATTAAGATATCGTACAACTCAAAACCCACGCCTTCTGCGGGATCAACTCTAGAAACAAACCCGAGATGAAAGTCACCTGACAAGAAATAAACGTTTTCGTGGCTCGCTGCTGCATCGACAAGCTCCGAGCGCTGTTCGGGGTAGCCTTGCCACCTGTCATCGGCGGCGACATCAGCGAGAAGACTCTCAAAGTCCGTAAAAGGGACCGACGTAAGCACGAACTTGAAAACCGCGGTGCTGCTCTCCAGAGCGCCTATTACCCACGCGAGCTGTTCAGGCGAAATGTACTGCCCCTGTTCAGGTTCTCGCTCCGAGCGAACATCTAGGACAAAAACCTCAAGGGTGTCGCTGTAACGGATTGAACGGTAGAGGTTATCTCCGTATCGAGGGCGAGTCGCCATATAGTCAAAGAAGGCCTCTTTTCCCGCCTCTATGCGATCTTCGTCGACATCTTCAATCCCCCAGTCATTGGCGACTTCGTGGTCGTCCCAAGTGGCAATAGAAGGTGCCGAAGCCAGCAGATCGCGGAACCCAGATGTAGATAAATTGTCCTCCCAATCGGCGCGCTTATCCTCCAATTCACTAGTATTTGAATAGACCTGATCTCCCGCGAGCAGGGTAAATGCGTAGCCTTGGGTCGCACCTGCAGAGAGGGTGGGAAAAGGCCCAAAGCTCTGCTTTGTACAGGAGACACCACCAAAGGTAACCGTCCTCAGCCCGGACTCTGGAGGAGTCCTAAAGCTACCCACACCCGCTGTGCCTGTACTGTCTGAAAAGGAGAAGCTATGCCAAGTGTCCTCTGCCAGCCCCTCGACAAGCCTGTGAATAAAACCGCCGTCTTCTGGCGTAACTGTCTCGCGTACTACCTCAACCCAGTCGCTGCCGTCATAAGCCACAACCAACATCTCAACCGATTCAACACCAGCGTAGCGACTCCACAGCACAATAGAATCGCTGTGTGGGTCACCAGACTGTAGACCTACAGGGAAACTCGAAGCGCTCCAGTCAAGACCGGTAGTCCAAGCGGCAGGAGCCACCCCAGGAAACGCGGCGTATGGCTCAACAAACTCACCTGTGTCAGCACTTTTCCCACAGCCTGATAGAACACCTACACATAGAGCTGTGCGAAATAATAGCCTCCCCAATCTCATCTCAAACCTCCAAAATATCTCTATTCGTAGAGACTGTTTACCCTTGTTCCCCGATAGAGCAACTCACCCGGTACGTTTAGCTGCCATACGGGCTCGGCGTTGGACTCATATGGAACCTCATATAATCGCGCTATTCCCGAGGACTCCACGCCGCCCGCACAGACAAGTATATTTCCATTGTCGAGCAGATCTATATCGCCCAAGCGTCCCGTGTAGAATTCCGAATCAAATTCCCAGACCTGACTCGCAGTCATGCTGTCGTAGTCAAGCTGATAGATGACACCTCTGCTCTGGCGACCACCTTGGGAAGGCCTCTCATTTCCGTTATCGTAAATAAGGATCCTGCCGTCTTCAAGGAGTTCAGGCGCATGTTGGTTATAGAACCACTCGCCAGTAGTCAGCTCAAAGTCACCCTCTTCACCAAGAGTCCAGAGCAGATCCCCTGTGACGTGGTCTATAAGAATCACCTGGCTCTGATGGCGGAGCGAGAGGAGGATCGTGTCATCCCACTCGTTATACTGAATCCCATTCGCATGGGTCCAATCAACGGCCTTACGATCCATTGTCTGACCTAACGACAGAGCACCTGGGAATCGAGTCGTATCGAGGTAGTCAAAGGCAGACCACTCCCAAAGTAAGCCACCATCTGCGCCTAGTTCAAGCACTGAGTCACCACGCACCGACACATCTCCCACACCTTCGATATACATGGTCCTGTCGTCTGCGGCAATCCCTAGATATCCACCACCAGGCATAGGCACCAAGTCGTGGTGTAAGTCCAGACCTGTGGCGTGACCGTCGATATCCAACAGAATATTGCCAGCAAGATCTACAATCCTAACCGCACCCTGCTTGAGCAACAAAAACTCGCCGTTTCCGAGAGGCTTTACTTCTCTGTCAGCCTCTCGCTCGGTCACTCCAAGCTCCTCTAGGTACCAGACTACGTTGCCGTCTGCATCTACGGCTATTGAGTACATGTCTTTAACCGCTGGTCCGAAGAAGGTATAGCCCTCTGACGTCTCAGTGAAGTTCTCAACTGTAAAATCAGCAATCGTTGGAGGCAATTGCCCCGTAGAGAAGGTCGCCGTGGTGACCCCAGAACTACCGTCATCGTAGTCCACATGTACCGTCAACTCGTATTCCGAGTCAGAGCGCATGGCTCCGACTGTTATATCGTGCGCAAGTCCTTGCTCTGTCGCTGGGGTGGCTAGAGACTCGATCTCATCACCGATGTACTCTACCCAAACCGAGCCCGAATGCTCCAACGAAACCGACACCTCTGCGATGAGGTTGCTGTGCTCTCCCATCTCGACTGAAAGGGAGATGGAGTCGTCCTGCGGGACATCAGAGCCACAACCTAACAGAGCAAAAAAAGTGAGGGTTATCATTCGTGTCAGCTCCAGCTATGGAAATATGTTCGGCAGGTATTTTGGTTTAGTACCTGTAGTGGTGAGGCTTGTAAGGTCCTGAAACGTCTACGCCGATGTATGCAGCCTGCTCGCTTGACAGCTCCGTAAGGTTCACGTCGAACTTCTTTAGGTGCAACAGAGCAACCTTCTCATCCAGGTGTTTTGGCAAGGTGACCACCTGTGGTGGCTTGTTCGCAGTCGGGTCTGCCAGCGGGTTGACACCGTAGTCCTCAGCGCGAAGGTGAAGCTCGATCTGAGCGATTGTCTGGTTGGTGAACGAGGCGCTCATAACGAGGCTTGGGTGGCCAGTAGCACAGCCCAAGTTCACCAGGCGCCCCTCGGCCAAGATGATAATCGAGTGACCAATACCGTTTGGTCCGTGGGTGGTATTAGTGAACCTCCACTCGTGAACCTGTGGCTTAATCTCGATTTTCTCGACCTCGCCGTTTGCTCTCATTGTCTCCAACCCAGCGATGTCGATCTCGTTGTCGAAGTGCCCGATGTTGCAAACGATAGCGTTGTGCTTCATCGCGACCATGTGCTTGGCTGTGATGATATCTTTGTTTCCTGTAGCGGTAACAAAGATATCCATCCTTGAGACTACATCTTCTAGACGAACGACGTCTATGCCCATCATGCTCGCCTGAAGCGCACAGATTGGATCGATCTCGGTAATAGAGACTTTAGCTGACTGTCCTGTCAGTGATTGAACAGAACCCTTACCAACATCGCCGTAACCTAGAACAAGAGCTCTCTTACCTGCGATAAGGACATCAGTGGCTCGCATGATAGCGTCAACGAGTGAATGTCGGCAGCCATATACGTTGTCGAACTTTGACTTGGTTACCGAGTCGTTTACGTTGATAGCTGGGAAGAGTAGTGTGCCCGCTTGGACGCGCTCGTAGAGACGGTGAACACCTGTTGTAGTCTCTTCAGAGACACCGCGGATAGCCTTCGCCATCTCGGTGAAGAACTTATCACCCTTGGCATCACGTACAGCGTGGAGCAGGTTGAGCACTACAGAGAACTCCTCTGACTCAGCGGTTGACGGATCGGGGATAGTTCCCGAGACTTCGTACTCGTGACCCATAATGACCAACATTGTAGCGTCGCCACCGTCGTCGAGGATAAGGTTGGGTCCAGTGCCGTCGTTCCAGAGCAGCGCCTGAAGGGTACACCACCAGTACTCAGCGAGGGTCTCGCCCTTCCATGCGTAAACGGGTGTGCCCGCAGGGTTATCGATGGTGCCTTCTGGCCCTATGTAAGTGGCCGCTGCGGCGTGGTCTTGTGTAGAGAAGATGTTGCAAGATACCCAGCGAACATCGGCGCCAAGCTCAACGAGAGTCTCGATAAGAACACCTGTCTGGATAGTCATGTGCAGCGAGCCCATAATCTTGGCACCAGCTAGGGGCTTTTGACCGTAGTATTCCTCGCGAAGAGCGGCGAGCCCAGGCATCTCTACGAGCGCCAAGTCTAGCTCTTTTCGACCAAAGCGAACGCTACTTTCAGAAAGGTCTGCGACCTTGTGTGTGAGCCCCGCGAAGAGTGGGAGACCTGTGTCCATAAAGGTGCTGGCAGAAGATGGTGCGCTGTTCATTTGAGCCTCTGTTTGTTTAGCCGGAATCGGCGAATAAAAATAGTGCCTGTTCAGGCGATGTATAGCCTATTTTTTTGGGGGGCGCGAGTTTTTCAGGTCTTCGACGACTGTTCAGCTAATCATAGCCGTGGGCTGTGGGGCAACTAGACGATTGCGCTACCACCTGCTTCGTACTTCATGCGCCATTTTCACAGTTCAATCCAGCACGTGTTAGGACTGCTCAAACTGTAAATCTGGATCGTTATAAATGTCTGCAAGAAGCGAAAACGCCGCTAGAGAGATCAACAAGATAAACCTCTTCTTTGGGCTAATGCCAAAACTGGGTTTGAGATGGGCCCAAATGCGACCCTTTGAGGGAATGACTATCGCCGTCAACGCCCACCTCACCACCCTAACAGCCACGCTTATTCGCGAACTAACCCTCGGCGGGGGCAAGTGGATCGTGAGCGCTTCTGGCTCAGCCACAACCGATCGCGCGGTTGTAGACCTTCTACGAGAGCAAGGGATCCCCGTGTTCTCTGGCGGTGGCGCCGTTGATCGACACATGGAGGTCCTCAAGCACAACCCCGACATTATCGCAGACGTGGGCTTTGATCTTATCGAAACCCTTATAAATAGACGCCCAGACCTGACAGGAAAGGTTCGGGGCGCAGTTGAGCTCACCCGCTCTGGAATCACCAAACTACGAAGCCTCGACACGGTGCCTCTTGGGGTAATAAACATAAACGACGGTGAGCTAAAACCACATGTCGAGAACCGCCACGGAGTGGGCGAGTCTCTATGGCTCGCGGTTAGAGACGAAACAGGGCTCCACCTAGCTGGTCGACGGGTGCTCGTTGTAGGCTATGGAACAGTCGGTGAGGGTATCTCCGCCTACGCTCGTGCAGGAGGAGCCATTGTACAGGTGATTGACGAGTCCCCAGTCAGGCGGCTCGCAGCTCACTACGACGGATTTGGAGTCCCTGACATGAACGAGGCATTACGGTCTGCTGAGATTGTAGTTACAGCCACAGGCTGTACAGGCGCACTCAAAGTCAAACATCTCAAAAATATAGAACGTGACATTGTATTGGTAAACGCTGGCCACGGCGGTGACGAAATAGATATCGCAGGGCTGAAGGCTACCGCGAGCGAGGCTGTTGAGGTTGGAAAGAACTGTACTCGCTACCGCCTTGGGCATGGACGGTGGATCTCTGTACTCGGCAACGGTTTCCCACTCAACATCGTCACAAATTCAGGCTCTCCTGAGCCAGTATTACTTCACTTTGCTCTCCTTGGGTTAACCCTCGAATGGTTGGCGAAAAACAGCATCGAGAATGGAGAGATTCAGGTGCCAAAATCCGTGGAAGAAGAGGTTGCCAAGCTAGCACTTGAGGTGCTGACTTGACCCCTGCCGAGAGTCAACTGCACAGAGGTATGAATCATATAAAGTCCGGTTCACACACCACGGCATGCAGCGATATTCAGACCGCTATCGACATGGGGCTAGATGCCTCTCTAGAGGGGCGAGCTTACTCCATGTTGGCACAGAGCCAACTAGCGCTGGAGCTGTACTCAGAGGCCAGGCAGTCTCTACGACGTGCTATTCGAGCGGCGCATGACATGGGGGACAAAGACGTACTCCCCTCACTCAATCAGATGATGGCGAATATCTCTGGTGGGATAGCCAAGGATAATATCATAGCATCTCGCAGAGAGCGCCAAGCCAAAGTCCACGAGACATCTCTCTCTGATCTACTAGAAGGGATCTCAGATCACAACGATCGCCTCAATATCACCCTTGAGAAGGCCGACTCACTCGCATTAGCTGGGCACCCCGAACAAGCCATAGCTCTAGCAGAGAAAGTCTTTGAAGCGTCACAGGGCAAAGGGGGTGACACTCTCAGGTACCAAGTACTGGCGCTTATAGCTATCGCGAACGCGGCCCCCGACTCCCCAGGCCCAATACTCGAGAGGGCTAGAGCAATAGCCGATGGGGCTGGTGAGTTTAGACTCATCACAGCCGTAGTCAAAGCGGCCAAATCCCTAAACTACATTTTTTCGGCCAAGGTCTTTTAGCACCTCTGAAAGTTCCCACAAACAACGAGACCGTTTTGAAACTATTCCTCCTTAGACACGGCGAAGCGCAAGACAGCCACACGTCCGACTTTTACCGGCCACTAACCGCACGTGGTCGCGAACAGGCGACCAACCGCGCCGAGCAGCTAGTTTTAGAGGGCATCAGACCTGGAGTGATCATCCACTCACCTAGAGTTCGAGCGGTAGAGACCGCCAGCTACATTATGGAAAAATTTCCAGACGTGCCGACTCTGGAGCTAACAGAGGTCATAGATGCCGATAGAGCGCTCTTTGACATCATTCGCGCCAGTTCCCTTTTAGACCCAATAATTGTCGGTCACAATCCTACCATTTCAGAGCTTGCCAGTAGCCTCGCAGGTGAACGAATACACTTTAGAACATGCTCCTTCGCAGCGTTTGATGTTGACAAATACCCTCCAAATAAGGCTACGCTCTCTCGATTCTACTTATAGAGCTCATGAGCCTAAACGGCTGAAGATCGGAGAGATAATGCGACTTGGCTCCATTGATTTGGGAAGCAATTCAATCCACCTACAGGTGGTTGATGTTGACAGTGATGGGTGTGCGATTCAGGTTGAGCTTTTAAGGTCAAGCATAAGGATGGGCGGCGGCTGGAAATCAGACTCTACAGAGCTGCCACAAGCACTTCAAGAGGAGGCCTTATCGGCGCTATCTGGGTTCACAGCGCGGTGTGCTATCTTGGGGTGCGACGAGATCATATGTACGGCAACAGCGGCACTTAGAGACGCGAGCAACAGTCTAGAGTTCATCGAACGACTAAACCTAGACCTAGGTATCTCAATACAGGTACTTACGGGAAATATGGAGGCGTTATTGGTTAAGGACGGGACTCGTCCATACCTCCCCGAAGGGGCAATGCTCTTTGACATGGGTGGTCGATCAACCGAAATAGTAACCGCCTCACCACTGGATCGAGCACTCTCAATAGCAATAGGGCACCTGACTCTATCTGAAGAGGGGCAGGCAACGGGGATGAGGGGAGATGAGTTGGTAGACATTATGTTATCTAGCGCTCGATCTGCGATGAAACCTCAGTGTGACGCTATTGAGTTAAGCTCACACGCAGTTTTAGCCAGCCCATCTGGCGCTGTGAGAACTCTCGCAAGAATGACTGCGGCTAACGCTGGTGAGGAGATCATAGGCAACGGCACGGGCTACAGCTTTGATGTCACTGAACTCGATGCCATAGTGACGCAGCTATCGCGAACTCCAGAAGGTGACTTAGCAGACCTAAAAGGGATCGATATGAGAAGAGCGAGCTCTTTGTTGGCTGCAGGTTGTATTATTAGAGCCATCATGGAGCTTACCGACATCACCCGCGTGGTAGCAGTACCTGGAGGGCTCCGTGAAGGGATCGTGCAGAAGTGGATAAACAGCCACGAATACAGATGGAATAAAGAACAGTAAATCCGTTACTCTGGACATCGATTGTCGCAAAAATGAAAGATACAACTCCGAATAGAGAGCTCCTCTCGAGGCTACTACTGCTAAAAGAAGTCAAGCGGGCGGGCTGGGATCATGCCTCGGTTGAGAACCCAGAGTCCGTCGCCGCTCACAGTTGGGGAGTTGCTACTTTAGTAATGGCGCTATGCCCAGATAATCTCGACCGTGCAAGAGCCATAGAGATCGCGCTGGCTCACGACCTACCAGAGGTAATCACTGGCGACATCACTCCTCTCGACAACATCTCTAAGTCGGAAAAACAGGCACTCGAGCGCCAGGCCGCAACAGAGCTGTTTGAGGGGCTACCGCCCCACATGAAGGAGCGATGGCACGAATACGACGAGGGGCTAACCGCGGAATCCATTTTTGTTCACGCTATAGACAAGCTCGATATGGCTCTTCAAGCACAGCACTACAAGAAAACGCAAGGTGTAGACACCTCAATATTCATTGAGAGCGCCCTTGCCAAGCTACCTGAAGGAGTTTTGCGTTCACTATTGGGTTGAGCAGCCCTTGGTGGCTACACGCCGATCACAACTTGCGCATAGTCTCGCGAACACGTAGGCAGTAGACGCCGACTTCGCTCTCAATCTCCATGGTCCAGCCTGGGATTTCACGCATATGTTTAACGGCTTCCTCTGGTGCAGATGCTGTTGGTAACAAATTAGAGTACCCCTCAACTTCCACTAGCCTCTCTAGGCTTGAGTACCTCCGTACCATACCGATATCGACCGCTCCAACCTTGCCAAACTCAAGACGATCTCCAGCAGAAATGCCCTGCCAGTCAGAGGTTGCTAAAACCGCATATACAGTTTTTTCACCCCGCTCCATTGCCTCGTATACTTCATTGTTTACTGGTAGATCATATGTGGCCATCTACTTCAAACTCCTTCAAAATTTGTTAGCGCACTCAACGTTTATAACTTCGTATAACGAGAAGCTAACACATCTGCATTTTTGAGGTGAATGTCTACCCTGGAGGCCAGGTAAGCGGGCGACCTGCGAGCAGGTGACAATGCATGTGAAACACAGTCTGACCAGCTCCTGCACCGTTATTAAATACTAAGCGATAGCCACCCTGCTCAACACCAAGGTGGCGAGCAACCTCTCCTGCCGCCAATAACACTCTACCCATTAGCTCCGCATCGTCTGATGTAGCGTGAGCGACATTTACCACTGGTTTCCTAGGTACTATTAAAACGTGAGTTGGCGCCTGTGGGTTTATGTCGCGAAAAGCAACGCACCACTCGTCCTCAAAAACAATGTCAGCGGGAATTTCACCCGCAATAATCTTCTCAAAGAGGGTCATCAATAAGAGACTGTTATAGGCATCACTATTACGCCATCATTGTGCCTTGGACCCGCCACGATAAATGTACCGTTTCGGTTTACCGCGACAGTCGTGTCGATCAGCCTCTGGGCTCCTCGGTACATCTGCACCCTCAAACGAGCCCGTTCGGCACCCTTGCTGAGCAGAGAGACAGTAATAGTGCGGTCTCCAACAAGCTCAAACGTCCGGTCTCCATCTACAGTCATGCGAGCGCGTCGGCGGGTAAGCAGCTGAAAGTTATCATATGATAAGTGTCGCAGATGCGATGCGAACCGGGAAAGCTCTGGATCCATACCAGGCACGCCCTTAGTCGCATGAACAAGCATTATTTGTACTCTGGCTGCCTCACCTTGGCGATCGCTGCTGTTGCGATTCTGTTGCTGGCGCCTTCTGCGTTGACTCTGAGCTATTCGACCACCGTTAGCATAGAGTTCCCCCGTCTCAGACACCTCTGATTCAGGAGTTGGATCAATGGCTAGAGCCTTAGATGGCGAGATAAACGCCATAGCCAATACTGCAAGAGTAATAAAGAATAATTTACGCATTAGATTGCCTCTCCAGCCGTGTCCCAGCCCTCGTCGTCACCCCAGTCGTCGTTCCAATCAGCATCGTCCCATTCCCCGTCATCGCCCTGAATGACGTCTTCATCTACAAAGATGATTAAAGGTCCATCGCCCTCGATATCCATGATTACTTGCACCAAGACACCCTCGGCGTATTCCAAGCTCTCCATTTCAGCCTGATCAATAGCAGCGTACTCCATCTCAATCGTGTCCAACTCACGTCCTGACTCGACATCGGCACCATCCAGAAGAGGCACCACCAATAGGGCTGCAGTCACCCCAGCGAAAGCGACCGCGTGAGGGATAAACGAAAGCCAGCGGCGGCGCGGCTTCTTGGCCTCTTCTAGAGCAAGCTCAAACTCAAATGCCGCGGCGTCGTTGGCAGCGAGCCGCTCAACCTCGGCCATAACAGCGCTCGACATCCTATCGCTCTGTTCAACAGAAAACTTAGAGGCCTCTTCGACTACTTCGCGGATAGCAGCACCAACAGGGGCCCACCCCTCAACGTGCTCAGGGCTCTCCATGCCGATTCCCTCAGAGACAGCAACCCACATCGGGGCGAAATCTACTCTCTTGAGCTTCGCGGCAATGGACTCGCGGATAAGACGCCCTAAGTCTGCATGGTCAGAGAGTTGTCTGAGAGCCGAATCATCAGCGGCTATTTCAGCCGTAAACGAGACCCTCTCACTTTCACTCAACTCTCCGTCGACAAGACGAGATAGCAGTAAACCCTGCTCATCTACGGTGTCAACCGCAACATTTTGTGCGATAGCCTCTACGGCAGACATAACAGAGTCAACCATCGATGTATCAAAACCCTTGTCGGCCCCAATGCTGTCAAACTCTAAGTCTTCGCGAAGCGCCTCTGAGACAACCTGCCAACCATCGCCATCGGTCATGGCAATCAAAATCTCTTGGCACAGCTCCAAATCTGCACTGCCACCTGAAAACAGTTGGGTAGCCCTCTCTTTAAGATCCTCTCCGAATCGCTTATCTTCAGCGACAAGAGCCAAAAACTTCTCGCGGTCAGCGGCGTCACTTGTCCCCTCGAGGATCACTCCAAGTAGGGCGTCGATCTCACTGAGACCTTCTAAGTAGTCTGATCTGCGCTTGTCGCTCACAATAAAATCCCCTGACACAACTGTGTGTTGAGAACTAATGACGAACAAGATGAAACTTCATTCAAAAAAAGATCAAATAAACTCATGAAGCACCCATGAATTCTGACCGCAACAGCTCTTGCAACTTTCGGCGGGCATAAAACAGGCGGCTCATGACCGTACCCTCGGGTATGTTCATTGTCTCAGATATCTCTTTATATGAGTACCCCTCAACCTCGCGCAGGAGCACTATTTGTCGCTGCTCTGGGCTAATGTGCTGCATCGCGTCAAAGATGCGATCTTTTAGCTGACTGCGCTCTAGATCCTTCGATGGGCTTGTCTGTGAATACATAGGATCGATCATACCCGCCTGATCTTTCGCTCCAATCCCATCGTCGAACTCCTCTGTGCGACGGCGTTTAGCTTTTCTCAGATGGTCTATCGCACTGTTCGAGGAAATCCTGTAGAGCCAGGTATAGAAGCTGGAATCAACGCGAAAGCTATCTAGTTTGTTGAAGGCCTTAATCAGAGAGTCTTGGGTGATGTCCCAAGCGTGCTCCTCGTCCTTTACCATACCCAGAACCATTGAATAAATGCGCCCTTGATACTGTTCAACCAAGATCCTGTAGGCACCCGTGTCCCCGCCCCTGATCTTCAAAACCACCTGGGAATCGGCTTTATTCCTAGCCTTTCGCTTCTCGTCTCTGTCGCGTTTATGTTCTAGCTGTTCTGCTGATATTTTCGACATCAGTGAGCCTCTGACCAGTTGTTGCCCCAAGATACGTCCACCTTCAGTGGGACACATAGCTCGGCTGCCTCTTCCATCTCTGACGCAACAATATCAGCTATTCTCTTAGCTTGCGACGATTCAACCTCCAACACCAACTCATCGTGTACCTGTAGAAGCAGCGTAGCTGGTAGAGATTCTCTCTTAATACGCTCATGCACCCGCACCATAGCGATCTTTATCAGGTCAGCGGCGCTGCCTTGGAGGGGTGTATTTAATGCCACCCGTTCTGCAGCCGCACGATCAATCTTGTTGAGCGAATTGATGTCGGCGATGATCCGCTTGCGACCCCACAGAGTCTCTGCATAGCCCTTATCACGAGCTGACTGCTTGAGATCTTCTAGCGCTCGCTTGACCTCTGAGTAACGGTCGAAATATCCGTCCAGATAGCCTTGAGCTTCTCGGCGTGGGATTTTTAGTTCATTAGAGAGACGAAACGCGCTCATACCATAGATAATACCGAAGTTTATCGCCTTAGCAGCGCTCCTCTGACGAGAGGTAACCAGCCCCTGCATGACACCAAAGACTTCAGCGGCGGTCCGGGAGTGAATATCCTCGCCCGCGTGGAAGGCCTCTAAAAGACCACCTTTGCCACAGTAATGAGCGAGAAGCCTCAATTCTACCTGAGAATAATCTGCTGAGAGAAGGACGTGACCCTCTTTAGGCACAAAGCACTCACGCACTTTTCTGCCCTCGTCTGTACGCGAGGGGATATTCTGAAGGTTTGGACCAGATGAGGCCAAGCGCCCAGTCGCTGTCGAAGCTTGATGAAAAGACGTATGGATTCTGCCGTCGAACTTAGAGACACGGGCAGGCAATGTGTCCACGTATGTGCTCTTTAGCTTTGCGAGTTCTCGATACTCCAAAATAAGCCCTGGAAGAGGGTGACTCCCGGCAAGATTCTTCAACACAGCGGCGTTGGTGGAATAGCCAGTCTTTGTCTTCTTACCCCGCGGTAGCCCAAGCTCGTCAAAGAGAACAACCTGCATCTGTTTTGGGGAGTTGATAGTAAACTCGTGACCAGCAGACTCGTATATCTTGACCTGTAGCACATCTAAACGTTTACCTAGCTCAACAGAGAGTTCGGCAAGCCTCTCTACGTCCACAAGGATTCCAGCCCGCTCCATGTCAGACAGCACAGAGACACAAGGTAACTCTACGTCGTAATAAACCTCTTTAAGATCCATCTCATCGATTCTCTTGTTGATCTTACCGTCTAGTAGCCAGGTCACGTGTGCATCCTCTGCCCCATACTCAGCAGCCTTGGAAAGCTCTACATGAGAGAAATTGAAGCCCTCTTGAAGCCCCTCAGTGGCCTCTGTATAGGAGATCATCGTGTGACCAAGCGTGCGAAGAGCAACGTTATCTAGACTATGACTACGCCGTGCCGGCTCGACTAGATAGTCAGCCAGCATTGTGTCTCCTGCCACCCCAACAAGATCATATCCACGGGCTCGAAGCACCGCGATATCGTACTTTAAATTGTGTCCTACTTTTCCAATTTTAGGGTTGATCAGGATGGGGGAAAGTGACGACATAACCGTGGCTTCATCGAGTTGAGTCACCCCTTCGCCCTGGTGCCCCATAGGGACATAGACTCCATCAGTGCCCTCCCACGACAGACATACGCCTACGAGCTGTGCTTCAAGCGTATCCAGCGAGGTGGTCTCTAAATCAACGGCAATGCGTTTCTGTTGCCTCAACTCACCAGCCAGTGACAGGAGTTTTGGAAAGGTATCGACAATGCTGTATGGCCCGCTATCTCTCTCTGGGACCACGGCTTTGTCCGCACCCTTCGCAGCGGCATCACTAGAGGGTTGAGATGTGGCGGGGACCAAGGGCGACCCACCTGTAAGCTCATTCAACCTCTTTAGGTGAGATCTAAACTGGTATCGAACGAATATTTCCTTGAGGGCGGTGTAGTCAGGCTCGTGCACCGCGAGCTCATCGATACCTAATTCCAGGGGTACATCAACAACTATAGTGACCAGAACCTTTGAGAGCCTAGCCATATCTGCCTGCTCTTTCACGGTGGCGCCACGCTTGCCTCCTATTTCGTCAGCGTGGGCTATTACATCCTCTAAGCCTCCATACTTATTAATGTACTTAGCTGCGGTCTTTACGCCTACACCGGCGACGCCTGGGACGTTGTCCGATGAGTCTCCTGCGAGAGCCTTAAGGTCAATCACCAACTCCGGCGGTACCCCCAATGACTCCACAACCTCGGGTGCCTGCAGGACCCGCTTCTTCATCACATCCAAGATGCGAATTCGAGGTTTTACGAGCTGATAAAAGTCCTTATCACCAGTTACAATCCATACATCATCACCTCGGGCATGACTCTGTGTCGCCAGAGTACCGATCACATCGTCGGCCTCATACCCTGGGATAGCAAGGCACTTATACCCCCAAGCCTCGACGAGTTCGGGAAACTTAGGCCACTGCTCTCGCAGCTCCTCTGGCATCTCTGGACGGTGTCCCTTGTAGGCGGGATAAAGATCAACCCTGAAGGATTTACCCTTGTCGAATACGACGACCATTGCATCGGGAGAATGAATCTCCTCAATACTTTTTAACATATTCGCAAAACCCAACAGGGCACCAGTGTTGAGACCGCCAGCTGTCATGCGTGGTAGGGCAAAGAACACGCGAAAAGCGTGATTAGAACCGTCGACTAAAAATACTTTCTTGGTCATATGGAGCAGAATCCTTGGTTGTATGCCAGTGGTATCACATTTAACTAGGGTAATTGCCACGCTATTTGTTCCACACAACTTCTCAGTCGCGTTATAGCTATCTAAATAGGCGTCTATGATTTTTGGAGAGGAACTGATGGCGATTGACACATTGTTCAACCCGACACAAGAACACGAAATGCTCCGAGAAATGGTCCGAGACTTTACACGGTCCGACGTGGAACCTCAGGCTGCTGAATACGACGTAAAAGGCGTACTCAACCAAGACCTGTTGAGAAAGTGCGGGGAGCTTGGTCTTCTTGGAGTAACTGTAGGCGAGGAGCACGGTGGCGCCGGGATGGACACTACCGCAGCTGTCATCGTGCACCATGAGCTATCAAAATCAGATCCAGGGTTTACTCTCGCCTACCTGGCCCACTCAATGCTCTTTGTAAACAATTTCTACAACAACTCAAACGCCGAACAGCGAGAGCGTTATCTAGAAAAAGTGATCTCTGGCGAGTGGATCGGCGGCATCGGAATGACGGAACCTGGTCACGGCACCGACGTGCTCGGCATTACAACTACCGCGGTAAAGCATGGCGACAAGTGGATACTGAACGGCTCAAAAACCTTCATCACAAACGGACCGGAAGGCTACGTATTCTTGGTTTATGCCAAGGTAAACGGTAGGATCACCTCATTTATCGTTGATCGTGAATGTCCAGGTTTCACCACGGGCAACAAGATGGACAAGATGGGAATGAGGGGAAGCACCATGTCCGAGCTCTTCTTCACCAACTGCGAGGTTCCTGAAAGCAACCTTATGGGGCAAGAAGGGGGCGGTCTGACCCACATGATGCGCAATCTTGAAATCGAACGGCTCACCCTAGCCGCCATGAGCCTAGGAATAGCAGACAGATGCCTCAGCAACATGGTCTCATACGCCAACGAACGGGTCGCATTTGGCAGCCCTATCAATCGATTTGGTCAGATTCAGTCCTATATAGGAGACTCGTATGCAGAGATTGAGGCCGCTCGATGCCTTATCTATCAAGTAGCAAAAACAGTCACTCCTTTAAACCGCAACCGCCTCGGCTCAGATGCCGCCAAGCTCTTCGCTGCTCCACTTGGTAAACGAGTCGCGGATAAGGCGATGCAGGTAATGGGTGGCTACGGGTACTGTAAGGAGTTCCCAATTGAACGATTCTATCGTGACGCTAAACTACTTGAGATAGGCGGGGGAACCATTGAATCCCACCAAAAGAACATCGTCAAAGACCTAACAAAACAGCTACAATAGCCGAATACGGAGCTCTTTAATGAAGCCTTTCGTCACGTCATTAGCCCTGCTAGCCTTCACATTCGGCTGTTCTAATCACGATCAGTACATGAGCGATAGAGCTGACGCGACTTGTGCCGTCTGGGAGAGGTGCGAACTCTTGGGAGTCATTGGCTACGAGGACTTTAATGAGTGCTTCGCCGAACTCCACGACGAATCACTAGAGGCAGAAACGATATCCGGTGGGTGCCCTAACTACGATTCAGCAGCCGCTGCAACCTGTGTAGACGATCTAAACTCCTTGGAGTGCGATTCAGACTTCGAGACTCCCGACTCCTGCATTGAAGTCTGCGGATAGACTTAGCTACTTTTTATTAAAGAACCGAGCAAAAGGGAGCCGTGTCTCTTGTTTACGGCGCGTACTCTCTGCAGCCTCAGACCTTTTTTCAAGCATTCTAAACTCACGAGAACTGTCCACATGATTTGGGTCGTGCGTGAGCGACTTGCTAAACCTATCTCTAGCCTTCTTCTTGTTACCGCTGAGCTTGTAGAGCCAACCAGATCTATAAAACTTCTCCGCGTGTTGTCTTGCAGAGTTCGTCTCAACCTCCTCGATTAAGGCCGCTGCCTCGGCATATGGGATATCCTTCATGACCCCGCGGCAGAAAATTTCTAGGATCTGGTAGCGCTTCTCTTCCGGAGCCTGTTCCAAGGCCAAAAGTATAAGCTGTCTAGCTTCATCCCATTTTCCATGCCTCATTCTGGCTTCAGCACTCCTGACATTCGCCTTTGCCTTTGTTCGATCGATCTCGGTAACCACCCCGCGCTCGCTCTTCTTTGGCATAAAACGACTTATAGTTAGGTCCAAATCCTCTTGGCTCTCTATCTTACTTCTAGAGTGGTTTAGGAAAGTAAAAACTCTCTGGGCGGCCTGCTTCAACTCGTCTGAGGCCCCAGAAAAACGGTCCGGATGAAAGTCTGCTGCAACCTTTCGAAAGGCGCTGCGCACATCGTATGTTGTAATCTTTCTGGAGGTCTCGTCGCATACTAATCCAAAGATCTGGAACGGATGTTGTCGAGAATATGCTCGCTCGGCAGAATCTAGCGATTCGACAGTCCAGCCACCGAACTCATTGAGATTTTCCGTATCTGAATTCTCGTCAATCGATTTTGGGGCTGCACTTTGGTTCGGCGAGGAAGACTGACCTGTAAACTCAATTAATCCTAAAGCAAATAACAGAGCAGTTGCTTTCCTGGCTTCAAACAGACCTCCTGAACCAGTAGATATCTTGTTTATGATTTCTAGAAGAGTGCATTCCCTCGATCCCAAACTTCTGTAGGCTCGAAAGGAAAGCGGCGGCAATCCGGTGGGAGGCTCAACTCTCTCGCACACCCTAACTAAACGATCTGTGGACTCTTCAAGATTGAGTGATGAACTGTGTTCCAAGGGACTAACAGCCCATGCGTTCATAAGTATGTCACCTAAACCGACTGGAAGTGGAATAACGGAATCAGGACTATTCTCCCCTCCCTTCAGCCCCCAGTCACAGTCTGGGTTAGCCCCCATCTCCACTAAAAACTTACCTATAGCCTTAGCTGACCTGTTCATGGCTTCATTAGCGGGGACACCGCTACCAATAAGTGCGCCAATGTCGTGATCTAGACGACCAGTAGGGCTCTCTAAGTCATCCATGAACAATACCTTCACACCATCCGCATGGACAACCTCACCAGCCTGAATGAAGACCCTGGACAGATCTGTCCCGCAGCTCAAATGCAGCACTGCATGACCTTTATTCGCATTAATGCGAATAAGTGACTTCAGGAGACTTTTGGTTTGGGGTTGCGCATTGGACTGATCCGATCCGTTCATTAACTCTCCATCTCGGAACAGGGCTTGATCTAATCGTATCTGTATCTTATGTCAGATAAGTAAAATTCAAAACTTTATCCAACTGGGTAACACCAGTATAGGGAGAAAAAATGGCAAGTGAGAACGTTTTCAACGTATCGGACGCTGAATTTCAAGCGCAAGTACTAGACAGTGATGTCCCCGTACTAGTTGACTTTTGGGCGACCTGGTGTGCACCCTGCAAGGCTATAGCTCCTGTGCTAGACAGTATAGCCACAGAGTTCGACGGAAAGTTTAAGGTGGCGAAAGTAGATATTGACAAGAACAGAGACGCAGCGCGTCGCTACAACGTTCGCTCGATTCCTACGCTCGTAATGGTAAAAAACGGCGAAGTGGTCGCTCAGGTGACTGGCGCGCTTCCAAGACCGAGACTCGTAGAGATGATCAACAAAGCAATGTAGTTGACCAGAGGACTTATGTCCTCAACTACAGCTTAACTGTAAGCCCCGCCGCCCTCTCTTGGGTGCGCGGGGTTTTCTGTAGGGCCAAGTAACTCCCGTGAACGACAGTACTCATTGGGTCTTCGGCACGAATCACAGGTACACCTGTCGCTCTGCTAACAGCTCTGTCAAGATCGCGAAGCAGAGAGCCTCCGCCGGACATCACTATTCCCATATCTACAATGTCCGATGCCAATTCAGGCGGTGTCTTTTCTAATGCAGAAAGCACCGCTTCTACTATTAATTGGACACAATCTGAGAGGGCCTCGTACACCTGTGTTGTAGAGATCCTAACGGCCTTTGGGTAACCAGTGGTGATGTCTCGACCCTTTACCCACATCCACTGTTCAGACTCTTGCGGCACTGCATTACCCAGTCGCATCTTGATCTCTTCAGAGGTTCGCGGCCCGATCAACACCCCTTCATACTTCTTTAAATACTGAACCAAGGATTCATCCATCTGGTCGCCGCCGACCCTCAGGCTGCGAGAGTAGACAATCTCTGACATTGAGATCACAGCTACCTCTGTGGTGCCACCACCTACGTCGATAACCATACTGCCCTGTGGCAACCCAACATCTAAGCCAGCCCCAATGGCCGCTGCCAATGGCTCTTCAACCAAAAACACCTGCCTACAACCAGCGGACTCTGCGACCTCTCGCATTGCTCGTCGCTCCACCTCGGTGGTCCCATATGGAATACACACCATAGCCCTCGGACCAGCAACACCACCACGCCCTATCACACCCTTAACTAGGTGCCTAAGGAGAGCCTCTGTGATCTCGAAGTCAGCGACGACTCCGTCCCGCACAGGGCGGATAACCTGAATATCATTCGGGGTTCTGCCTAGCATCGCCTTGGCTTCTCGTCCCACTCCTATGACCTGTCGCTCGCCCCTGCCATTTTGATGCACAGCGACCACCGTTGGCTCTCGACACGCTACGCCTCTACCCTTTACGTAGATATACGTGTTCGATGTTCCTAAGTCGATCGCCACGTCTACTGAAAGCGAACTAATCAGGCCTGAAAAGACATTGTTGAACATTTGAGTCTATGTGTGAGAAGAAGCAGGAAGGGCATATCTGGGGGGAGCGCTGATCAGTCTGCGTTTAAGACATCAGCTATATTTGGTATATCAGTTGCAACCAGACGATTCAACAGCCATCTCGGTGCAAAGATCGCAATTGGGTGATAAAGGCGATTTCAGTCCATACCTATATGGAAAAATAGAGTTAATAAAAAGCCCGCTGGTCACAACCGTTAGGTCTGAACTCGAAATATAAATGGGAGCACAAAAATATGTCGATGATGGGAAAAATGAGGACAGGGATCAACACTGGTGGAATGCAGGTTGTTCTTGTGTTGATAATCGTCACATTTATATTTTGGGGCGTTGGTGGTGATAACGAAACTAACAGTATTGTCGCCCGCGTTAATGGGGAGCGCATAACAGACACTAGGCTAAATGCCGAGATGCGCTTTGTTCGTGGTACTCAAGGTGACACTCAAACGCAGGACGAGTTCGATCAGCGTCGTGTAAGAGTCCTTTCTGACCTAATGAATAGGGAGATGATGCTACAGGAGGCGGACACTCAAGGCATTACCGTCTCAGCAAACGAGATCAACCAGCTCACACAAGAGTTTCCATGCACGTTAATAGTTTCTCCTGTCGCAGCCCTATTAGGTCCAGACGTATCAAACGAAAGCTGTACTCCTTGGTTTACCGATGAGGGTGGTGAATTTTCTCAGAGTATGTTTGATAATGTAATCGTGAGATTCGGACTCGACAAAGCACGCTGGGACAAGCGAATGAATGACGAGCTTATGCGATCAAAGCTGATTGACTTGGTGGCGAGGACTGTTCAGGTCACCGACCAACAGGTAGACGACCGGTTTGTTGAGGAGAACACATCTCTATCACTTGAGTGGGTTTACCTAAACCCAGCCGATCTAGCCGCTTCTATGCCCGTCTCAACGGAAGAACTTGAGGCTCGCGTGTCATCACCTGATGTACAAGCAGAATACGACGCTCAACTACTCGAACGCTACACCTACGAAGGACAAGCAGAGATCTCCATAATCACCATGAGAGCCGGGGTTGATAACGAAGAAGGTCTCTCAGACGAAGAGATTGAGACAGCCTTGAATAATGTTCGGGACTCACTCGCGGAGTTTACCGGTGAGGAGCTAGCACTACAGTTTGCAGCAGCGGCTATTATGAACTCGGACGACCTCTCCGCTGGTGAAGGCGGCTCACGAGGGATTCGAACTGAGGGTC
>CAWVYO010000018.1:0-26111 GCA_963934385.1 uncultured bacterium
TCGTCGATATGAGCCTTAGAGAAGCCTTGTTCGCTTAATAGTTCAAGAAGACCCTCTATAGCGATCTCTTCACCCCCTATTCGCTTGGGAAAAACATTTATAAACACCGCCATTTTGTCTGGTGTGACCCAGATTCCCGGTAAGACCTTTACTAGGAGACCCTCAATCACAGCATGGCCATAGGTGGTCGACAGTACACTTACACCATCTTGATGCATCACAGTGTACGGTCCTGAGCACAGGGACATTCCTGCACCATATTCCCCGACTGGCACCGGCTTACCCTCTAAATCAAAACCTTCTACTGCTGGCTTGCCTGCTTCCACGGCGGCGATCACGTCGCCTGAAAACAGCACCTCATTATTACTGGAAAAAGTGGGCTTTATCATCCAGTCAGAAGGCTGTTGCCACTCCTCTGATTTTGCTACTAAAGCCTCACCACCACCTGCATCTATTACACGCTGAATACTCGCCCTACATGCAACTCGGCTGTCAAACCCCATCCCCAATAAGACAGCCTCTACCTCCTTAACCAGCACAGGACTGCCGTCTAAATGAGTAGAGGAGAGCTCCATCCAACAAGAAGTCTTGTTTCCCGAAAACCGCAGACTTGGAGCGACCGAAATAACAGATTTTGTGTGCCTTCCATGAATTATCTGCTCTACTGTCATGCGACCCAATGCAGTAGACTGAAAGGCCTGAATAATATTGGGCTCCGCCTCTACGTCGATATCGATCAACCTAATGAAAGGACCCTCGACAATCTCGCCATCCATCGACACAGTGTCTGCCATCAACCGCTTTCCAAATATGTCCTCGCCATTCCTCGAATCAGAGCTCTTTGACACCCACGCGACTCGCTCGTTAGGGAAAACCATCACAGATGGCTCCTGTATATGAATAGACGGTGGAGAGCCTTGTTGTGGCTTCACCGAATTAGCCACTAAAACCCCTTTTTGAGCACCAGCCCCAGACCTCATGCTCTCAAGCGCCTCAATAATAAACTGATCTTCAATTCTATGACGCGCAATACCACTAGATATTAGTATCTCCATAACTTGGTCTAGACTTAGATTTCCGCCGAGGTGATCTGTATAGAGATCAAACACAGCGCTTTCGCCTTTGTTCAGGATTTTCAATCCTGGATCTACAGAAACCGACGTGGCACTAAACCGCACCAGTCCATATTCTGTCGAGACAACAGCTCCGCCGTTGCTGGTAACTACACAGGCGCCTTCAATGTTCAGGTTACCATCACCAGCCTTTGTCATCGCTATATCTATTGTCTCGCCGCTTACCGTTGTTCCAGGCTTTGATGGGGCACCTTTCAATATCTCTACTAGTTGCACGCCTTTAAGGACACTCCTACCGCTCAACCCCTCCCGAAACAGATACTCCGTCGCCCACGCCTCTTCTGGAGGCTCGCCAATGGCTACTGTCGTCCCAACTACAGTATCCCCCTTACTCTTGGCTTGTACAATCGCGGCGCTTAAGGCTTCCCGGTCAACAAACCTGTCGAGCACGCCAGCTGATGATAAACCTACAAGATATGCTTCTTCACCTAGCTCCAACTCATCGCCATCAAAGGGATAGACATCTATTACGGCGGTCAACCCATCCTCTGCTATGGTCACGACTGATTCAAGATCTACATAACTCCCAAAAACCCGTGGAATCCCAAATCCAGAGGTGACAAACTCATTGCCCGCCATCTCGATCCCAGCTCCGCATCGAACATTATCGTGAGTTGTTTTTTCGAGTTTCTCTGGAGTAATATCAACTCCAAACAAATTGATACCGGCTACGGGCTCTACTCTAGGGTGCCATACCCCAACGACAGTACCTGGAGATGCTGGTCGAGGTTTGTCGCCATATTGCTTTACCAGAAGTTCAACGCTACCATTTTTTCCAGCTATTGGCTCTAAGCCCTTGGCTACGACTACCCCCCTGTAAGGCTCTCCTGAATCCCAAACCCCCTTTAAAATCTCTCGCATATGGTCTAAGTCTACAAATTTCTCAAGTACCCCAGAATCGTTTAATACAGACTTTAGCTCTGCCATAGTCACAGCCCTGCCAGTCAGAGAGAACGGAAACAGATCCAAAGTCACCTGAAGCTCGCGCTCGCACAGAACAAACCCCGGCGCCACCGAGAGGTGTGTTCCAGTGTATTTCACTTCTCCATACACGGATGCAATAACCTCACCCCCGAGACTCTCGACTCCAAAACCCAACACTAACTCTAAGCGATCACCTTCCTCGGGCTCAAGCTCAACACCAAACACAGTAATACCTGATTGCACTTCTACAGGACCTGCCACTACTCCAATAATATCTCCAGAGAAGACAGCTTTATCCAACACCTCTGCTGAAAGCTGAATAGAAGAATCACACGCTCGAACTGGCAGTAGTCCGACAGCTAGCGCAGTAGATGTGTCCACTAAGCCATCTAAAACCCAGCGATTAACAACAGCGTTTATACCGTCCTCATCGAGACCTGACGAAACACCCGAAATTTGGAGCTGACGTTTCATAGCGCCAACGGACAACTCACGGGCTCCCTCTACCTTTTCTATTGATTTTATAACTACCTTCATCATGTCTTCAGAGACCGAGAAGATAAGCTCAACGTCAGAGATCTGACAACCTACACTATATGAGGTGCCTCTACTTGATAAGACGGTAAGCTCCCCAACCTCGCGGACCATAAGATCTGCGGCGACCGTCAGAGCGTCTTCTGGAGATGACGCCTGAACCCAACACTTATGAGGTTTACGCTCCGGTCTAAGTTCTTTGGGCTCACCCACCAATAGTTCTTCCTCTATAATCTCATTCTACATGATTTTAGAGGGCCGTTATAATGCCCAAGATAAGTTGTTAGCCTGCATCAATCCAAAAGCCCCTGCCACACAGATCAACTGCAGAAGTGAGGCCTTTATTAGTGTACCACGGGCATCTCCACCGTCGATCACTTTTGCCACTGATGGTGCAACCATCCTCTTGCTAGACACCTCAACAGGACCCCACAACAAAAAGGTCGCCCATATCCACCAAGTGTTTGGAGGCAAAACTTCACGAAGGCTCCACCAAAGACCACAGCCAGCTAAAATAATCAAAGGGCCCAAAACCCTAACCATCAGCAACTGAAACACGGCGAAAATTCTAGCGAATTCGGGCTTTCTCCCGGCACCAAATAAGGCAAGTATAAACTGGCTTACTACCAGGAAGAACAAGAAATATGCGAAGCCCAGGTGGGCATGGCGAACTACATCAGAAATAAGAGGAATCATGAGACAGTAAGATCCTAAATATGTGCGGTAATTGCTAAGAATACGCGTTGTTAATTACACAATAGGTATAACGTGGCTTATTATGGCGCGACTGTTTAATTAGTCTCGCAATAGGCAATACACTGAATGTTTGAATCAGTCGGCAAGACCAGAAAAGCAAACCGAAAACGCCAAGCCAGTGCGCTTTGGCTAGCTATTGTTCTTTTGATGTCTACTAGCACCTTAACTCTTTTGAGCGGTAAGCAGTTGGTGGAACGAATTGAGGCTCGAAACGCTATCGAGGTGGTTCTAATAGAGGAGTTCGCTCCTCCACCACCTCCACCACCTCCGCCACCTCCCGCAGCATCCTCAGAACCAGAATCTAACGATGAAGAGGAAGAAGAGGAAGAAGAAGAGGAGGAAGAAGAGGAATTCGTCGAGGAAGAGGTTGTGGAGCTCGAAGAAGAGATCCCTGAAGCAATCCCTGACGATAAGCCCACAGGCGGCGTCGAAGGCGGTGAAGAGGGCGGTGAAGAAGGCGGTGTTGTAGGCGGCGTTATCGGCGGAGTCCAAGGCGGAGTCCTAGGAGGAGTGCTGGGAGGAACTGGAGTCCAGGCAGTACACTGGTCAGAGGTTCAAGTAAGAAGACGCGAAGCTCCATCTTATCCACGTGCTGCTCAACAGATGAACATGGGAAACGTAAACTGCCGAGTACGTTTCTTCATTGATGCCTCTGGTGAACCCTATGATATTCGCCTAGAGAACTGTCCAAACATCTTCCATGACTCGGCCCTCGAGGCAGCTTGGCAGTGGCGCTTTTACCCTATGGAGGTCGAAGGTGAGGCTATTCCTTGCCAGTTCGTCCTCAATATTCGCTATCAACTAAGATAATTTTAATTACAACAATTTTGACTACTCGCCTAAATTAGGCATCAACCCCACAAACGCTGAGGTTTCAAATGACTATTTCACTCGCTGCTCTCTCACTCTCATCTCTCGGGGTCGCCGAGGTCTGGGCTACAGCCAGCTTTGTAGTAAAGGCGATAATTATCCTCATGCTAGCCATGGGTCTCGCCTGTATCTACGTAGCAATCGAGCGATGGGTCTCTTTCTTCAAGGCTCAAGCCGAATCTCGAGCACTCTCTGTAATACTGTCAGAGAACTTTGAGAAGAAAGACATCAAAGCAGCAATAAGTGCATGCCAAGATGAAGAATACAAACGCTCTTACCTTTCTCATGTTCTTGAGCCTGCTCTAAAAGAGATCGATGAGCGATTAGACCGACATGGTATCGATGCAGCTACTCGCGCTCTAGAGAGTGCGGCTATTATCGAATCGTCTGACCTGAAGCGCGGCATGCCTATTCTGGCGACCGTAGGCTCTACATCTCCATTCGTTGGTCTCGTTGGTACTATCTTTGGTATCATCCATACATTCCAGAGCTTTGGTGGCGACGGCGGCGGAGATTTACTCGGTATTATCGGTCAAATTGGTGAAGCTCTATACGCGACGGCGGTAGGTATCGCTGTTGCTATTATCGGTGTCTGGCTCTACAACTACTTCAACAGTCGTATAGATAGAATTACGCAAGAGATCACACTATTCGCACAAGAGTTCTTGGGTTGGTGTGAGAAAGAGATCCTTAAGGATGACACTAAAGCATAATCAATCTGGTCAATATTTTAACCATAAACAAAGGAGGGTCCCGTGGGCGCTAAGGTAGGTGAACCCCAAGAGGGCGCAATATCTGAGATAAACGTTACGCCGCTAGTCGACGTAATGTTGGTTCTCCTTGTTGTGTTCATGATCGCATCTTTCGCTATCCAGTCAGGAGTAGCCGTACCTCTTCCGTCGGCGGTTACAGCCCACGAACAGCAGGATGCAGGCAACCACATCATCATCAGTGTAAACGGTGAAGGCGACATATTTGTAGGTAAAGAACACACCAGTATTGAGGATATTATCGACTCGGTTAATGCTGAGTTTCGCGAGAACCCCGCCCGCTCAATCCTAATAAAGGGAGATAAAGATCTTCACTATGGTCAGGTGCGAGAGGTGATGGACGTATTAGCTGAAAACGGCATGACCACCCTTCTCTTAGCAACCGACAAGATCGAAGAAGGGGACGGCTGATGTCATTCAGTATGAAAGGGTCTAACGAGCCTAATTCCGAAATTAACGTCACGCCGCTTATCGACGTTTTACTGGTTCTGTTAATCATCTTTATTATAGCTACACCCAGGGTTATTCACGAGATCTCATTAAACTTACCCTCTAGAACAGAGACTCATCAGCCTCGTGACGATGACGACAGACCCCAACAGTTAATGGTAGCCGTCTACGAAGATCAGAGCCTCGCCCTGAACAGAGAGGTAATGGATGAGACCGCTCTACTCCAAAGGCTTACAGCGGAGCTGAGGGCTCGTGAATCTAAGGTTGTCTTTGTAGATGCCCACCCTCTGGTCTCTTACGACAGGGTGGTCTCGATAATGGACTTGGTTAGACAAGCTGGTCCAGACAAGGTCGGTTTAGCGAGGCTAAAAGACGATGGTCCTGCCGAGCCTATAGACCCAAGCGCCCCTGTTGATGAGGCAGTGCCAGCAGAAGTAGAATTGTGAACCCTGCGCTAAGCGACTGGGCTACGCCCAGGATAGAGCAAATAAACAAACTCCTCCTGTCCAGGTTCGACAATGCCTGGCCCGAATCGTTCGGGAAGATGTGCAAATACCCCCTACAGACAGGCGGAAAGCGAATGCGACCGCTGTGGTCTATCGCTGCCTGGGAAGCCATCAGGGGGGACAGTTTTGTGCCAGTCCTAAACTCTGCAGCTTCCATTGAGTTGATACACACATACTCACTTGTGCATGACGATCTACCTTGTATGGATGACGACAACGAAAGACGTGGTTCGCCTACTGTCCATATCGCTTTTGGTGAGGCGCCTGCCCTTCTAGTTGGTGATGCTCTGCTAACTGAAGCCTTCAGGCTCGCCTCAGAGCCCTCAGAAATAATGGCTGCCACTAGAGCTCATGTTGTCGCTGAGATAGCAGAGGCTGCTGGTTTTATGGGCATGATAGGTGGCCAAGCAGCCGACATTGGACTAGCTGGCAAAGTAGAAGACGTCGAAACCCTAAAAAGGCTACACGAAGGAAAGACCGGGGCACTCATTCGGATCTCAACACGCGTCGGCGCGATTTGCGCAGAAGCAACACCGCAAGATCTCGCGGCCATTACCGAATACGGTCAATGTATTGGGCTGGCCTTTCAGCTCGCGGATGACGTCCTCGACGCCGAAGAGGATGCGGGTGATGGTGGTCCTCCGTCATACGCCACCCTACTCGGAGTAGAAGAGTGCCAACGCCAAGCCAGCACTCTCAGAGACCAAGCGATAGCGGCTCTGACCCCATTTGGCGCCAGGGGAGCGATATTGGAGAAATTGGCTCGATACACAGTAGATCGAGATATTTAATACTTATCGAGTAAATACATGATCTTTGCGAAGAGATACTAGGCGTTAGCCGGTAAAGCAATCTGCAAAATTTACAGTATAAAAGCAGATCAACTGCTTCATGATCTAACCAACCTGTGATATTCTCCTCCTCTAAAAAGTCGATCAATAGTAACGAACGACCGGAAGACCAATCTGGAGGTCATGTGAAACCAACCCTATTCTTAGCCATTACATCCATGGCTTTATCGATCACCACTGGGTGCACTTGGATCTCAGATGAGGATTGGCAAGAAAAGATCCTCACTATAGACCAGGATGGGGATGGGTACACCGCTGACGGCGGTGGCGACGCCGCGATGATGGATTGCGACGACAACGACGACAAAATTAATCCTGGAGTGAGTGAGGTATGGTACGACGGGGTTGACTCTGACTGCGATGGCGCCGACGACTATGACAGAGACGGGGACACTTACCGTCACCCAGCATCTGGTGACGAAGTAACCGACTGTGATGATACTAATGAAACAGCACACCCAAATGCAGAAGAGGTATGGTACGACGGAGTTGACGGAGATTGTAATGGCTCCGACGACTACGACCAAGATGGGGACGGACACTATCCTGAGGAATTTGAGGGTGGAGACTGTGACGACACCGATGCCGCGGCTTATTTGGGAGCTGAAGAGATCTGGTACAACGACGTAGATAACGACTGCCTCGGAGGCGATGATTTCGACGCAGACAATGACCGTCACGCGTCTGACGAGTACGGTGGTGATGACTGCGACGACTTAAACGAAGACATCAACCCAAGTATAATTGACGTATGGTATGACGGTGTCGACAGCGACTGTGGGCTTGAGAACGATTACGACCAAGACTATGATGGATTCGAGTCAGACCAATACGGTGGCGACGACTGCAACGACATAAACAATAGCACCAACCCTGGGGCAATTGAGATGTTGTCTGAGAACACTGAGAACTCACCGGGTATCGACTACGACTGTAACGGTGATCCCAACTCTTTCAGGACGACCACTATAACCAACATGAACTGGGGGAACGCCAAGGAGATAGACTTTGGCGAGACATCAAATCGAATAATGTTGTCAGTCGTATCTGACATATTTACAGATCAGAATGGCGACGTTTACTACGACTCAGCGGCTACCGTAAATTGGCCTTACATCAATCCAACCACTACCCCCACTAGCTCCACAGTTTGGCAGCTTTATACCTCTACTGCCTCGATAGCGGATGTTTCCGCAGGTCAGGCCTTTAGAGTCATGGGCGACGACATCTATGGGGTGACCGGGCGAATAGTAGGCTCAAACCGAGAGCTCAATTTCACTAGATACGACACCGTTGGAGGGGATCAAGACACGCTAACCAGTATAATATCTAACGCTGATGGCTCAACACCCAATGACTTCAACTCAATATCATTCGACGTAGACAGCGATGGCAACCACCATATTATTGGGTGTGACGCAACCAATAGTTCGGTGGCAGTTAACATCCAATACATGAAGGCGGGCGACACAGACCTCGATAACGGTCTTGGTGCCAGTGTCTACCAAGAGACAGGCACAGCCCTACCAAAATCATGCTCTGTCAGTATACAAGAAGACATCTCCCTTACACGCTTCGAATTCTCCAACAACCTCAATTCTGGATATTATACACAGTGGGAATGGAACGAATCGCAATCGACACCTGTGTTCAACAGCAACGGATACAATTCCAACTATTCCCCAATCGACATGATGCGTTCTTACGACACAAGTGACCTCTTGTTAGTCAACACAACTGGCCCTTCACTAGATATATTTAGCGCAAATGGGAACGTAAACTTTTCGCTCGGTCCTTTACCCAAGACACCAATATCAGGTGATTTGGTAAATAGACAAGATACTGAAGGTTACTTTTTCACCTGGGTGGAAAGCAACGGAGACGTAGGCTTTGGATGGTACAAAGCGGGCTCAAATGCAGCGTTCACAAGCTACTTAACTGTTGACTTCCAGGCGACGAGATCTGCGATTATCCTACCTAGTATCGGGGGGTACGTAATGGTAGCGGCCATGGACGCAAACAATGTTGCATGGGGCGTCGCTGAGTTTTAATCGGCTTTTTCTAGACTTATTGATCCTCAGACTTATTGGTCCTCAATACCTCGAACAACCCAAGATTCAACACGTTCAACACCTTGGTCGTCTGTCGCTATTACCGTAAATCTGTTCTCGCCTGGTACTATTTCCACCGCTAGATCAGCCGTAACTACGCTCTCGCCTTGACCATCTACAAACGCGATCTTTTCACGATTAAGATGAACAACGACACTGTCTAATGATGACTCATCCGACACAACAAACCCCATAGAAGCTTGACCCACTCCTATTTCGGTCGAGAGGTCTTCAGGCACAATACGAGGAGCGGACAGAGAGACAACACCAGCAATAGGCAACTCAAAATCCCAATTGATCAGAGAACCAATCTCCTCAGAGACTACTTCCACTTGCATTGGGTAATGGCTGCGCTCTATGAGAAGATTAACCCCCAACTCAAACTGACCCGTCTCATTTGGCTGGAGAAGATCCGCCTGGTCGTTGTACTGGGTCAACTCTACACCTGCATCTTCAGGGTGAAGAAGACGAATACTCAGCCCCTCTAAAGGCTGTTCGGACTCATTCGTAACCCGAACCTCAACAGTTCTATTTCCTAGCATAGAGTTCAGCCCATTTGTCAGCTCTTCTGTAAGCTCACGAATATGCATTTCTACTGACAAGTGAGGAAGTCCACTCCCTGTATACGAGAGCGTATGGACACCGCCACCTGACTCTCGGCTGTTACCATCATCCAACCAAATCTCAACATCTGACGATCGAGATGTCCTAGAGGCTGGAATCGGCACCAATATTGAAGATGTGACAACCTCTCCTGGACCTACCCAACCAACAGGAAAAGACCTGCCATCCCAAACACTGTCGCTGCTTGATAAAGATACGACCAATTCAGCGATAGGCTCCGACCCTTGATTATGAAGCGTCAACTGAAGCGATGTATCCGAACCCGCTAAGGCTGGTACAGGGATATCAAGTGACAAATCTACGGAGAGATCTTCGGTTACCGGAGTATCATCTGGTCCCCAGTCAATACCTCTAAGATCCATCTGCTCCACAAGGTACTGGTGCTCTTCTTGTTCCACCTGCTCAGTGACCTGAACGGCTGCTGAAATCATAGAGGACTGATCAGCCGCCTCTGTTACCTCGATTATTCGGTGGGCCAACTCAAGCGTAAGATCGCCCCTATCTTCCAAGCCAACACCCGCACCCCACCCGAGCCCTCTTAGCACATAACTAACAGAGCCTGCTGCTCCCGATCGTTCAATGGATCCAATCTGGGTCATTCCTCGTCGATCTAGCCACGTTCGGCCAACAGAGAGGTCTGGGCTTAACCCTACACCGTTTACATCTCGATACCCCGCGACCAGATACCGTGCGACAGTCAGCTTTAATCGTGCGTCGGTGCTTAGAGTGTAGACCTTCTGAACCGTTCCTTTGCCATAAGAGACAGTCCCAATCACTAGCGCTCTGCCTGCCTCCTGAAGTGCACCAGCCAAAATCTCAGAGCCAGATGCTGTTCTATGATCTTGCAGCACAACTAACGGTACATCTAGATCTCGAAGGGATTCCTGAGCCATTATGCTGTGGACCAACCCCCTTACGCGGTCTCCGTCAGGCCCCTCTGTTCTAAGTAATTCCCCTTCGGACAAAAACAGATCCGCCGCTCGAGCAGACTGAATCATTGACCCTCCAGTGTTTCCCCTAAGATCGATAACAAGCCCGCGGTCTACAGAGTCTATTCCAGCCAATACTCTAAGCTCCCGCCTCATATTTTCGACGGTAACCTCTGAGAAATTATCGATTCGAATGTACCCTACACCAGATGATAAAGATCTAGAGAAGACATTTGGAATTCTAATGATTTCACGGGTCAGAGTCAGCTCCAACTCTATCTCCAAGTCACCCTCAATACGATTAACAACCAATGTCACAGGTGTTCCTCGGTCACCGGTAATCAGGGCTACGGCTTCACCCAGCGGCATACCTAAGGTCGAAATATCATCAACGCGGACAATCCGATCGCCATCAATTAGACCGGCTGAAGCCGACGGGGTCGACGGGTAGACCTCGGTAATAGTTAATAGGTTTCCTCGAATACCAAGCTTTGCACCTATCCCTGACAAGGTACCGCGTAGACGCCTATCAAAAGATGTGAGCCGATCGCCATAGAGCAGGCGAGAGTGACGATCTAGCGCCCGAGTAATCCCTTTCATCACGGTCACATCAATATCAATATCGGTATCCAACTGGCGTAGAGACAGTATCTCCTCTAACTGAACAAGCGTCTCCTCGATATTCTCTAGGCCTGAAGAGACCACGACACCAAGCTCTTCTTGCCCATTAAAAAATCTATATATGTCTCCATCGGCGTCAACCATCAGCCAATCAATATCTCTCTCCAGCTGTTCAACGACACCACCCATGATCAAACCTTCGGTAAGGTCGTTCCGCCATAGATAAAGGCTCTCTATCCTCTCTAATCCGAGCCTCCACAGGCGATCGTCACTCGCCCCTTCGCCATCGGGGGTAGCCATTGCCGGAGAAAAAAGCACTGATGCCAGTAGTATTTGAAGACTGAGAGCCATTACTGAGACCCTATCATGCAATCATGGGCGTCATTGGCAAAGAGGTAGACAAAAGTTATCGTTCGCAGTGATGCGTGTGGGCTAATATAGTGATCATCATACGGAGCCATTGTGAGAGAGACGGAGAATAACAGCTACGCAACAGTAGACTTTCAACGACTAAAGCGCACTGGTGTAGCCGAAATCATTTTTGGAGAAGGCAAGGACGCCGACACGATAGCTGGTGTTCTTTCACAATTGGTAGCAGCGGGACAAAATGCAATAGCGACCCGTGTTTCTAAAGAAAAAGCTGAAATCATTTGCTCCAAAGTAGATGGTGCGGAGTACTTCGAGTCCAGCAGAGTCCTGCATCGGCCCGCTGGAGAGTGGAAGGAGCTTGGTAAAGGCGAAATACTAGTGATATGCGCTGGCACCTCTGACCTCCCTGTCGCCGATGAAGCTGCGGATATATGTTGGCTTCTCGGCAACCGAGTGAGTCGTATTAACGATGTCGGTGTCGCTGGAATTCACAGACTTTTAAAGCATGAAAAGGCCCTTAAGGAAGCTAGAGTTCTGATCGTTGTGGCGGGCATGGAGGGAGCCCTTCCATCAGTTGTGGCTGGACTTACAGACAAACCAGTAATCGCTGTGCCTACCTCTGTTGGCTACGGCGCCGCTTTTGATGGGATTACTGCTTTGCTCTCAATGTTGAACTCATGCGCCTCAGGCGTAAGTGTAGTCAATATTGACAATGGGTTTGGCGCCGCCTTTCAGGCCTCACAAATAAATCGGCTCTCGTAAGCTATGGAAAAGTTGATTTGGATCGATGCCTCTGCAGGGGTGGCTGGCGACATGATCGTCGGGGCTCTATTGGATGCGGGAGGGTCATTCGAAGTACTACAAAGAGAACTCTCAACCATAGACTTAAGCGGCTACACCATTAGCTTTGAAAAGACCCAAAGAGCTGGGTTATCTGCCACAAAGTTCAACGTAACTGAAACTGACCCCAAAAAAAGTGATCAACACGGCACACATCTCTCCCAGATTCTGGGACTAATAGATGACTCTGGAATAAGTGCTAACGCCAAGAGTCGATCCTCTAGTGTTTTTAGAAAACTCGGGGAAGCTGAGGCTCTTGCACATGGAATAAATATCGAGCAGGTCCATTTTCACGAGGTCGGTGCGGTCGATGCCATCGTCGACATTGTGGGGACCTGTATTCTACTGGACGACCTTGAAATCGTAAAGATAGTCGGCAGCGCTATTCCAGCCGGAAGCGGCTTAGTAAAATGTGCTCACGGAACACTACCTGTACCAACTCCAGCAGTAGTTCGCCTCTGCATGGACTGGCCCATGATTCAAGATGGTAGAGAGGGTGAGTTATCCACCCCTACAGGGGTAGCCCTGCTAACTACCCTGGGGTCATATGGGCACATGCCATCCATTACTCCGAGCTCTACGGGAATGGGAGCAGGCACAAGAGACACTGCAGATAGAGCCAATGTCACTAGGGTAATAATTGGAGTACCCTCTGAATCTCTGTCTGAGACAGCTAAGCAGACATGGGTAGTTGAGACTCAATTAGACGATTTTTCTCCTGAGCTAATACCAGCGCTGTTCAGCAAGTTATTTTCAGCGGGTGCAATAGACGTCTATACAACGTCTATTATGATGAAGAAGGGTCGACCTGGACTCTTGCTAACTTCGCTCACCACAAGATCTAACACCGAGGCGATCGCCAACATTATCATGCGGCACTCTTCAGCATTTGGGGTGCGAATGTATCAAACAGAGCGCACCGTATTGTCTCGACACCACATCACCGTTCAGACCCATTTTGGAGAATGTAGAATAAAGATTGGCTCATTAGATGGGGAAATAGTGCAAGCTGCACCAGAGATTATAGACTGCGAGAGACTAGCTGAACTTGCAGGGGTACCCTTAAATACGGTCAAACAAGCTGCCTTACTCGCTATGACCGTGGAAGATTAATGGCTCTACTTCTACTTTACGGAATTAAAACTAGTACTGCGAGAGCGCTAAAAAGAAGTGGGTATCAGCTCCAGCGCACAACCGTCCTAAATACAGAGATCCAATGTGATATGGCACTGTTTAGGATGGATGGTGACGCACGAGAGTGGTGCATCTCGATGAGAAAATATGATGCTAACCTGCCTATTTTGGCGATCGTGACCGACAGTAGTGAGGCTGATTTAGCATTCGAAGCTGGGGCCACTGATGTGATCCGTAAACCCATAAAGGGCAAGTCGCTCTCAAACAGAGTTAGATTATTAGTCCGACTATCAAGAGCCAACCATGAACTAGCAAGTCTCAAACAGTTGGTGACAAGCAGCGTACCAAATCAAAAAGTTGTCCCACAAAATCAGCTATTAGAGCGCTTAATTGACTCGTCTCCTGACCCTATCGTATGCTCGACTAATGACGGCAAAATAATGGTGTTCAATCACGCCGCAGAAGACCTCCTTGGCTATTCTCGACACCATGTCCAACGAGAGCTGCAAATAGAAGAGGTCTTCGCTGACTCAAGTGAACTAAAGAAGGTGATGTTCGCTATTACGACAAGCCAACAGAGGCGATTAGAGCAGCACAGAACTCACCTTAGGGCTCGCAGTGGTGAGCACATTCCCATTCTATTGTCAGCCTCAGAGGTCAGAGACAAAGACAACAATGTTGTGGCAATGATCCTTATCTTTCGCGACACTCGCGAGTCGGATTCATTGGCATCGAGACTAAGAAGCGCCACTGACAGACTTATAAACACGGAAAAGAGAGCGGCAGCTGTAGCGATTGCGGGCGCAACGGCTCACGAACTCAACCAACCGCTAACGTCGGTAATGGGCATCATTGAGCTGTTGTTACTATCAGAGTTAGATGAAAAACAGACAGCCAAGCTAGACCGAGCCTATGCTCAGCTTGAACGTATGGCAGACATAGTTAGAAACCTTTCTTGGGTAACTCAATACAAAACCACAGAATACGTCGAGGGCGTTAGCATACTGGATCTAACCAAGACCAGTCCTAAAAACCGAAAAGACGATTTATAGTTGAGGCTGAAACATTGATATTAAGAAAACTAGCCTGCGTAGCGATGCTAATTTCATCCTTCTCAGTCTCCGCAACAAATGTCGGGATTGAAACTACTGACTGCCCTCTTACCGACGGAGTCATGCGTACTTTCGTTAAACTATCCGCAAACCACAGCGGTGGCTGGGACAGCGATCTCGCCGAGTACTCTAGTGGAGGACAATGGCGAGAGTATGCCATAGCCACGTGCTCAGATGACGGGTTCACTCTGTATGGCGAAGACATTGCGCCGATTAACGACGAGGCGCTAGCCATCAGGCTCAGTGAGCGGCTCGAAGAATACCTCTCAGATAAGGCGCCCGTGCAAGAGATGTCGGTTTGGTCGCGATACCTCGTGGCCGCAGAGATGTACAAGGTAATGGAAAAAGAGCCCCTGTTCATGGCTCACCTCTACATGCAGGCGGCATGGACCGCTAGAGACGCCGCAGTGGGTGTTTACCTGGGGCTAGAAGGCCCCGTAAATGCAAGATCGCTGATCTCGCAAGGAGAGGTTGAGCTAGAAAGCCAACAAGATCCCAGCCTAAAGAAGATTCTACTTCATAACCTAGCCCGAATAGCTCACAGAGCAGGGTTTTCAGACGACAGAGATCGCTTTTTGGCAGCCTTTGAGGAGATGGGGGCACTATCGTCAGAAGAGGCGGCGGCTCTTACGGTATTCAGATCCGTAGCGGAAAATATTGAGCCCCGACTGCTAGCATTAGCGACGGAGCAGATGCGGCTACACCTCTCATCATCACCTGAGGTTACATCTACCTCAATGGGAGCTTGGTGTAACTACATTATAGCCGATATCGCCCGCAGGGAAGGCGACAACCCAACGGCTCGAGAACACTACCAGTTAGTCCTAAGCTCTGATGGGGCTACCCCTCAGATGAAGGAATTGGCCGAATACCTAATTAGTACGCTCTAATACGAGGGTCAAACAGAGCCCTGTTCCTTGTCTAGAGGGCAATCTGGGGTTATCGCCACCCACTAGGGTACTTATTTGGCTTAAAAAGGACTTTGTAGGCTGGGCTTGTTCAATGTTTGGTAACCAGAAAAGGCACATCTCGGAGGGTAAAAACGGCTTACTTACAGGTCTGTTGCTATCTGAGATAAAAGCCTCGCGTGAGCGCTCTAAGAGTACTGGTGAGGCTCAAATCATTCAAGCTGACATCACTCAGTTACTCAACGAACGCTCGTTCTTGGACCCTTGGGACTTTGCCTCTCAGCGTGACATGCCTGACGATTCGAAAGCCTTCCTGTGGCACGACGGGCGTTCTGGTCGAAGTTTTTACGCCGCTGGAGTACTAGATGAACGCACCTTCGACGGCGAAGAGAGATTCGACCTAGCTCAAGAGTTTCTAGAGCAGGCGAAAAGACGGCTAATACAGCTACCTGCTGTAATTAATAACCCAAAAGGTTCGCCACCTTTTATGGTTGGAGGTTTCGGGTTTTCCTCGAACCTATCTAAAGATGGGGTCTGGCGAAACTGGCCAAATGGCTGGATGGTCGTGCCAAAAGTTATCGCTTACAGGTGCGATAATGAGACAAGGGTTGTCTGTAACATGTATGTTGAGCCCAACTCGCCTGACTCAAGTACCTCCGATCAGCTTAACGAAATAATGGAGATCTTGGCGGTAAGTAATAGCGCCCACGCGACTACAAGCCTAAAGTGCGGACCTCCCTCAGCCATTGAGCAACCAAACGACTGGAAAACCCGAGTCGAGGAGGCTCAAAAACAGATATCTGCAGGATATTTCGATAAGGTGGTGCCGGCTCGATCAGTCGTAATGCCAATAGAAAGCAATAAATGGGACCACAACAACAGTATAGAGACGCTCATTTCACTGAAGGGTCGACATCCAACAGCCGTCACCTTTGGTGTCATAAACGGCGAGCTTGGATCATTCTTGGGGTCAAGCCCTGAGTTTTTAGTCTGTGCCAACGATGGTTTAGTCACAGCCGAAGCCGTTGCTGGAACTAGACGACGAGATATGGACAACGATCTGGACAAGGTCTTGTCAGACGAGCTCTTATCCAACCCAAAAGAGCGAGCAGAACACGACATGGTGGTTCAGTTCATCAAGTCCCAGATGGAAGCTGTTGGAGTAAAACCCCAAGTGGCGTCGGTCCCATCCATTAGGCAGCTATCTCACATTCAGCACCTACACACACCTATGTTCGGGACTATCCCAAATGGCACGAGCGTACTTAAGCTCGCCGAATCACTTCATCCCACACCTGCTGTCGCTGGATTGCCTCGAAGGGCTGCCCTTAAGCACATCAGTGACACAGAAGATATGGATCGGGGTTGGTACTCTGGACCAATAGGCTGGCTACACGAAGACGGTGACGGCGAGTTTATAGTTGGACTAAGATCAGCCCTTGTAAGGGACAATGAAATTCATGCCTTCGCTGGTGCGGGGGTGGTAGAGGGCTCCGACTTCGCGGCAGAATGGCGAGAGACCTCCTTAAAACTAAGCGCCATTTGTGATGTCATTTTCGGAAGCGACACGCAAGAAGATCTCGTAAACGTAGGTGAGAAGTGAGCGTCTCAGCTGCAAACTCAGCCCAGGCGAGGGCGCTTATTGAGCTCACTGCTAACTCAGGGGTAAGACACGCAGTAGTCTCTCCTGGATCTAGAAACACGCCCCTCTTGTTGGCTATTCAAGAGCACTCAAAAATCAAAATACATGTGGTCTTAGATGAGCGAACAGCGGGCTTCTTTGCTCTTGGGTTGGCTAGGGCTAGCGGCGCCCCAGTGGTTCTGTCCTGCACCTCTGGCAGCGCAGGGGCTCACTATCTACCAGCTGTAATTGAGGCCTATCACAGTCGGGTACCACTAATCCTACTTACAGCCAACAGACCTCACGAGCTCCACGGCGTAGGCGCACCCCAAACAGTCGCACAAGATCGATTCTTTGGTGGGTTTGTACGTTACTACCAGCAATTAAACATCCCCGGGGACGGCACCCCAATAGCGATGACTCGAGCAGTAGTCTATCGGGCAATGATCGCTGCTATGGGCAGCCCAAACGGTCCAGTTCACCTTGACTGTCCGTTCAGAGAGCCCTTGTGGTCTCAAGTGGACTCTACTGCAACTGAAGAGCTACCACAAAAGCCGATATCGCTAACAAGGAGCCACCCAGTACCAAGCCATGAGGATATTTCGCGTATATCTGAGCGCCTTCAACTGGCAAAAAAAGGCGTTTTGGTGGTAGGTCCTATGAACGGTTGTAGCGAACTAAATGCCGCAGCCCACGACCTCGCCAGGCGCCTAGGCTGGCCTATTATCGCTGAACCTGCGAGCTCAATACTAGCTCACGACAATGACAGCTTACTTGTCACCGCAGCTGACACCATTGTGAGAAGTAATGGCTTTGCTGACAAGCACATCCCAGACTTAATCCTGAGAGTAGGACCGCTGCCAACGAGTAAACAGATCGCACGCTGGACGGCTGGTTCGCCCTGTATCCTCTTAGAGGAGTCCGGTTCGGCACTAGATCCAACCCACTCGTTGATCGAGGTGATTGAGGGAGCTCCAGCAAAAGTACTAGAATCAATAGTATCTCAACTGCCGCAAGCCCCAAAAGAGAGCGATTGGATGGCTGACTGGAGAACGGCCAACACAACCGCCGAGCTTCATATTGCCGCCACCTGCAATGAGGGATTTTGGGAGGGTTCCATTGCTAGATCTGTAATAAAAACACTCCCTGAAAATGCCATGCTTCACGTTGCTAGCAGCATGCCCATTAGAGATCTTGGATCGTTTGGGGGTGCTCGCCGAAGAGACCTAACCATATACAGCAGTAGAGGTGCTAACGGTATCGACGGCACAATAGCAACAGCCCTTGGTGAGGCCCACATACACGACAAACCTGCGCTCTTGGTGTGTGGAGACCTGGCATTTCTTCACGATATTGGCTCTCTGGTGGCGAGCCGAAACACTCGATCCAACCTCATTGTGTTGGTAATAGACAACAGCGGTGGCGGTATTTTCCACGAGCTCCCTATTTCAGACCACACAGAAATATTTGAGCAGCTGTTTATCACTCCGCAGAGCGTAGATATTGGCTCCCTATGCGACGGTATAGGCATTGATAATGTCCAAGTATCGAGCACCAATGAGCTCGAATTAGCTCTAGGTAAGGCCATTGTCACCACAAAAACTGATGGTGGTGTCCAAGTAATTACCGCCAAAGTGTCCAGAGAATTCAGCGTGGAGCAGCGACGAAAAACCTTTGAAAGGGTTCGCTCAGCACTGGGCAAACCCTCTGAAGGGGAGCTGCAATGAACAGCTCTACCGCCAATAGCGATGCCAACTCTGTGGGGGGCATAAAGGCGTGGGTGTTAGCCATAAGGCCAGCAACACTAACTGCCGCATCAGGACCCGTAATGGTTGGAACTGCCCTCGCATTTGAGGCTGGAGCCCTTCACATTGGAGCGGCCTTAGCAGCACTAATCGGCGCAACTCTCTTACAGATCGGGTCTAACCTAACCAATGACGCTTCTGACTTCGCCAAGGGAGCCGACACAAAGGAGCGTGTTGGACCAACACGGGCTGTGCAATCCGGTCTTCTAAGCGAGCGACAGGTCAGGGTTGGGGCTTTTGCAGCATTTGCCTTAGCTATACCGTTTGGACTATACCTAGCTTGGCTTGGCGGGCCAGTAATGATCGCTATTGGGCTCTCTGGCATCGCCGCTGGTGTACTCTACACAGCGGGTCCTATGCCTCTTGGCTACATAGGCTTAGGCGACCTGTTTGTAATGATCTTCTTTGGGCTAGCGGCTGTCTGTGGCACATATTTTGTGCAGACTGGAAACGTGACAACTCTAGTAATCTGGCATTCAATATCAATCGGTTCATTAGCAACTGCTATTTTGGTGGTGAACAATCTGAGAGATCGCCACACTGATAAGCTCGCTGGAAAGAACACCCTAGCAGTAATATTCGGACCCAATTTCGCTAAGGTAGAATACACCTTACTTATCGGTATAGCCTACATTGTACCTATTGTATTAGCCATCCTGGCTGCAGACTGGTGGCTCCTGACACCGCTTGTCACACTACCCATCGCCATGGGTGAGATAAGGGCTATTCACTCGGTGGATGGGGCTGATTTGAACCCTCACCTAGGGGCGACAGCTCGATTAGGGCTCATATACAGTCTATTCCTGTCTGTCGGGGTGATAGTGTGAGCCAATTCAAAACCAGCTCAACGATTATAGGGGTCTCAGTAACGCCTTACACCCTCAAATTTGAAAGCCCAATTAGAACTTCTACAGGAGCTTACCAGCACCGCCATGGCACTACTGTCGAGCTTACAGACTCAGACGGATACACAGGTTCAGGTGATGCCGCCCCTTGGATGTCAACGGATTCTGATCTAGAGGGTTCTCTGAGATCTTCTGCTTCGACACTGAAAGGTAAAAGCTTTGACATGGTCAACCTAGAGGCTGAGCTCTCTAACCTTCAGGTGAGCCCTGCTATCCAATACGCCTTAGAATTAGCCCTGCTAGACTTGATTAGCCAAAAACGAGAACAACCCCTGTGGGCCCTTTTGGCAAACACCGACTCATCGTCACGCGCAGCCGTTGATATTAACGCCATAGCCGTCGATGCCGACGACGCAGTAGCCAGGTGTGCCGAGGGTTTCACTGGGCTAAAACTAAAAGTGGGAACGGCTGACATCGATTCTGACATTGCAAGGATTCGCAGGGTCAGAAATGCTGTTGGACCAGATATCACACTTCGCATAGACGCAAACGGCGCATATGATTTCGACTCAGCACAAAAAATGGCTATCGCAATGACAGGACTAAACATAGCCCTGTTCGAGCAGCCCGTTGGGACTACCGAGCAGCTAATAGAGCTAAAACAGCAAACTTCACTTCCAATTGGTGCTGATGAAGTTGTCTCCAACCCAGACTTCTCGAAACAGATGACAGCCTGTGCTGATTTCATAGTAATAAAGCCAATGGCTTTAGGTGGCTTGTTACCATCCCTAAAGATGGCTATCGCAGCCGACGATCTGGGCTTGGGTGTTATTATCACATCTAGCTGGGAATCAATAATAGGTCGGACAGGAGCGTTACATCTGGCGGCGGCGGTAGCAGCTGTATCTAAAAACCAACCCGCACAAACGCACTCGGGCTTAGCTCATCCTTTCCCAAAAGACCTCGCGCCTCTGTGGCCAATAATTGGGGGAACTGCCGTACTCCCGACTACAGCAGGACTGGGCGTCAAGCCCCAGCGCAACGGGGAAGTCTTATGATTTCGATTCCAAACCCAGTCGCTGCCTCCACTCGCGCAAGACCTAACCACCCAGCGATAGTCTACGGTAAGACCTCCTACACCTATAGTGAGCTGTTGTTGATGGTTCGTGGATGTGCGGCTTATCTAAATCAAGAGGGGGTGTCCGCTGGCGACACCATAGGGCTTGTTGGACACTCCTCGCCAGAGTGGGCTGTTGCACTACACGGTATCGGGTGGCTCGGCGCCATTGCAGCGCCTATCCCAAATGACTGTACTCCAATAGAAAGAGCTAAAATAGAGAAAGATCTGGTACTTTCACATACGATCGACGCCAGCTCACTAGACCTATCATCACTGCTCAATACACCTGATTTATCAGCACCAAAAGAGCTGGAGTGGCCACTTGAGTCGATCAGGCTAAAGGTGATGACCTCAGGCTCCACTGGTGTCGCCAAAGTAGCCGAAATCACGACGTCACAGCTAATGTTTAGTGCGATGGGCTCGGCTATTAGGCTTGGGCACGACACAAAAGATGTGTGGCTAAACTGCCTTCCTCTACACCATATAGGGGGGCTATCAGTGCTCTACCGATGCAGTTGGTACGCAACGACTGTAGCTATTCACGATGGGTTTGATCCAACAGCGGTATGTAGCGCCATAGACAACGACCTGGTCACAATGATCTCACTCGTACCAACAATGCTAACCGATCTGCTTGATCATAGAGCACCTAGCCCACTCCCCACTACACTCCGCGTAATCTTACTAGGCGGCGCTGCTGCATCTAGAAGCCTGCTAGAGCGCTGCAAAAATCTCGAACTACCCGTTGCTCAGAGCTGGGGAATGACAGAGGCAGCCTCTCAAATTGCCACATCAATGACAGGAGAGTTCACTACGGGAGTAGGGGCGCCCCTATGTTTCGCAAAGGTAGACTCTATTGATGGCAAGCTTACCGTAGAAGGACCATTGGTATCTTCAAAGATCACAACAAATGACATGGGTCATGTGGACGAAGATGGACGAGTTCACATCTCCGGCAGAACCGATTCAGTGATTAACTCCGGCGGAAAGAAGATTAATCCACGAGAAATAGAAGAGGTCCTACAAGCATCGCCCTACATCAAAGAGGTCGCCGTTGTAGGTGTCGCAGATAGCAGATGGGGAGAGGCGGTTGCCGCCGTGGTTGTAACTATAAACGACAAAGACAACGACTTAGATGAATTTAGAAGATTAGACGATTGGTGCGCTAAACACCTCGCTAGTTGGAAGCGACCTAAAAAGTGGCGACGCGTAACGGCGCTACCAAAGACCAGCTTAGGAAAACTGCGCCACGGCGCAATCCGCGACCTCTTTATGGGGCCACAGGAGAAATAATGACTGAACTATCAACAGAGACCACGATAGCATCCAATGTAGCTGAAGATGAGGTGATTACACCTTTGACCCAGTTTGCATCTGAGAATGGGCACGAAAACTTGTCTCGCCACCTGAGCGAACTTCATCAGTGGATTGGGTTTGGCTCGGGTGCTCTGGACGCTGAATTGGCTCAAATACAAGCCGGACCTCACGCATCGCTTGCACAGACGGCAGCAGCCTATCTGATCGCTCAACCTGGAAAGCGTATTCGTCCACTATGTGTGACACTAAGCGCTGCCTTAGGGCAAAATGGAAGCCACCCCTCCGTTAGCAAGCTAGCGGCAGCAGCCGAACTAGTACACAACGCGACCCTGCTTCATGACGACGTTATCGACGAGGGGACCCAACGAAGAGGAGTTGATGCCGCCAGAGTGGTCTACGGAAACTCCATAAGCATACTCGCCGGCGACCACATGCTTCTAGAGGCTCTAAAGCTTGTAGAATCGACAGGTCTCAGCGTAATTGAATTCCTAAATGTGATCTCTGAGATTGTCACTGCTGAGGCTTGGCAGCTAGAGGCTAGAACAAAATTCGACCCTAGCCGCGAGAGATACTTGAAGGTGATTGCCGGTAAAACAGCATCTCTATTTAGGTGGTCTCTAATGTCTGGAGGACAGATTGGAGAGCTCACCAACGAACAGGTGATTGCTCTGGGGGCCGCAGGAGATGCGTTGGGAAACGCTTTCCAGTTGGTTGACGACCTTTTAGATATTGGTGGAGACGTGACGAGCATCGGTAAAGACGCGATGCAAGACTTACGTGAGGGTAAACTCACTTGGCCCCTGCTCATCGGAGCGGAGCGAGATGCTGAACTCTCTATGAAACTGCAAGAGATTGTGTCAGACCACTCAACACAGATTGGTGACGACACAGCTAACTGGATCGTGAACAAGCTAAAAGAGACCAACGCTATCAACGATACAATCGAGTTCGCAAAAGCACAGGGCTTGCTCGCCCTCTCACACCTAGAAGGTATGCCACAAGGGAGCGCTCTAGAGGCTCTAAAGAGCCTAATTTACGCTACCATAGCTAGGGCTGAGTCATGAGTAAGCCAAATGTTAGACCTGGCAGCGGAGAGATGTTCAACGGCATAGCTAAGCGCTACGACTTCGTGAACCGCCTTATGAGCATGGGCCAAGACCGTAGGTGGCGAAAACTTATTGCTCGAGAATTAGACTGCTCTGAAGGCGCCCGGGTGCTCGATCTAGCGACTGGTACAGCCGACGTTGCTATTGAGATAACAAAGGCCTACCCAACAGTCAGCGTGACAGGTCTAGACCCAAGCGAAGAGATGATGCGACACGGAACCGCAAAGGTCGCTGAACTCGGACTATCTGAGAGAATAGAGCTAGTAAAAGGCGACGCTCAGGATCTACCGTGGGAAGATGACTCCTTTGAAGGTAGCTGTATTTCATTCGGAATTAGAAACGTCCCCGATAGAGCAAAAGCTCTCGGTGAAATGAAGAGGGTCACAAAGCCTGGCTGTAGAGTTGTTGTACTCGAAGCCGGCGAGCCCAGAGATGGCTTCTTGGCTCCTTTTGTCAGGTTTCACATTCACCACATAATGCCGCTGCTTGGCTCAATTCTGTCTGGATCTTCCGAGTATCGTTATCTCCAGACCTCAATCAAGGCCTTCCCTCCTGCTGATGAATTCTGTGCGTTGATGGAGGAGGCGGGACTTACCGATGTCTCTGTTAGACATCTTATGTTCAAGTCGGTTCAACTTTATTCGGGGCAAGCTTAGTCTATCACAGGTTATTATCGAGTATATGGTACCAACTCCCACCAATATCGATAGCCTGACTCGCGAAAGCGATATTAAGCTCAAGGACCTTAGGTCGGTAATACCCAAAGGGGCTTTTAGGCTCTCGCCTACCCGCGCTATCAGCGCTCTTTTAGTTAGGCTTGCCATAATCGCTGGAGCCCTCTGGGGGCTCACAGTGGCACCGAGCTACCTCTACCCCTTATTATGGTTTATACAGGGCTGGACAATGGTTGGGTTGTTCGTAATAGGGCACGACGCGGGTCACGACAGCTTCTCCGGCATCAAGATAGTTGACCGGTTTGTGGGTCATCTCTGTATGGCACCCCTCGCCAACTCGTTTCACACATGGGTCGTCACCCACAATCACCACCACGCCCACACTCAATTGCGTGGCTCTGAGATCGACTGGGCGTCACATCTTCAGACCAAAGAAGAGCTGGCGACAAGAAACTGGCGAGAGCACTTCGTAATCAAGATGGGCTACGCTATGCCCTTTGGTATCTTCTTCTGGATTCTGGTGAACATCGCCCGTAGAGGCGCGTTGATCGAGACGCAGATCGGCGCTGAAAAGTACAAGCGAGAACGAAGCCGGCTCCTCTTTTCAAACCTGCTCATGCTCACTTGTGTGATCTCTATTTACGGCGGTCTATACCTCTACGGTGGGGTCTGGGCGATGCTGCTGTTCTACGGTATCCCCGCTACAATAGCGACCCTAACAGGCTCGCTTATAATCACAATCCAGCACGCAAATCGCCAGACATTGAGCTATACAAAATCTGGATGGACACCGACACGGGGACAGATTGTAAGCACATTTGACGTGCGATTTTGGGCGCCGTTTGAATGGCTATGGTGTCACATTACCTGCCACATACCTCATCACTTGGCACCATCTGTACCCTGGTACAACCTAAGAATGGCGAGCACAGCCCTGCAGGATAAATTCCCAGACTACTACCAGAGCCGACGTTTCTCATGGTGGCATATAGGGTGGTTTAGAAAGACCCCAACTATCCGGGAAGTTCCTGAGATGGGTTATTTTGTAATAGAGACGTCCAAACCTAAAATGGTGACAACTTGAATTTTTCCAACGAACAGATACAAGCCGCTCAATGGCCCAAATCAAAGGTCTATCTACTAAGCAGGATCGTCTGTGTAGCTGTTTTTGTTCTCGCAATTGGCAGTTTTTTCTGGCAGCCAGAGGGAGCTCTCGAGTGGACTTTCGACATAGCGTTTCGCACCTGGGTCACCTTTATTGGCATGGTCATGGCTCACGATGGCACACATGGTCTTTTGGGAAAGAGCAAAAAGACTAACGCTTGGTGGGGGCGTCTGGCTCTGATTCCGTGCACAGTCCCCTATTGGATCTTCAAGAGCGCTCACCTACATCACCACGCACACACAAACAATCCCGAAAAAGACCCCGACTGCTTCCTAAAACCAAACCGATGGTATGAGGTTAGCTTCAGGGCTCTAGGTATGAACCACAACTGGCTTTTGTGGCTGAAAAAGAAGGGCAAGATCACCCAAGCCCATTGGGTTGAATGGATTGCTCACTACATATTTATCTTCGCCTTTTACATAACAATCGGCTCTCTTGTTGGGTACGAAAGGGCTGCATGGGGTCTTTTTGTGACCCTGTTTGTAGTCAGCCACGTGCTCTGGTACCCCTTCGCTTACTACACCCATCATGGCTACAGCGTAGGGGATCAGGCTGAGCGCAGCCACAACTACTATGGATGGGGAATGTACTGGTTCAGCTTTGGTCTAAGCATGCACCGCGTGCATCACCAGCACCAACAGTTAGCGTGGGTGGAGATGATGCCATTTGTGCAGCCAAACCCCAACGGCTGGCCACGGGCCCTCCTGCCACAGCTAGACAAGATCCCTCTGAACACCAAGTGAGCCTGCTATCCACGCTAGATTTACTGAGCGCAAAACTCCACACCACATTGCAACCGATTGACTTCACGGCGATAACAGAAGTGGTAGCAGGTAGCGTGAGTCGAGATGGGCTGGAGGCGGGAATGCTATCAGCTATGAACCGCTATCCTTCAACAGGTTCTGTTGTCGCGGGGAACAAATGGGTCTGGAGTGGAGGATCAGTAGTCACTGAGTTCGATGAGCCAGACGACATCAATGCGATGTCTCGTATTCACGAGACAATAAATTGCAGAC
>CAWVYO010000019.1:0-25887 GCA_963934385.1 uncultured bacterium
CTTCGCCATACTCCTGATTGGGTGTGGAGGAGGGGATAACAGTGACACTGCTGAGCCGGGTGACCTCATTGGGATCTTAGTCTCACCTGAGAACGCCATTGTACCTGTTGGCGAAGAAGTTCAGATGATTGCCACTGGGCTTTACGACAACAGGATGACCCGCGACATCACATCAGCTGTTGATTGGTCATCATCTGATGGGTCGACCGTTGAGGTTAAGAACGATCTAGACTCCGAGGGAGTAATGGTCGGGAAATCATCTGGTGATGCAACGGTGGAGGCACAGTTTGATGGGTTGAGGTCTGCATCCGTGCGGGTGACGGTAACTAGTGCGGCTTTGGTCGGTCTGTCCATAGAGCCTGCTAGCGTTAGCGTAGAGGCTGGTCAGTCAATTCAGCTTTCAGCGACCGCCGCCTACACCGACGGTACAAGAGGTGACGCCTCTACACAGGTACGGTGGATAACCTCTGACGGTGGGGTTGTTCAGATTAGTAGCTCTGGTGTACTCTCGGGAGTAGCTAACGGGTCAGCTGACGTCTATGTAAAACTAGGTGATATGGAGTCCGAGCCAATATCTGTCTCAGTTGTACAGAGCGCTCAAGCCGATCTATACATAGCTAATATCGACTTGGAGCCAGGGATCGGTGATGCAACACTCAACCTAAACATTGGCAACAAGGGTACCGGTAGCGCGAGTGATTTTTGGATCGATATATTTGTAGATCCAACATATACGCCGAGTGTCGGTGATTTGGGTGAACTCTATACTGGTGGTGCTTACCTTGGTGCAGGGGACATGGTTGAAGGTAGTTTTCAGATTACACTGAGCGAAGGTTCTCACGAGATCTATGTGATCTTGGATACAGACGACTTGGTCGATGAGAGTAACGAGTCAAACAACGTGGATAGCGCCGTGGTCACGATTGGCGGTGGAGAGACTGTTGGACCAAACCTCACCATAACTTACTTCGATTATCTGGTTGATTCGAGTTCGATTTACTACTTCGTAGACATCACCAATACTGGCGGTGAAGATGTAGAGGGCTTCTTTGTGGACGTATACTACGATGAAAGCCAGGCTCCAGCTCTGTACACCGATGGAGAGCAGTGGGTAGAGATTGAGTCTCTAGAGGCTGGAGCGACAACTTATGCCGACTTCTTAGTTGATTCATCTGAGGTCTCCGCGGTCTGCTCCACCTGTAAGAGTTGGGTACTCATAGATGGCTACGATGACGTGAGCGAGACAAATGAATCAGACAATACCGAGGGACCTTTGACCGTCTACCCTTAGGGTTAGAGGTTGCTATTCACCGAAGAGTCCTGGTTCTAATGCGGTTTCGTCACCACTCAAGATACTTTTTGAGAGGGCGACAGCCTGTGGTAACTCATTGAAGACGTACCACTTTAGGTTGGCTACCTTGCCCTTGTAGAAGTGCTTGTCTGACTCACTGCAGTCCCCACGATTTAGGGCCTCTTGAGCGACTGTCGCTTGTGTGAGCGAATGAATGGCTAATACGACATTGCCGAACATGTTTAGGAATGGCGTGGCCTGTAGGATCGCGCCTTTTCTGTTACCAGTCATTGCTGTTTGACCCAAGTGCATCGCGCAGGCACCTACTGCCCCTCTAGTCTTCTCTATAGCTGCGATCTCAGTCTCAAAACAACCGACCTCCTTCGCTCGCTCGATCTCTTGGTTTGTGAAGTCCAGCCACTGCATGAAGTACATACCGTTCTTGTGGGTCAGTTTTCGTCCCAGTAAATCCAACGCCTGTACGCCATTAGTACCCTCGTAAATCGAGGCTATTTTAACGTCCCTAATGTGTTGCTCCATTGGGTATTCTTTTATGTAGCCGAATCCGCCATAGACCTGCACACCCATTGTGGCTACGTCGTAGCCAACATCTGTACAGTATGACTTACAGATCGGAGTTAACATCTCCACATACCCGTGATGTTTTGAGGCTAGGAATTGATCATCTTCCAGCTCACTTATGTCGTGATGAAGGGAGAGAGTGTAGGTCAAGGATCGCATCGCTTCTGTTTTACTCTTCATTGATAGGAGCATTCTGCGTACGTCTGGGTGCTGAATTATCGGTACTCGTTTGGATCCAGCCCCACCTTGCTCCCGCTCTTTAGCGTAAGATATCGCGTTGCCTAGTGCCGCTGCAGCAGCTCCAACACCTTGAATTCCAACACCGATTCTGGCCTCGTTCATCATGTGAAACATGATCTTTAATCCCTCGCCGGCTTCTCCAACAAGGTACCCTTTACACTCTGAGCGAGCGCCAAACGACAGTGAGCAGGTAGCTGAGCCGTTAATACCCATTTTGTGCTCTATGCCCTCAACAAAGACACCGTTTCTGCTGTTGTCGTCAAAGTTGAATTTGGGCACAATGAATATGGAGATGCCCTTGCTGCCCTCGGCGGCGTCGGGCAGTCGTGCGAGGACGAGGTGGATTACGTTTTCTACGAATTGATGGTCGGCACAGGAGATAAAGATCTTCTGCCCTTTAATGTTGTATGAGCCATCGTCATTTGGAGAGGCCTTTGTTCGGGCGCTCCCGACGTCAGTTCCAGCATGAGCCTCTGTCAGGCACATTGTTCCAGCCCACTGACCGGAGAATAGCTTTTCGCAGCAAGTATCTTTTGCCCAGTCATTCCCGCATGCTTCGATTAGCCCAGCGGCACCTTTAGTTAGCCCCCCGTACATATACAGGGCGGGATTAGATCCGTTCATTAGCTCGCTGGCCATTGCGGCTATTGGCAGTGGGAGACCGACTCCCCCGTACTCCATGGGTGCTGAGACACCGATCCAGCCCCCTTCTCGCATAGCGTTCCATGGTTCTTCGTAACAGGCGGGGATAGTGACATCACCATTTGGGTCTAGTGTGCAGCCTACTCGGTCGCCCTCTGCATTCACTGGAGCCAGCTTGTCGACGCAGAGTTCAGTCGCCGCATCAATTAGGGATTCATACATCTCCCTGTCCCAGTCTTCAAATTTTTCGTAGCCCGCGAGTGTTTCGTGAATCTTAAGTTGTTCAAATAGAACGAAATGGAGATCTCTAGTGTCAACGTTAAAGCCGGTTGAGCTCATTAATTACCTCTAAGAATAAAAAGTGAATGATCATTCATTATTGTATATAGTTGTGGCTGGATAGGCAAATCACGGTCGTGAATGAGTCAAATTGAATATATGGTACGGGTTCAAAGTTCGAATCATACGAAAAGGAGATTGCATTATCCTTACTGTCACCTCAAATCCCATGATAGAACACCTCTTTCACCAACCAGAGTTTGTTGCTTGGGGGGATCACTACCCGCTAAAACCCGACGTTTTAGAGCCCGCGAGCAAGTCAATTAAGGCAACTCGCGTGTTGAAAAATTTAGGTGATCAAGTCGTGTCGGTTGTAGCTGTAGGTGGTGCAACAGGTCGGGAGATGCAGGTGGATTTAGTGGCCGAGAGTTTAGCCCACCGACTTGCCTCTCCTGCGACTGAAATGGAGGAGAGATAATGAAAGCAGCTGTCCGAGCCATAAGGTGGGGTCGCTCTGAATATGAGACAGCCTCAGATATTGAACTTGAGATGTCTGGGCTTTTGTCTTTAGGGGTTGACTACGTGTGCTCAGGTAGCACCATGCCGAATCTTGAAGGTGTTGAAATATTAATAGTCACATCCAAAATGAAGGTTGATAAAGATCTGTTTTCATCAGCGCCTGCGCTCCGGTTGGTGATCACAACAACCTCTGGTTTTGACCATATTGATATAGATGAAGCTAAGAGGGTGGGGGTCGCTGTCTGCCGGTGCCCCGTAGCTCGAAGAGACGCGGTCGTTGAGTCCTCTGTTGCCATGGCCAGCTCCCTGATGAGATCTCAGGGAGATCTTCACAGGCTCGCGCTCGCTGGTAATTGGGGAAGGAAAACTCTACCGTCACGTAATATTCGACTAATTGGCGGCTCTACCGTCGGCATTATCGGAATGGGTGTAATCGGAAGAGCGGCGATAAAGGTCTGGAGAGCGTTGGGTGCCACAGTCATTTGGTGTGACCCAAGGTTGGAGGGCGGCTCCTCTCTGGAGGAGGTCTTGAGTTCGGCCGATATTGTCTCTCTTCACTGTTCCTTGAGTGAAACATCAGAGGGTCTAATAGGTGAGAGTTCTCTGTCTTTGATGAAGCCCGGCGCAATACTGATAAACACTGCGCGTGGTGGCTGTGTGGACTTGAAGTCGCTTATTCTTGCAGATCACCTAGGTGGGTTCGGGTTGGACGTTTTCCCCACAGAACCACCCGAAGACCTCGCTAACCTAGCTCTCGCCAAGAATTCTGTGATTACCCCACATTCTGCGGGCTTTCATGTAGGGCTTGGTGCGAGCGTCGCCGCGGAAGTTGTCGAAACAGTAAGGTGCTGGCTGGCTAAAGAGTCACTACCCCACCCACTCTAATAAAGAAACTCGTCTTCACCTTCTGTTGCAGTAACAAAGAGCACTGTGTCGGTGGTTAGGCTTGCGTCCATGCCATTAAAGACCTCGATGATCGTGTCAGCGTGGTCTGAAGTGTAGGCTATTACGTGTAGGATCTGTTTCTCCCAAGTGTCTTCAGGGGCAACGTTGGCGCTACTCACAATGATCCCGTTGAGCTTCTTTTCGAGTAATGTAATCGCCATCTCCTCGGTATAGGGCTCATCTGTTGGCCAATTGTAGGCTCTAGTTACGCTTACGCCGATTTTTAATTCATCAATCTCGAGCAGCAGGTCAGTAATCGAGCCATCTGGGACGTCATATAGTACCTCTGTCTCGGTTTTCAACAGTGATGCTTCTTCACAGCGCCTTAGCACCTCAAAAGCGTAGATCTCGGAGTAGAGAGAGGATCCCCCGGAGTTGCCTGCATCAAGAATATATTCCGCCTCCATTGACACTCGCCAATCGTGAAACTCAAGTGAGCCAAAGTCAATCAAGTTAGAAAAGACCCAAGGTGATTCGTCTGTCAGGTTGGATGTACTCAAGACGCCACAGTCGCCTGCTATCGATCCGAATTCTACCCATTCACCCGTGTCTGATGTGCCACTGCTGGTATCTTTGGTACCACCGGTGTCTACGGTTGTTGAGCTACCCGTGTCGTCGGTGGCGGAGTCGGTTGATGTGGTCGTCGAGGCAGTTTCAGTGTGCGAATCGTCAGAGCTGCCATTTGGAGTGCACGCCGTAAAGAGAAGAAGTGATAAGAGTCTCATTGTGAAATTTTCTCGATCCATTCATCAAGCTCTTGAAGTTCGATTGTAAATGGCGCCTGAACCGCAGGAAATCTAAAGCCAGTTTTGGGGTCAAGATCGAAAGCCGTAACCCTAAAGCTAATGGCAAGTCGTTCCCGTTTCCACTGAGCTCGGCAGAGTAGGGTTACGAATTTGCGTATGTGTTTGGCGAATTCAGCGGGTTCGTTGTTGTAGTGTTCCTTGAGCGATGGCCAGAGAGTCTTGAATATTGGAAGTGGATCTAGCGCCTTTTGGACAAAGTGGTAGAGCAGTTGGTCTAGAATGAAAAAGGGCATGAGGTCACCCTCATCAGTCTGCTCACTCTCTTTGGGGCGAAGCTCTGCTGTGGGCTCTAGCTTGGCGATTTTTTGAAGAGAGGTGATTTTGTGAAAACCTCCTGCCCAATTTAGCCATAGGGTAACCAAGCTCTTTGGGATGTCGGCGATTGGAGATAGACCCCCGGAGGTGTCTCCGTCCATTGTTGTGTAGCCCACCGCCGCCTCAGATTTGTTCGATGTCGACAATAGCAGGGCGTGCTCAAGGTTAGCTAGCATCCATATAAGTGAACCTCTCAGCCTGGCTTGGACGTTCTGCAGGGCTAGGTCGTCAGTGTAATCGTCCCAGCTAAGTTTTCTCTCTACTACGCTTTCTATTAGGGATACGTGTGTGTCTACAGCCTGTTGAATAGGGAAGGATTTGAATCTCGCGCCTAGTTCATCGGCGAGCGCCCTGGCTGCATTTTCTGTTGTGACGCCGGAGTTTTCTGTGGCCATGTAGGCGGTGAAAAAACGCCTGTTTACTTCGGCCCGTACGAGCTCTGGGCTTAGGTCTGGATTATCATAATGGATCATCCTAGTGACTATGAGCGCGACCATGGCGGAGTCGCGACCTCCTGATAGAGCGAGAGCAATCTTGTCTATACCGCTTTTGGCTGTATAGTCCCTAAGTCCCATAGTCAGCGCTAATTCCAGCTCTATGTGCGGGACGTCACCTTGAGTAATTGGGCTCCGTATAAGCCCACGCTCCTCAAGCCAAGTTAGGCTTGGGTCTGGATCAGGGCTCTCTTTTACCTGCCAGTATGGTGAGTCAGGGGGAGCACACTTGTCGGTTGAGAACTCACCATCTATCCTTATTGTCTTGGGAATAAACCCTAGCTCGCCTTGGGCCAATTGTTGTGCCTGTTCCCGCCAGGAACCCTCGTCTCGCCTAGATTGGCGAATTGCTGAGAGGTCTACCAGGCGATCTACAAGCTCCCACTCATCATCGAAAACAAATCTCCGTCCGATACCAGTTGTCTCACCGTTCTCAGCAATGAGGACGCTCCCGTCAAAGATTATCCTCGTCGCGTCACAACCTAGTAGTGATGTGTAGAGATAGGCTACGTGGTCTTCTGCACTGACCTGTTCGACAAGGCGTTTGCGGGCAGCGTGCTTGCCTATAATAAACCAACTAGCAGATGGGTTGAGTACAATCTCGGCGCCCGAGAGCGCCATTGAAGAGCCTGGTCTGATACCTTTCCAACCATCTTCACATATTTCAACGGAAAATCTCCCGATACCAGATGCTTCAAATAGTAGAGCGCCGATTGGATACGTCTCTCCGTCGGGGGCCACAAAGGTATTAGCTATTCCGTGAGGCCACGCTTGATACCATCTGTTCTCGTACTCCACATCGCCTGTGGCTAGGTTCTCTTTGGCTACGAAGCCGTGTATCTTGCCGTCGGCGATTACAGCGGCAGTGTTGTACAGTACGCCCCTGATTGACAGTGGCAGCCCCAGGCAGACTACGATTCCCTTGGTGTATGGCAGCAGCGTAACAAGTCCGTCCCAGCTTCTCTCGAGGGTGCCCTGCCTCGGCAGTCTGTCTCCCAAACTGTATCCAGGGATTACGATCTCAGGTAAGAGCAAGAGTTTCACGTCTCGACCTTGAGCCTCTTTGATTACCTCGACTATTCTTCGGTGATTACCGTCCCAATCTCCAACAGTTTGGTTCAGAGATGCCGCTGCGACGTGGGCTGTGGCAGGGGTGAAATTATGGGGTGCTTCCGCCATTAACTGCTCCGAAGTTCAAGGACTCTCTCTATCGCCTCCTGGAAACCGTATCCTCCATTACCCATTGTTATCAACTTTGGATGGCTCTTTAGTCGCGGTAAAAATGCGGCGACATTAGCCACTCCTATTGATTTTGTGAAGAACTCGAACATCGGCTCATCGTTGGCAGAGTCCCCAAAGTATAGGTATTTGTCTTTATCTTTTTCAAGATCTTCGCCCCAGAGATCCTTTACCAATCCGCGACACCCTGCCAACTTGTCGAACTCACCAAACCACCCGTTCACATGTATGGAAGAGACTTTTGATGTGGCTCCAATCTCGTCGAACGCGGCTACTATTTGGTCGATCTCGGAGTCGTTCATAAGGGGTACATCCTCCGCGAAGTCTATAGCCAGATCTAGAGCCCTGTAGGGTTGATCTGAAGCTAGAGCACACCCAGGTACCTTGTTTACGATTTGGTCAGCTAGAGTATCGAGGCGCTGCCGATTCTCTTTTCGGGTGGATAATGGCTGCACATAGCGCTCGATCAGCTTTCCATGGTTCATGTAAAACCATAAACCACCGTTCTCGCCCACACAGCCATCAACAGGCCATGAACGAGCAATTAAGTCGACCCACCCTGCCGGGCGACCCGTAATAGGAACAACCCTAAGTCCAGCTTCTTGCAGGTTAGATAGGGCCTGGAAGGCTGCGGGAATTAGGCGACCCTCCCAAGTAAGCGTGTCGTCTATGTCGCAAAAAACACCTTTAAGGTTGGCGACATCTTCGCGAGTCAGACAGCTGACTGGGCGAGGACTCATTTACTCGACGGTCCAAGTTTGACTGGCGTAGATCAAGTCTTTCAGTGTGCCTTTGCCCTTCTTCTCTACAGCATCGTCGATCTGCGCGTGCAGGACTTCGTTGTATGTTGGGCGGTCTGTTTGGTAGAGTACGCCCATTGGGACTGGATAGTCTGGGTAGTCCAGTTGCACCAAGATGTGTGCAAGGGCTTTGGAGTGACTGTCATGGATCAGACAGTCTTCCTCAGTGAACTCACCCCCCAACTGGATAATCTCCATATTAAGACCGTTTAGCCTTAGCCCCTTGGGAGCGTCTTTGGCGCCGAAGGTCATCGGCTCTCCGTGCTCAAGGAATATTACCTTTTCATCGCGAACCTTGCGGTTTACGACACTGTCGAAGACCTTGTCATTGAAGATTGGACAGTTCTGTAGAATCTCGACGTAGGATGTACCTTTGTGGCCCTCTGCCTCTATAAGCACCTTGCGGAGCTCTTTTGGATAGGTGTCTACAGCTCGAGCCAGGAAGGTTCCCTGGGCGCCTAAGATTAGCTCCAATGGCTCAAACGGGTGGTCTAGAGAGCCCATTGGAGATGACTTTGTGACCTTACCAGGGGCTGTAGTAGGTGAATACTGTCCCTTTGTGAGCCCGTAGATCCTGTTGTTGAACAATAGGACCTGAATGTCTACATTTCTGCGGACGAGGTGGATTGTATGGTTTCCACCGATAGCTAGAGCGTCACCGTCACCTGTTATCATCCAAGTTGATAATTTGGGGTTCGCGCATTTTGCACCAGTGGCAAAGGCTGGTGCTCTACCGTGGATTGTGTGGAAACCGTAGGTCTCTAGATAGTATGGGAACCGGCTTGAGCAACCAATTCCGCTAACTACGGCGAAGTCTTCCTTGGCGATACCTAGCCCAGCCATCACAGTCTGGGTTTGAGACAAGATCGAGTAGTCTCCACAGCCTGGACACCAGCGAATCATCTGGTCGGACATGAAGTCTTTTTTCTTAAACGACGGAGCTACAGCCTCTTCGCCTTCGGTTATATTGTCCATTTAAGCCTCCTGCCCATTGTTTGATATTGCCTTGTTGATTTCCGTTTCAATCTCACTAACCTTAAAGGGTTGCCCTTGAATCTTTGTGTGAGAGATCACATCTACAAGATACTCGCTCTTTATCACTTTAGATAGCTGTCCTAAGTTCATTTCAGGGATGAGTACCTTATCGTACTTGCTCATGATCTGCTCTAGGTTCCTGGGGAATGGACTGATGTGTCTCAGATGAGCGTGAGCGACTCTCTTTCCTTTCTTGTTAGCCCCGATCACCGCCTGTCGAACGGCACCGAAGGTCGATCCCCATGCTAAGATCAATAGTCCATCTTCTGATCCAAACACCTCTTGCTCTGGTATGTAATTGGCGATTCTTTCGACTTTGTCGCGTCGAAGTTGGCACATCTTTTCGTGGTTTTCCGGGTCGTACGAGACGTTGCCGGTAAGCTCATCTTTTTCGAGCCCGCCAATTCTGTGCATCATGTTTGGAGTTCCAGGTGTCGCCCAAGTTCTAGAGAGGGTGTCTGGATCCCTCTTGTAGGGTAGATATTCGCCGTCCTCTCCGTTGGGCTCGGTGATAAGCCTGTTCCCAATGGGCTTGAAGCTGTCCACGTCAGGGAGTCTCCATGGCTCAGCGCCGTTTGCGAGGTAGCCATCTGTAAGAATCATGACGGGTGTCATGTGCTCGAGTGAGATTCTAATAGCCTCGATACCAACCTCGAAACAATCAGACGGAGTGGCTGCTGCGATGATGGCCATTGGGGCTTCACCGTTTCTCCCATAGAGAGCCATGAGTAGGTCTGATTGCTCGGTCTTTGTCGGCAGCCCTGTCGATGGTCCACCGCGCTGTACGTCGACAACAACAAGCGGTAGCTCGGTCATCACAGCTAGCCCTAGAGCTTCACCTTTGAGGGCAAGACCAGGTCCTGAGGTGCCTGTTACGCCTATAGATCCGGCCCAAGAGGCGCCAATGGCAGCGCAGACACCCGCGATCTCATCTTCAGCTTGGAAGGTGGTCACGTTGTAGTTTTTTAGCTTTGCAAGCTCGTGTAGAGTGTCGGTCGCAGGAGTAATTGGGTACGTGCCATAAAAAAGGTTCTTTTCGGCTAAGTTTGCGCCTGTAGTAAGCCCAATGGCGAGAGCCTGTGTTCCTGTGATGTTGCGGTAGGTACCAGGGATCAGTTCTGCTGGTTTAACCTCGACCATGCGCTCGAATATTTCCATAGTCTCAGCGAAGGCGTGACCAGCCTCAAGAGCCTTGAGGTTAGCGCTGCAGTATGGATCTTTGAATTTTCCCTTAATCCAGTTCTTGGTGAAGGTGTGATCTCTTCCGTACATCCAGTACGTCATACCGAGAGCGAAGAGGTTCTTACAGCGATCTGCTTCCTTTGCGTTGAGCCCCAGATCCTTTACCGCCTCTTTGGTGAGTTGTGATAGGGCTACTTCAATCACCTCATATCCATCAAGAGACCCGTCCTCGAGAGGGTTGGTTGTGAGATCCGCCTTCTCTAGGTCTTTGTCGCTAAGCTTGTCGGTGTTAACTATTACTGTACCGCGAGGTTTTAGCTTCTTGATGTTTGTTACAAGTGCTGCGACGTTCATTGCCACTAGTACATCAGCGGCATCGCCAGCGGTGAATATTTGATCCGATGAAAACTGAAGCTGGAACCCTGAAACACCGGCTCGTGTACCAGCGGGTGCGCGGATCTCGGCTGGGAAGTCCGGGAAAGTCGCCAAGTCGTTACCAGCTAGGGCTGAAGTGTTCGTGAACTGTGTTCCCGTGAGCTGCATTCCGTCGCCAGAATCTCCCGCGAAGCAAATGGTGACTCTGTCGGCACTGTCAGTTTGGGTTGTCATAACCATCTCCAAAAATTAGACTCGCAAATGAGTCTCTAACCACTACTAACCAAGTGTAGGCTTCGATAAAAGGCTATTCAGTGAGCTTTTTGTCTCATTGTACTCAATATCGGTTATCAACCCCTTTGACATTTGTTTTATTATGGTCTTGAAAATAGACTTTGTTTGCGAATTGTGTAGGAGTAACCGTGAAATTTAGACTATTGGAGTGGTTGGCGTGCCCCGGGTGCCGCTGTGAAGATTTAACCCTCAAGCCTACAAAAACATCGGCAGCACTAACATTTAATGGATGTTGGGAAGAGGTTGAAGTAGGTTTACCAGGGCTGAACGTAGAGACTCGAGAATTGACCGAGATCGAAGAGGGCGAGATCCTTTGTGATTCTTGTGGCGCAAAGTACGATATTATCGGTGGAATTCCGCGTATGAATACACCCAATATAGATGCCAAACTATCTACGGGGCATAAATCAACTCAGTTTGACGGTCAAGCTCCAGAGTATGAAGCTAATTTTTTGGACATGACCTTACCGATGGTCGCCGGTGATTTTATAGGAAAACTGGTCGTCGACATAGGGTGCGGGTTTGGTCGCCACTCGTATTTCGCCGCACAGTACGGTGCTGAAGTGGTAGCTATGGACTGCTCATCCGATGCTGTAGAGGCTACAGCGATAAATTGTAGTAGCTTCTCGCGGGTTCATCCAGTGCAGGGTGATCTGTTCAACCCACCCCTCAAGCGTTCGGTTTTCGATATCGCATTCTGCTTCGGGGTTCTTCATCACGTAGACCAGCCAGAAGAGGGGTTTCGCAAGCTTAAAGAGCTAATCACTCCAAGTGGAAAGTTGCAAGTTTGGGTTTATGGTCCAAGACAAGGTGCGTTGGCGCATGTGTCTAAATGGATCCGCGCAAATGCCTCTGACATGGACGATAAGGCATTGCATCGTCTGTCAGTAGGGCTGGCATCTTCGCTTCGGGCGTTCTCGCATACGCCGTACCGATTTCTTAGGCACACTCCCATTCTGAAATCAATAGTCACCCACCTGCCAGCTCATGACCATCACAAATGGCCATTTGATGTAGTTGTGGCCGATGTTTATGACAGGTTGCGCGTCCCTGTAACCGCGTGGACTACAGGAGAGGAGCTAGAGAGATGGTATGGCGACGATGGTTACGCCGATATCTCCGTCACTCGGCGAGTTCGTAACAACGAGAGTTTTCGTGGTACAGGCACCCGTAGATAGTGCCCTAGAGAGGATTTAAACTAAAAAGGGGCTCACATGTTACTGTGAGCCCCTTTTTTTATGCAGTAGGAGCTTTAGAATCTAGCTCTCAACATGAGGTTGAAGCCGAGAGCGTTGCGTACAGCCGCCGACTCTGACACTCGGATTAGGTTCCCGTCGGGACCAGCTTCAACCTTAGAAAGGTTGTTGTCTACAGTGTAGAGCACCTCTCCAACGGCAACCATTGAGTTTGAGATGTCTAGTTGACCACCTGCTACAGCAGCGAGGATGTTTGTAGCCTCGCCGCGATCAGCGGGTACGCCCTCCTTGTCTCTCTCTGAATACTGCACGTATGTGCCGTCAGATGTGGTGTAGCTAGCGGGCTGCATTAGCCCTACCCCAATGCTAGGTGCGAAGTTTAACTCTGGTAGATAGTGGCTGACTTTTGCTCGCCAATAGAGTTGAGGTGTTGTCACCATATCCTCAGGTAGCGAGACACCGCTTGTTAGGCCTGGGATGTTGAAGAGAATGTATGGCAGGTCTTTGTAGACGAAGTCAACATTCACTTCGGTGTTGTTAATCAGGAATACGGTCTGAATGTCCCCGGCTAGTGCAGTTTCAATTGTCGTAGCGTTGTCGTCGTCAGCGTCCAATAGGTCGTGTCCAAGCAAGTTTGCCTCAGCCTGAACAAGCATACCGAACCCATCGTGAGATCTGTGGGAGATGTAGGTTTCACGCATGTATTCAGGTGTGTTTCTGTATAATTTCAACTCACCAGATTGAATGAAGTCGATCTCCTCACTGTTTCTCCAACCCACTTGACCAGAGAGTCCGTATGCGCTGATCATGCGACCGTAGAGCACTGAAGATTGGTCTGGTACGTTCTCTAGCTGTCCCTGTTGGAATAGCCCAGCGCCAACCTCAAACAACATGTTGCCTAACTGCATTCCGGCTCCGCTTAGGAATGAGTAGTAAGCTTGGTTTCGCGTGCCTTCCCAAGAGTCATTGTCCTCCCCAGTCACATCGAGTTCGGTGGTCGGATATATCATCGCGTTTATAGCGCTTTTTGCACCGAGAAAGGCGTAGGTGCCTTCGCGTTGCCACTGTAAACGAGCACCAGGCATTGCCCAGACGGGGCGAGCCATTATCTCTTTGCCACCGTATGAGAGGTCGTATGAATAGCCAAGCCTAAAGCGCGAGGCATCAATGGCATACCCAGTCAGCGACAGGGAGTGATCATCACCGGGGAGATCGCGGATTACGCGGACGTATGAGCCATCGTCACTAATATCTACGCCATCGCTAGTCTGGTCAGGGTTGAGGAAAGGGCTGAACTGAATCACCATCGCCGCCTCTGTTGACCACCCCTCAGCGAAGCCATCATCGTGGCGATAAAGCACCAAGTGAGACTGGCTGATGTCGTCTGAGTAACGGGCTTCGTAGTTTTCAAAGAATGTGCGGTTACCGCGCATTACGAAGTTGGCTGATGGTGAATAGTCACCAGGACCAGCGTTAATGTTTGTGTCTTCAAATGCCGTGGTTACCCAGACGTCGAGGAATTCACCAGCCTGTGCGGGCGTTGCAATAAGTAGTGCTAATAGTCCAGTCATTTATAGTCTCCGGTGACTTGGTGCTTCGCGTGGAAGTGGTCGAGATGGTGCAGGGGGTGCTGTGGTGTCGTTATCGCTAGCGCACATGCCAGCGGGCAGATCGTCACCATCGCGGATTAGGATAATCCACTTGTCCCATACTTGGTTTAATAGACCAGATACATTGGACAGCGCCAAGCTGTCCGTTGGTCTGAACCCAGGGCAGGGGACAGAGCTGTCTACATAGAGTGTGCATCCGTTTGATAGAGTGACTGGCCACTGACCGTAGTCTAGGTAATCGGTGTAGTCTTCGTCGTTGGGATCAGACCCAAAGCCCACTGGGACCGAAGCCCCTTCTACTTTGATTACTGCGCTCTCGTAGCCCTCTAGGGCCATTTCGTCTCCGCAGAATGCCTCTATGTCGCTTGCAGGTGGTGGTGTGACAGCGGGCTCATCTGCCACATCAAATGTGGGGAACGAGATCTGTGTTGTCCCGAGGTACTCTTGGTTGGCTCCAGTCAATAGAGTGAGCCTTTTTCCAAGTTCTATCTCTTCTCCAGGTGCGCTAAAGCTGTATACGAACAGAGAGTTGTGCTCTCCTTGGGCGTCCATTGTATCTGTAACCCAGAACCCGTTTGTCCCTACGGCGCTTACGATTATAGATCTGTCGTCAGCTCTGATCTCAGCAAACTCACCATCTAAATGGTTTGTCTCTGGATCATCTGTGCGGTTCATCTCACCTATAGTGGGGAACTCGAAATATAGTGGCTCAGATACTCCAGTAGCCCAAGTGGGTTCGTAGCCTTCTGGTGCCATGTCTCCTTTGTCCGAGAGCCATATTCTGGTAGGTCCGTATCCATTTATGATGGTGACCATTCCCTCGTATTGTCCATTTTCAATCTGAATCCAAGGGTTGCCTTCGAGCTTTGCGGGGCGGGTTTCTAGGGTTAGGCTGCCGCTATGAGGCCAAGGATCACCATTTTGATCCAAAGTCTCAGCTATGATCGCAACTTCAGTAACCTCGGATGAGAAAGGAAGGGGTGACTCCTCCGTACCAGTAACTTGGGTAGGGCTGAGGGAGACCTGGATGAATGCCGGGTTGGCAGTTGAGCCTTCGTAGGTGCTGTGGCACCCTGTTATTCCAAAAACGAGCCCTGTGGCTGCTAAAAGAAAGGAATAATGCGACCGTCTTCTACGCATACGTCATCCTCACCGTCGCCATCTGTATCAGCTGGCAACGAGTAGTATTGGGTTATTGTGGCCCTAACGACGTCTCTGATAGAGATGCCTGTGTCGTATTGGGTGGTGTTGCGCTCTAGCATTGAAAAACCAGAGCCACCGTGAGCGATATAGTCGTTGGTCGCCAGCTCGTAGGTGCCGTCAGGATCGAGTGGCTTTCCATTTACGTAGACATCTTCAGCGACGAAGTCTCGGCAGTTCATTACGAACTCGATCCCCGCGACCTGAGCCTGTGAGTTGCACCCTCGATCGGCTGATCTGTACGATACGAAGTCCAGCACCTCCTGGACCTCCCGTCCTGACAGGAACATTGTGGTAATCGTGTTGTCGAAAGGCATAGAGTTGTAGAGGTCATCGAGGGTAATCGGCCAAGCCCCTGTGTCGCCGTCACACATGTCGTCCGAGTCACGTCCAATGTTGGAGCGAATACCTAGGGTGTTGGTGATTGAGATCTCTGTCTCTACGCCGGGCCAAGAGCGCATCGCTTCTGCGGCAAAATTTCCGAGCATTGAGTCACCGCCAACAGTTCCGTATCTGGTGAGTGTGCGGGTAGCCTCTCCGATAATTTGAGACGTGTCATACATGATGTCAAGTTGCTCTTTATATTCGTTGAGTAATTCCCATACCTCCGGATCGCTTGGGACTGTCCTGTCGATCGGGAAGAGCTGGTAGCTGTGCGATAGCACTTCGCCGTCTCTGACTACAAGGTCTAGGCGTCCTACGAATTTTGCGAATGCGCCAGAGTGAACGACGGGGATTCTCTTGCCACTATTAGAGGTGACTACGAGTGGAGGATCTATCGCAACGTGGTGGTGCCCCCCCATTATTACGTCGATCTCGTCAAACTCTCTGGCGAGCTCGATGTCGTCGTCTAGCCCCATATGAGAGACCACAATGATGATGTCAGCCCCCATGGCGCGAAGCTTGGCTGACTCTTCTGGTATGACTCTGTATTCTGGCAAAACAGTGATGCCCATAGAGTTGTCTTCGTCGTGAATAGAATTGAGAGAGGATAGGTTCGCTAACCCAATCACCCCTACATCCAGACCGTTTAGTTCGTAGATGGCAGATGGTATTGTGACGTTCTCTAGTTCCGATGCCCAAGGCTCATCAGCCGATTCAAAATCATAGTTGGCTGCGAGCAGGTCGTATCCTGCATATGCTGACGCTTGCGCCATTAGGTTGTGTGCGCCGGAGTCGAACTCGTGGTTTCCAACAACAGCAGCGTCAAGCCCCGTCGCAGTCATTGAGCGGACTTCAGCCTCCCCTTGGAATTCATTAAATATTATAGCGCCCTGAAAGCAGTCACCTGAATCAAGGTGCAGGGAACGGCTAGCTTTTTCGCGTTCGCGCTTAATGATAAATGCCATCCGGTCCATGCCGCCGTATGGCCCTTGACAGCGCCCTAAGCCCAATTCTCTGTCTGTGAAGCTAGGATTGAACTCGTATGGCAGCAGCCGTGAGTGGATATCTGAGGTGTGTAATATCGTGAGTCTTACGTCTTGCCCCGCTAGGGCTGGACCGTTCGTAGCTCTTGTGGCTTCAGGCACAATTTCGCATGATGTAATGCTCGCACCAAGCAAGAAAATAGATGAAACGGTGGCTACGCGTGAAAGTCCGTGATTTATTATCGACGATATATTCATTAATTACCTCTGTCGGGAAAACTTGGTAGCACCGTGTGGTAGATATGGCAACGACAATGGATTGAATGATTTTGCCCTTATCTAAGATTCGATGCTTTTACTTCTCAAGAGAGAAACTTCGGGTTACTTGCGGAATCGTTCCGCTCTATAACGGGCCCAATCTGAATTGATTTTGGCAATAAAAGTAAGGAAAACCGCATGAGGCAAATATCATTGGCGTTGGCACTATTAGCGCTTACTCCAGGTAGTGCAGAGGCTGCCGCCTGGCAAAGCAAGACAATGCAGGCACCTATGGCTGCAAGAGAGGTAAGCCGTAGCTTACACTTACCGAAGGGGTGGGCAGAATTCAGCCTGTCTTTCGATTATAAGCTGGCAACCGGATCTTGGGGCTCCGATGGAGTCATGACTTCGTTTGACAACGCGAACTTTTTGTATACGACCCGGCGCATTTCGGGTCGATACGGGTTTACAAACAGCACAGAGTTGTTCATTTCGGTACCTGTTCACTACATCAGCCTCACCAACGAGTTGAATGGTACTGATACCAGCGGAAGATACCCTGGTGACCCAAGTTTTGGCTTCCGCATGGGGCTCTTGGATAACGATCTACCTCTCACCTCAGTCGTCTTTGAGGCCGAGATGAAGGTGCCTGCTGGAAACGAAGATCCAGGCTCATACATTGCGGGACCTTCTGTGTTCTCCCAGTTTATCACAACAACGGGTACCCAAGATCTTAGCTTGTCTTTGGCGGCAAAGAGGCAGGTGACTAGCAATATCGCGGTTGGAGCCCACGTTGGGTACAACCACAGGTTCTCTTCGATTGTACACTACCTAATTGAGCTCGGTGAAAACCAGGGGGCGGGGCGAATCAAGCCCGGTGCCCAGACGTTCGCAGGCGCGACATTGACGGCTCAGGCTGGTCCTGTCGCACTGTCCGTCTCGCCAACATATTTGATTCAGAACGAAGTTAGGGTCGGGACCACGTCAGGCGGTCTGTCTCCAGACAGTCAACTAGAGCCGGTGGAAGGTTCTGGTGGCGATTATTTAGACGTTTCAGTTGGTATGACAGCACATCTCAACAGAAACATTGACCTCTCAGTAGGTGCAAACATTCCTATCATTGGAGAGGACCTTATGTTCTTCCCAATCGAGGACATCCATCCAACGTACGGAAATACATACTCCGGTACATTCACCTTGCGCTACTAGCCTCTACTCTTATTTGGATTGAACAAATATGAAACGAACACTTAAGATCGCGGCGGGGGCTTTGGCTCTCTCTATGGCAACTTGGTCCCCAGTGGCCGACGCTAAATTATTTATGTCTCCCTACAACCACCCAGATTTTGAGTGGTTTACGATCGAGACTGAGCATTTTAGAGTGCACTACGCTACGTCTGACAACGACGAGCATGCCTTCACTTCTGAATGGTCGGCTCGAAAGGCAGCTAGGGTTGCAGAAGAGATGTGGCAGCCAATGTGTGAGGAGTTTGACTTCTACCTCCGCGAACGTGTTGATATCGTAATCTTGAACCACACGGATTACCTAGAGGGCTTCACTGTCCCAGCTTTCGACTTTATTGAGGTCTCGTCTAACCCCGGTGGTTACTTCTACCGCATGCGTGGTCGGATGGAGTGGTTCTCCGATGTATTGGTGCATGAGTTTGCACACGTGGTCTCTCTTAAGGCCAACACACCTCTCGGAGAGGGCACTAGCAGCTTGGATATTGGTGGGCTTTACTCCAACGGAATTTTGGACGCCGACATAGGTGTATCCTTCTCTCTAATGGACTCGGATCCGTTCTGGTGGACAGAGGGTGGTGCTGAGTATTGGTCTGATGAGGCTGGTTACAACTGGTGGACTGCCGCCCGTGATCAAAATATCAGAATGACAGTCCTCGAAGACCGTCTGCTCACCTTCGATGAGTGGGTTACGCGGATCGACAAGTGGGGATTTGACGGTGAGCGCGGTTACCAGCAGGGTTACAACTTCGCTCTTTACCTTCGCGAGCGCTTTGGTCCTGACACTTACGCTCAGTTTGCACTCCGTTATCGCGAGGGTTGGAGGCTGGACTGGGCCGACGTAATAGAGGATGTTCTCGGCATTGACGGCGAGACTCTTTACGACGATTGGGTAGTCTTTCTCACTGAAAGTTACGAAGGCGTTCGCGATCGCGTGAAGTCTGAAGGTGAGGTCGTTGGACACGAATTGATGACAGCCCGCCCAGAATGGCAGTATCGCGATCCGGATGCTCGCGACGCTTGGTACGGTAAGCGTCAGCGCGACCGTGAAGCCGCAATGGAAGCTTCAGGGGTGTTCAACTTCTACCCACACTACTCAGAAGATGGTAGTACGATCGCCTCAAATAACCGGGGTAGACTACGCGTAAGCGAGACTCCGGTTGAGGCTTGGTATGCCTTCGGTGGACGTTACTCTGGCGATAGCGAGGTAGCGCAGAACTCTCGAGACAACAGCGCCGCAATTCCTATGGAGTTCGGGCATGATTGGGATTTTGTTCCCGATGGAACCTCTGTTGTTGTTTCTGGACGTGAGGACATGTTGCCAAGCTTCTGGGAATCATTGACTCACATATCGTTTGATCAGATTGATGGTTATGGCTGGAAAGAGCTTTGGGTTATCGATCTGGAAAGCTACGAGAGAGATGAAGACGGTCGCGAGTACACAAGCCTTACACCCGGTACTAACTGGGGTGTCAGGGATTGGAATCCAGACGCCTTCAGACCTATTCCAAATACACGTCGTGGCGTTGAGCCCGCTGTGAGCCCAGACGGAAACAGAGTTGCTTACTTTGAGTACACAGACGGTACCTTGAATCTCGTAACGATCGGCATGGATGGTGAGGACAAGCAACATCTAACTACTTTCGCTGACGGTACGTGGATGCAGAGAGCAGACTGGTCCCCAGACGGAAGCCAGATCGTCTTTACTATGTTCCGCAACTTCCACAACGATCTTTGGGTTGTCAATGCGGATGGAACTGGTCTTCGTCCTTTGACTTGGGACAGGTGGGAAGAGTTTGATGCCCACTGGGGGAATGACGGTCGCATCTACTTTACAGCTGATGTAGGTGGGATGTTCAATGTCTTCTCAATGGACCCTGAGACCGGCGAAGCGCTCCAGATCACCAACGTAGTTGGTGGTGCAGAGGCGCCAAACCTGACCCCTGAGGGTGACCTGTTGTACATGTACTACACTGGTCACGGTCAGAAAAACTATGGACTATCAAGAGCTGAGTTTATGAACTCGGATGCCACTGAATATTTCGAGACTTCTCCAAATGAGGAAGAAGTCGTGGAGTTCCTGGCCTTCCAAGAGGACTTGTCGGAGTACGAAAGTGTGACGACCCCCTATAGGGCTGCTGGAAACTTAATAGCTCCTTCAGTGACTCCATCCATCAGGTACTCAAACGATTCCCTAACCAACTGGGGTGTTCAGGGCGGCGCTTCTCTCTTTCTGTTCGACTTTGCTGAGAATCACCTTCTCTTTGCAGAGGCTATGTTCGGTGAAGACACAGACATTGTGGCTCAGTACCTGTACCAGGCTTGGACTCCAACTATAATGTTGATGGCTCGCACTATTACAGGAAAGGGCGATTACGGAATAGCTATTGATGTGGACGATGATTCGAACACGACAGACGACACGACAGTAATCGAATCCAAGAACATCTATACCGCTGACATTGGCGTTGTTTCTGTAGAGATGCCGGTAATGGGCGCTCTTTCAGCTAACTTCGGCGCTATTGCCGTTAGGTATGCATTCAAGGGTGTTGATAGCGCAGATTACGAGCCTTACATCGAACAGTTCAACATCTTTGCTGCGGTGAAGTACTCTACGATCTCTGGTCGCCACTACTTCTCGCCCAACCCAAGAGGCGGGTTTTCCTTAGACTTCAACTACACCCGTGGCTACACCGACTTGGTTTATGCTCCGTACGGTGGAGTTGGTGTTGATGATGGTGAGCTTCTAGATGCTTACAGCTACAACAGTTACGATTTTAGGTATACTCATCACATCGCGGTCCCTGATTACATAAACAAACTGCGGGGCGCTCCTGAGGGAGATCCTACTCTGCAGGTTGATATGCAGGTAGGCTGGATCGATCGCAACGTTCTTGGCTGGGACGAGTTCAAGGCTGGTGGCCGTCACCCATACTTCTGGGGGCCAGGTTCTATCTCTCCAAACACTCAGTTTGCAGGTTTCCCAGCAGGCTCCCTCTCGGGAGAGACGATGGCGATACTCAACCTTGCCTATAGGTTCCCAATCGCAACTAGAATATCTCGTGCGATTGGACCAATGTACCTCACGAACATCTATGGACAGTTCTTTGGGACTGCGGGTAACTTGTGGTCGTATCGTCCACCTAGTGAGCCGGGCTCTTATTACACCAATGCGTTCGACGAGCGTATTGCGCGAGATCCAGATGACGTGACTCGCGAGACACCATTCGAGGACTACGCATACAAAAACTCGCCGACATCATGCGCGGAGGAATTAACTCTTCCTTGTCGCGTCTTGGTTGACGTGGGCTTTGAGCTTCGCGTGGGAGCGGCGCTATTCAACAATCGCTACTGGAACAGTTTCTTCAGGCTAGCCTATGGCTTGAATGAAGTACGGGGTCCGTTCGATGTGGATGGCGATGATATTGGCGACACAACTTCTTCACCTCTTGGTGATTCACTCTCTAATGAAACTGAACCCGGTGGACTTCGTGTATACGTTGGCCTCGGTACAAGCTGGTAGGTGATGAGTATGAGAAACTTTTCGTTACTTCTGTTCTTGGCGGCTAGCGTGGCGTGTGGACGCCCCGCTGATCCCTCAGACGTCAAAATGATTGGTGTTGGAAACAACCCTGACGATATAGGGCCCTCTCCTGAGTCTTTTGGTGGTCTTATTGAGTACGATCATATGGACTTGGCTGGAGGTGCTCTTAGCATCGGAGCGTTCGGGTTCCTCTCCTATACGGAGGTAAACCCGGAGATGATGGGATTTGCGCCTCCATATGCTCTAATATATGGTCTGGCTTTTGTGTTTGAGGACCGAGTGGCCGCTCCTGATGTACACCACGGAGCAGTGGGTATCCCGCCAGAGATTCCAGACACATGTTGGACTACTAAGGACCCCATGGCGTTCTTGGGTGCTAGGACCGCAGATGTTGGTGATAATGTCGTTTTCGAGTCCATGGAGACCGAGCTTGGCTCTCCAGTATCTGTATTCCCCATGGATCGTGTCCCAGAGGAATACCCTCCAGATATGCAGGATGTCTTTGTCTACTATCAAGGCATCTCAGGCTGGATAGCTGATCCCTTGACACGACTAGAGAGAGGCGACTCCAACCTTCCTGAGGATATGGTGGAGGTTGTCGCTCGTCCGTCTAACTACGTGCCTGGGACTACAGTATCATTCGTTTTCCCAGGTGGAATCTCACCAGACGAGGCACCTGTATCCTCTATTCCATTACCTAGTTCAGCTGACGCAGAGACTCTTACTCTGCCAGCTCTGCCAGGAGATATCATGATGGAGTGGGAGGGGCCTCTCTGGGACTCTAGGGGTGAACAGCTCGCTGTAGGTGGATCCCAGTCTGTCTGTATGCGCTACTTGGGTGGCGTTGCCCCCAGTGGTCTAGCAGACTGTATTGATACTCCTGCTATATCTTCCACGGAAGCTAACCCCGTGGGTCAGGTATACACAGCCCCTTGGGACACTAGTGGTGAAGACGATCACGAGCAGGAGGTGCACTTTTCTTGGAATCCAGGAGAAGTGGGCGATGGACAGATGGTGCTAAATGTACGTTTCTTGGGCAAGGTGGACACTGAAAACCAGAACTTTGTTGTTGAGCGTGTAGGCGTTGACGCCGCAGACGCACCCCAAAGTGCACACAATAAGTGGAACAGGGCCGTGGAAGATGGTGAAGCTATAGGCGATCTGCCGGTCGGATATCGAGAACCGCTACCTTGTGAGGATGGTGATGACATAACGAACGTGTTTGACCCTAGCTTGGGAAGCGTAGATGATAGCGGCGACCTAGTAGACCACGTGCCTACCTTGCAAGGTGACCCAGGTCTAACGGTAGCTGAAGTTAGCTGTCTGCTTGAGGACGACGGTGAGTTTACTCTCAACATGGATCATTTGGGCGAGGCTTGGGATTACGCTCAGCAACGAGAAGCGGGCGGTTCAATCTTCTTCATAGGTCGTGTACACAGCACAGAAATGACTGTCCCAGCAGTCCGTGACCAGCAAGGTAACAGACGGGACATTACCCCCATTATGCTTCGCAGTCACGCGATGAAGATCGGCCGTTTCTGGTTTGATAACTCTGACGAGGAAAACTAAGATGAATAGACGAATATTTTTTCCAATATCAGTTCTATCGGTCACCCTGTTTGGGTGTGTTGAGGGTGGAACACCATACTACTCAGACGATGCAAACGCTCCTTCCGTAGCGGGTGTCGACGTAGGTTCAGAGCGCGGTAACACTGGCGGTACAGAGGTCGTGATCTCAGGATCAAACTTTGGTACGGACTTAAGTGTAGTTGTATACTTTGGGTCTCTTAATGCCGAAATCTTGTCTGTTACAGACACCGAGATTACTGTTTTGTCCCCACGTGGGCCAATCCAGGGCGGTGACGTCACTGTTCGCGTAGGAACGGCTGGAGGGCTTGATGAGACAGAAGGTCTCTACACATATGAGATGGGCGCACTCTCCCACCCGAATGAGGTCGGCTACGTAGTCGCTATGAACTACTGGACATCCTGTTACGGTGGTCTTGAGGATCACGGCGTTGGTTGTTCTGATATCATTTGGAACGGCTTCTCAGGGACTACAGGTAACTCTGAGTTCTTTGATTTCTCATTCTCCAGAGTCCACAGTCAAACGGCTGGCTTCTATGGTGGCGTGGATGTATCCATTGACGATTGGACGTTGGAGACTCCTGGCCAAGTAAGCTTCCCATACATCGGTTTTGCTATCGAGGATCTGCGACAGACAGTGTCTGACGCTGCAAATGATGACGGTTTCGACTTTCAGTTGACTAATGATGTGTGGCGCGAGGATGATAATTTCTGCGCCAACGTGGATAATCTCCTGTCGTGGCAGTCTCCTGGATTTGATGGTCGCGAGACCTACTCCTACTCATCTGACGACAGTGTGCTTGATTCTGACAATGACTGTGGAGAAGAAGGCTCTCGCGGTATTGAGTACCACGTCGGTACCTTGCGTTATTGCGAGACTGATGAGTACCAAGAGGCCCATACGTTTGATTACGAAGCAGATTGGCCAGTCCCAGAGTCTTTCTTCGCAGGTGGGCGCGGTGATATCGGTGTATTTAAGGAGTCTGAAGTATCGCTTACTATTACTGATGCTGGTATTATCGATGTAGCTTTGGCTCTGCCAGCTCCCATAGAGATGCACGTCACAAAAGGTATCGGGGCTGTCGCGGATAATGACACTCTCTGGTCTATCGGCGCCTTTGAGGGCTGCTTTGACGAAGACGGCGATGGCTTGACTGATCTGGATGAGACTGCCATCGTGTTTGAGTGGGATGCTGCTGACTCTAGCGAGCTGACCCTTAACGACGATGTACTGGCAGCCAACAGCTTTGTCCGCTTCACTCTAACCTACATGAGTTTCAGCTGGCTTGGGCCAGATGCCTACCCTGTAAGGGCTAGTATTACTGTTCCAGACGACTACAATGTAGATGAAGAGAGCGGTAGGAGCGTTATGGAGATGCCAGTTGAGCTCTTCTACGAATTCCCATCTGCCAGTCTTGATTGGAGTTCTACCTCTGGTCTTGGTGACTCTGTTTCATACACATTCGGAGATCCCACCAAGGCTGGCTGGGGTTACGTAGTGCTAGAGGTTACTCGTACAACAGAGTACGAAGTAGCGGCCCCAGATTTCCAAGGGGATGTACTTTTGGATGATCCATCCAAGCCACCAGTAGTGGTCTTCGCATATGTCACAGGCGACTTCGGTCTTTATGATTGGACTCCCCCTCCCATTGCTGACGATTGCGGTAACTGTGTCGATGACGACGGTGATGGTTGGGCTGACGACGAGGATCCTGATTGTCAGGACTTCCCTGAAGGCGGCGAGGTTAACACCGACTACTGTCAAGATGATAACGGCGACCTAGTCGCCTGTGAGTGCAGCGATGGTGTCGACAATGACAGCGATGGATTAGTTGACGGACAAGACGGCGACTGTGATTCAGCTACAGACGACCTTGAGGACCCAGGTGAATGCTTCGACGGCGTTGACAACGATTTAGACGGTTACATAGATGAAGCAGATGTTCATTGTGAAGATGCTGACGACCTGTTTGAAGAGGCTGGTGACTTCTCTGTGGACTATGACTGTTCAAATGGTATCGATGACGACGGTGACGGTTGGGTTGATGCGGAAGACGCCACGGACTGTGAGACTGGCTATGACGATGAGGAGCTCTCCAGCTGGATATGCTCTAATGGTCAGGACGACGACTTAGACGGTCTCATTGACGCTGAGGACCCATACTGTGTCCTCAATGGTCAGAAGACCCAATCAGAGTCGCGTGACGACTACTCAGGCGAGTGTGTTGATGCCGTTGATAATGATGGTGATACTTTCATAGATGGAGCTGACCCAGATTGTGAGGTTTCTCCATACGATATTGAGGGGTAACGACTCCTTATTCCATTTTTAGTCACAAACTGAGCAATAAAATTGGCTCAGTTTGTTGACGTCAAACCACGTTCTGTTATAAGGCGTGGGCTTGAGGAAGAGAGGACTTTCTTCTCATCCTCACGAGCGGCAAATGAGCCGTGTCGGTCTTTGAAAAATAGGTAGAAGTTCTCGTTTGGTTCAATATAGAATTAGAGATTAAACTGGAGAGTTTGATCCTGGCTCAGAGCGAACGCTAGCGGCGGGCTTAACACATGCAAGTCGAACGACTCACTTCGGTGAGGAGTGGCGAACGGGTGAGTAACACGTAGGTAACGTACCCTTTGGCGGGGGATAACTCGAGGAAACTCGAGCTAATACCGCATATCGCCAACCATCTATAAGGAAGGTTGGTGAAAGTCTTCGGACACCAAAGGAGCGGCCTGCGGCCCATTATTTAGTCCTAGTTGGTAAGGTAACGGCTTACCAAGGGTACGATGGGTAGCTGGTCTGAGAGGATGATCAGCCACACTGGGACTGAGACACGGCCCAGAC